>NZ_JBRJGR010000003.1:0-328768 GCF_053628595.1 Roseovarius sp. MBR-154
CAGCTCGGCGGCGGTCTCCTCGCCCTTCAGGGCTTCCAGCGCGACCTTCGCCTTGAACTCTGGCGCGTGTTGTTTGCGTTTCGACATCTCTGATCTCCTTCTCGTCGAAGATCAGCAGACTGCAAATCGTAGCTTATGTCAGTGTCCGAATTTCGGGGGGCAGCTCATTGATCCGGTCAGCGGGCACGCCCGCAGCTACCCCGGCACGACGGGCGTTCTCGCGGCGGGTGTGTGTGGTCATCTCGTCCATGCCGTCGCTCCCGTTCATGATTTGTTCAGGTTCACACCACAGGTACACGACAAGTCATCCGGGACCGGCAACGACTTTTCGGACCGAAGCCCCGCACAAAATATGCAGACCTATGCAGGACGCCGCGCAGAACAGACCTAACCCATTGATGTGAAATATGTTTCGCTTGTTGACCTACGGGTGAAACAGGTGGCGTTGCAGCACATTTCCAGCCGCATCAGGGGTTATCAGCACCATGAGCACCGAAATCCACACACAGGTCACGCCCGCGCTGCATCCGGAGAACGTGAAGCAGATTGACGGGTACGACAGCGAGACCGAAGCGGTGCTTGCACCCGCGCTCCACGCCTTTGATGAGGCGTATCAGGGCATCGCCAAGGTTCACGCGGCGCGTGAGCAGGCCAAGACCAACCCGACCTGGAACGAGGCCACGCAGGTCATCATGACCGATGACTTGGCGCAGAAGATGTTTGCGCGCATCGCCAAGGGGTTCGACAGCGTGCGGACGAACCTTGAGAAGGGCATCGCTCACCTTGAGGGCGAACTGACGCAGCCAGTGGAGAGCAAGGCGGCGGGCACCATTGCAGCGGAGGTGCGTGCCCATGTGAAGGGTCTGCCCACAGGCGAGCGCATGAAGCTGATCCAGCAGGCGATTGACGACGGTGACCACATCGTCGCAACCGCCGTGCTCGGTGCGCCCGCCATCCTGTCGGGCATCGACGCGAACATGCAGAAGACGCTGACCCCTTTCTACCATGAGCGGCACAACCCCGCGACAGCGAAGCGTCTCAAGGTCATGACCGCTGCCAAGGTGCTCATAGAGGAGCGATCCGGGCTGGTGTTCAAGGAACTGGAGAAGGCGGTGGGCGCGCCCCCGCACAAGGCCAAGGCTTTGAGGGAAGCGAAGACGGCGGCACAAAAAGCGTTCGTCATGCAGGACCGCTGAAACGACCTTGATTAGATCACGGAGCACCACATGACCGATGCATCACCTCAGCCCACATGGTTGCAGGGCTACGAACCGAAGCCCGCGAAGTGGGAGAAGGGGATGGCGTCCCCGAACCCCGCTGGCAGGCCCAAGGGGGGCGCTGTCGAAGCGAGACAAGATCGCGCAGGCGCTGAACGATGACGGACCCGCTGTTGCCCGTGTGGTCATCGACGCTGCGCTGGAAGGTGACATGCAGGCCGCTGCTCTGGTGCTGGCGCGCATTTCGCCGCCCAAGAAGGCGCAGGCTGAGAAGGTGCAGTTTGAACTGAGCAGCGACGCACCGCTGCCTGAGCAGGCGCGACAAATCATGCAAGCGGTCGCTGACGGCAACGTGGACCCCGACACGGGACGCATCCTGATCGGGTGCCTCAACGCTGTCGCGGGCATTCAAGCGGTTGCCGACTTGGAGGACCGCATCATTCAACTCGAAGCGAAGGCGGTGAACTGATGACACATCTATCCAACCATGACCTGTGGGGTAATGGGGGCAACAGCGTCACGGCGCTGCCTCCAAGCCCCGGTGACGTGCTCGTCGTCACCACGTTGTTTGGCAGGCGGGTGCTTGTCCACCCAATCCACGAATACGACCGAGTGTTGAGGATCGCTGACGCCTTCGCACGGCGGCTGCGGCACCGCCACCCCGTCGCGCTCAAGGTGCTGTGCCTGTCGCTGACGGAGGCGCAGCGCATGGGGTTAGCACCTGACGGTATGTTTCAGGACCAGACGCCCGAGGAAGAAGCGCAGATGCGTCAGCTCGTGGTGACCACATGCCTTGAGGTGTTGCGCGACAGTGACGACGCCAAGGTGCGCGCGGACGCGATGCGGCTGGTCAAGGAATTGGGGGTGGTAGCGCAATGAAGAACGATCACCTCGACCATGAGAACCGACCCCGCAAGAACGGGGTCACGCCCGCAGACCTGAAGCTGATCCACCAGCGCCGGATTGAGGAAGCAGAGGGGCGGCAGGCACATGCTGACGCCAACCTGCACCGCGCCGCACGCTTGGGCGAAGCGCTCCGCGTGCTCAAGGGCGAGGGCTGACCACAGTGGCGGGTCGGCGTGCATTGCTCGAACGGGTGCGCCGACTTGAGCGGACGCGCGAGTCGCCCGTGTTCATGCACCTCGCTTCGCCAGAGTTTGAGTCGGAGATGCGCGCGGGTGTTGAGGCGGGTCGCTTTGACGGTAGGGACATGGCCATCGTGCTCGCCTCGGTTCAGAAGTGGGCGCGGGAGCGCGTCTGGGACCTGTGGTCATAGCGGTGGAGGAACCGGCTTGGCTCCGCGCATGGCGCGAGCGCGGCCCGCAGCCGCTGGCACAGCCGCGCACCAGCGCACGCCAAGGGGGTGGCCGCAGGGCTGCGGCAAGCGCGGCTGTAGCCGAGGCTGCGCGCCCCTCGCGCCCGAAGGGTAACTCGCTGGGGTTCATAGAACCGGAACAGTGGCCCTATGACGGTGGCAAACGGCGCGAGTCGGTGCTGGACTTGGAATACTTCCCGCCCCGCGTGGTTAGGAAGGTGGGCTGGCGGAACTGCATGTGCTGCGGCAAGCCATTCTGGTCCGAGGACACGACCCGCCTGCGCCTGTGTGATGGCGATACGGGGTGCAGGGACCAGACGCCGGTGAGGTACAGGAAAGCTGCTACGGACTAAGGAGATGCGACCCTGTAGCAGCGCGCGGACTTGTCACCCGCGACGGGGCATAGCGTTCAGTTCCCCGCTAAATCCAACGGACGCACGAGCGGGGGCTACAAATGCGCTACAAGTGCCCCGTGCGGAAGCACCCTTGCTGCCGCGATTTGCACCCATGTAGCAGCCCTGTAGCGGGTGCGCGGGAGGTGGAACTGACGCTAGCTAAGTGCTTGAAAAACTTGGCGGAAGGGGTGGGATTCGAACCCACGGATGCTTGCACATCGGCGGTTTTCAAGACCGCTGCAATCGACCACTCTGCCACCCTTCCGTAATAAGTTTTCAAGACCGGTGCAATCGACCACTCTGCCACTCCTCCGGTCCGGATGCTCCTACAGTGCCGCGCTCGATTCTGAAAGATGTTGTTTCGCGTGGAAAATCGCCCATGCCGCACCTGCGCACTTTTCACGTCGCAGGTGAGGCGCTAGACTGCGCGCGGGATCATGCCGGGGTAACGAGCGGCGCGACCGGAAGACCGGCGCAGGTGCGGCATGGGCGTGACCGAGAGGCAAGGGGCAGATAATGACATATACAATTGGGGGCAAACGGGCGCCGTGGGGCCGTTTGATGCTGGCGGGGCTTGGTCTTGCAGTTCTGGCGGGATGCGACGAGAGCGGGAATTTCATGCTCCGGCCAGATACCGCCGACAGTGCGCCACAGGCGCGGTCTGGCAATTCAGTCAAGCTGGTGGAACGCGATGTCGAGGCACCGGATGTCTTTCAGGTCACCGATATGGGCCTGTGGGACGGGCGTCCGTCGCTGGGCGGGGTCTGGGTCGCGCATCCCGATGTGAAAGAGCCTGAACGGGTGATCATCCGCAACATGTCGAATTCGGCTTTCGTGATCGGTGCGCTGTTCAGACGCGAGCGCGAGACCCCGGGTCCGGCCTTGCAGGTGTCGTCTGATGCCGCGGCCGCGCTGGAGATGCTCGCGGGGGCCCCCGCGCAACTCAACGTGACCGCGCTCCGGCGCGAGGAGGCAGAGGTGCCGGTCGAGCCTGACGGTCAGGATGTCAAGCCTGAAGAGCAGGCTGCGGAAGAGCCGATGGCCGAACCGCAGGACATCGAGGAAAGCGTGCTCGATCCCGTGGCAGGGGCAGCCGCCGCCATCGAGGCTGCGGAGATGGAAGCGGCACCCGCGCCGACCGCCGAGCCAACGCCCGAAACGGAGGCCGAGCCGCGCCCCGCCGCCGCGCGGACCACGTCGCTGGACAAGCCATTCATCCAGGTCGGCATTTTCAGCGTGGAGGAGAATGCCCAGAACACCGCCACGGCCATGCGACAATCGGGCATGGTGCCGACCGTGTTGGAGCAATCCTCGCAGGGCAAGACCTTCTGGCGGGTCATCGTTGGCCCGGCCAGCGGCACGTCCGAACGCGGCACCCTCTTGAAGAAGATACAGGAAATCGGCTTTGCCGATGCCTACCCCGTCACCAACTGACCGCACGAGGACCGAATGCACCTGATCCGCCCGATTGCTGCCGCGCTTCTTGGCCTTGTGTTGGCATGGCCCGCCACCGCCTTCGAGACGAGCGCGCGCGCGGCCTATGTCGTGGATGTCACTACCGGGACCGTTCTGCTCAACAAGAACGCCGACACGCCGCTGCCACCGGCGTCGATGTCGAAACTGATGACGCTTTACGTAGCCTTCGAGGCGGTGCGTGAGGGACGCCTGTCCCTTGATGAGCGCCTGCCGGTGTCGCAGCATGCGATGAGCTACGGCGGCTCGACCATGTTTCTCGACACCACCGACCGGGTTCGGGTCGAGGATCTCTTGCGCGGGATCATCGTGCTGTCGGGCAATGATGCCTGCGCGGTGATCGCCGAGGCGCTGAGCCCCGACGGCACCGAGGCCGGGTTTGCCCGCTTCATGACGCAGCGCGCGCAAGCGATGGGCATGACCAACTCCGTCTTCAAGAATGCCAGCGGCTGGCCCGCCGAAGGCCATGTCATGAGCATGCGTGATCTTGCGCTTCTGGCGCGTCACATCATTGAAGATTTCCCCGAATTCTACGAGATGTTCGCCGAGCGGGAGTACCGTTTTGATGGACGCGCGCCGAGCAACATCAGTAACCGCAATCCGCTTTTGGGGCTGGGCATCGGGGCGGACGGGCTCAAGACCGGGCACACGCAGGAGGCGGGATTCGGTCTGACCGGGTCGGCCAAGCAGGGCGATCGGCGGGTGATCTTTGCGATTTCCGGTCTGGACAGTGCCGAGGCGCGGGCCCGAGAATCCGAGGCGATCATCAACTGGGCCTTTCGCCAGTTTGCCCGGAAATCCGTGGTGAAGGCCGGTGAGGAGGTCGCGCGTGCGCCGGTCTGGATGGGCGAGGCGCAGAGCGTTGGCTTGACGCCCGCCGAGGATGTCGAGACTCTGCTGCCGGTTCTGGGCGGCGATCAGGTCGCGGCGCAGGTGGTCTTTACCGGCCCGGTACGTGCGCCGGTGGCCGCAGGCGACCGTCTGGCCGAACTGGTACTGACACCCGAGGGGCTGCCCGAGACGCGGGTGCCGCTGGTGGCCGCCGAAGCCGTGCCGCAGGGCGGGTTCATGACGCGGCTGCGCACGGTGTCGGGCCTGTTGCTGAAACGATTGCGGGAAGGTCCCGAGGGCACGCTTTGAGCGGGCCGGGCCTGTTCATCAGTTTCGAGGGGATCGACGGGTCGGGCAAGTCCACGCAGGCGCGCCTGCTGGCCGAGCATCTGCGCGGGCAGGGCCGCGACGTGGTGCTGACCCGCGAGCCGGGCGGCAGTGCCGGGGCCGAGGAAATTCGCCGTCTCGTGCTGGAGGGCGACAAGGACCGCTGGTCGCCCGAGACCGAACTTTTGCTCTTTACCGCCGCGCGGCGTGACCATCTGGAGCGGGTGATCTTGCCTGCGATTGACGCCGGACAGGTGGTGATCTGCGACCGTTTCGCCGACAGCACGCGGATGTATCAGGGGCTTGGTCGCGCCGATCTGCGGGGGCTGGTCGATCAGTTGCACGAGTTGATGATCGGGCGCGAGCCGGATGTGACGGTGCTGATCGACATTGCCCCTGATCTGGGCCTTGGGCGTGCCCTGTCCCGGGGCGGCGGCGAGGAACGGTTCGAGTCGTTCGGCGAAGACCTGCAGGCGCGGATGCGCGCCGGGTTCCTGGCCCTGGCCGAGGAATTCGCCGGGCGCTTCGTGGTGATCGACGGCGGGCGCGAGGTGGCGGCAGTCGCCGGGGATGTGGCCCGCGCGGTCGAGGCGCGGCTGCCATGAGTGACGAGTTTCTGCCAGAGCCCGATCGCGTCGAAGGCGCGCCGCATCCGCGCGAGACGGCGCGGCCGATCGGGCAGGGGGCCGCCGAGGCGGAATTTCTTGACGCGTTCAACAGTGGGCGGCTGCATCACGGCTGGCTGATCACCGGGCCGCGCGGGGTGGGCAAGGCGACATTCGCCTGGCGGTTGGCGCGGTTTCTGCTGGCCAATCAGGACGCGCAAGAGGGTGGTCTTTTCGGCGCGCCGCCCCCGCCCGAAACGCTCGATGTCGATCCCGAGCACCCGGTTTCAAGGCGCATCGCGGCGCTGTCGGAGCCGGGGCTGTTCCTGTTGCGGCGTGGCCCCAACGACAAGGGCGACCGGCTGGCTGCCGAGATCCGCGTGACCGAGGTGCGCAAGCTGGGCAATTTCTTTGCGCTGTCCTCGGCCGATGGCGGACGGCGCGTGGTGATCGTGGATGCGGCGGATGAATTGAACATGCAGGCCGCCAACGCGATCCTCAAGATGCTGGAGGAGCCGCCCGCGCGCACGGTTCTGTTGCTTGTTTCGCATCAGCCCTCGGGCCTTTTGCCGACGATCCGGTCGCGGTGTCGCACGCTGCGGCTGGCTCCGCTCGGGCCCGAGGACATGGCCACCGCGCTTGAACAGGCGGGCATCGCGCTTGAGGGTGACCCCGTGGCGCTTGCGGAACTGTCGGGCGGGTCGGTGGGTGCTGCGGTGCGGCTGCTCAATCTCGGCGGGCTCAAGACCTATGCGGAGCTTGTGGGCCTGATGGAGAACCTGCCGCGTCTCGACCGGGCGCGCGCGCTGAAGCTGGCCGAGGCGGCGGCGATGCGCGGCGCCGAAGAGCGGCGTGACCTGCTGTTTTCATTGACCGATCTCTTGATGATCCGCCTCGCGCGCACCGGGGCCACCGGCCATCCGCCACGGGCCGAGGCCGCGCCGGGCGAGGCGGCGCTGCTGTCGCGTCTTGCCCCCGACCCATACCGCGCGAGGGCCTGGGCCGATTGTGCGCAAGAGATCGGCGCGCGGGCGCGGCATGGCCGGGCGGTCAACCTTGACCCTGCCAGCCTAGTCCTAGATACGGTGTTCAGAATTCAGCAAACCGCGAAGGGCTGAGCGCCCGCCGAGGGAGAGGCATGAGCACCGATATCCGCATCACCGACAGCCATTGCCACCTCGACTTTCCCGACTTCGACAGCGAGCGTGACGATGTGATCGCCCGCGCAGTGGAGGCGGGCGTGCAACGTATGGTGACGATCTGCACCAAGCTGCGGCAGGAACCTCAGGTGCGCGCCATTGCCGAAGCGTACCCGGAGGTATTCTACGCTGCCGGAACGCATCCGATGAGCGCCGCCGCGGAGCCGATGGCGTCGGTGGAGGAGTTGGTGGCGCTCGCCGCGCATCCGAAATTCGTCGGCATCGGCGAGAGCGGGCTTGACTACCACTACACCGCCGAGAGCGCCGAGGTGCAACAACAGAGCCTGCGCATCCATATCGCGGCGGCTCGGGAAACCGGCCTGCCGCTGATCATTCATGCTCGGGATGCGGATGACGACATGGCGCGCATCCTGACCGAGGAATATCGGAACGGGGCGTATTCTTGCGTCATGCATTGTTTTTCCTCGGGGCCCGATCTGGCGAAGGCGGCGCTCGATCTCGGGTTTTACCTGTCGATGTCGGGCATCGCGGCCTTTCCCAAAAGCCAAGCCCTGCGCGATATCTTCGCATCCGCCCCGCTGGACCGCATCCTGGTCGAGACCGACGCGCCCTATCTTGCCCCGCCGCCCTATCGCGGCAAGCGTAACGAGCCCGCCTATACCGTGCATACAGCGCAGAAGGGGGCGGAGGTGTTCGGCATGGACTGGGCAGAGTTTGCAGCGCAGACAGAGGCCAATTTCGAGCGGCTGTTCTCCAAGGCGGTGCTGTGATGGGCGAGTTGCGCTTTACCATCCTCGGCTGCGGCTCCTCGGGCGGTGTGCCGCGCCTTGGCGGCCATTGGGGGGACTGCGACCCGAACGAGCCGCGCAACGCCAGGCGGCGCTGTTCCATGCTGATCGAGCGTGAGACGGAAGCGGGCGTGACGCGGGTGCTGATCGACACCTCGCCCGACCTGCGCGCGCAGCTTCTGGATGCGGGCATCGGCGCGCTTGACGCGGTGGTCTATACCCATGCCCATGCCGATCACGTGCATGGCATCGACGATCTGCGGATGATCGTCTTCAACATGCGCGCGCGGCTGCCGGTCTATGCCGATGGCGACACGCAGAACGCGCTCTATGCGCGCTTCGGCTATGCCTTTACCCAGCCCGAGGACAGCCCCTATCCGCCGATCCTTGACATGCACACGATTGACGGACCGTTCGAGATAGTGGGGGCAGGGGGCGCTATTCCTCTGATCCCGTTTCAGGTCGGGCACGGCGCGATCGACGCGCTTGGCTTCCGGGTAGGGGATCTGGCCTATCTTCCGGATGTGGCCGAGATCCCCGAAGATGTCTGGCCCATGCTTGTCGGTCTCGATTGCTGGGTGCTCGATGCGTTGCGGCGCACGCCGCACCCCACCCATGCGCATCTCGATCTGGCGCTCGAGTGGATCGTGCGGGCGGCCCCGCGGCGGGCGGTGTTGACCAACATGCATATCGACCTCGATTACCAGACCGTCGCAGACGAGACGCCCGCGCATATCACCCCGGCCTATGATGGGATGATCCTGCGTTACGCGGTCTGAGCCGATGCAGGCGCTGATCGAGGTCATCCTGCCTGTCTTTCTGGTGATCGGCTTTGGCTATCTCGCGGTCTGGCGCGGCTGGTTCAGCCAGACGGGCGTCGACGGGTTGATGACCTTCACCCAGAAATTCGCCATTCCCTGCCTGTTGTTCACGGCGATTTCACGGCTCGATCTCGGGCAGAGTTTTGACCTGCGGCTTTTGTCGAGCTTTTATCTTGGCGCGCTCTCGGGCTTTGGTCTGGGACTCTTAGGTGCGAGACTGATCTTTGGCCGGTCATGGGAAGACGCGGTCGCCATCGGATTTTGCTGCCTGTTCTCCAACTCGTTGCTTCTGGGCCTTCCCATCATGGAGCGCGCGTATGGGCGGGATGCACTGGCGGCGAATTTTGCCATCATCGCGGTGCATTCGCCGTTTTGCTACGGGGTGGGCATCACCGTCATGGAGGTTGTCAAGGCGCGCGGGGTTGCGGGGCCGAAGGTGGTGCTCAAGGTGTTCAAGGCGATGTTTTCGAACACCCTGATCATGGGGGTTGCGGCGGGGTTCTTTGTAAACCTCACGGGGATGGCTCTGCCCGGTCCGGTGCAGGACGGGCTCGACCTGATGGTGCGTGCGGCCTTGCCGGCGGCGCTTTTCGGTCTGGGCGGTGTGTTGGTGCAGTATCGGCCCGAGGGGGATCTTCGGGTAATCCTTTATGTGTGCCTGATCTCGCTGGTCGTGCATCCGGCAATCACGCTGGGGCTGGGCGTCGGATTGGGCCTGCCTGACGAGGGCGTGCGGTCTGCCGTGGTGACGGCGGCGATGGCGCCCGGCGTCAACGCCTATGTCTTCGCCAATATCTACGGCCATGCCAAACGGGTGGCGGCGTCGAGCGTGCTGATCTCGACGGCGCTGACGGTGATGACGGCGTGGCTCTGGCTGCAGGTGCTGCCGTGACCGGGGCAGGGCTGGATGTTGAGCGGTTTCGCGCGGACGCCACCGGCGACACGCGTCGCGCGACCTTGACGCCCCCGACCCAAGACCGCAATGTCCGCGCGAATTGACCCAAGGAGCTGGAATGGCCAGATCGCCCGCCCCCTTTGCCGCTTTCGAGTGGATGATCGCCTGGCGCTATCTGCGCGCCAAACGCGCCGAGGGCGGTGTGAGCGTGATGACGTGGATCAGCCTTATCGGTGTCACGCTGGCCGTATTCGCGCTGATTGCGACACTCGCTGTGCGCTCCGGCTTTCGGGCGGAATTCGTCGATACCATCCTTGGGGCCAACGCGCATGTGACGATCTACAATGCGGGCACGATGGACGAACAATCGGGTCGCATCGACCGGACCATCGCGGAATATGAGGCGATGGCCGACCGGGTGCGCGAGGTGCCGGGCGTGACCCGCGTGGCCCCGCTGGTCAAGGGTCAGGTGATGGCCAATGCGCGCGACCGTAATGCCGGCGTGCAGGTCTTTGGCATCAAGCCCGAGGATCTGCGCACAATCCCGCGTGTCGCCGATCCCGAGACGTCCTATGGCGATATCACGCGGTTTGACGAGGGCATCGCCATCGGCTCGGGGGTGGCGCAGGAACTGGGCGTGACGGTGGGCGAGCGGATCAAGCTGATCTCGCCCAACGGGGTCAAGACGCCGCTCGGCACAAGCCCGCGCATCAATGCCTATGAGGTGGTCTACATCTTCACCGCTGGGCGCTATGACATCGACCGGGTGCGGGTCTATCTGCCCTTTGCCGAGGCACAATCCTTCTTCAACCGCGACGGGCGCGCGGATGAACTGGAGGTCATGGTCGAGGCCCCCGAAAACGTCGATGACATGACCCTGTCGCTCTTGCGCGCGGCAGGCGAGCGCGCGCAGATCTGGACATGGCAGGATTCCAGCGGGTCGTTCCTGCGCGCGCTGGAGGTTGAGGATAACGTGATGTTCGTGATCCTCTCGATCCTCGTGCTGATCGCGGCGATGAACATCACCTCCGGGTTGATCATGCTGGTCAAGAACAAGGGGCGCGATATCGGCATTTTGCGCACCATGGGGCTGAGCGAGGGCTCGGTGCTGCGCATCTTCTTCATCTGCGGCGCGTTCACCGGCCTCATCGGCACGGCGGCGGGGGTGATCCTCGGCTGTCTCTTCGCGATCTATATTGACCCGATTTTCAGTTTCGTGAACGTGCTGATGGGCGGGCAGGTCTGGGATCCGTCGATTCGCGGCATCTATCACCTGCCGGCGCAATTGCAGGTCGGCGACGTGCTCTCAGCGGTGATGCTGTCGCTGGGGCTGTCGTTCGTGGTGACGATCTTTCCGGCGCGGCGGGCAGCGCGGATGAACCCGGTGGAGGCGCTGCGCTATGAGTGAGGCGATGCTGCGGCTGACGGGGATCGAGAAGACCTACAACAAGGGGCAAACCGGCGAGGTGCAGGTGCTGGCGGGGGCCGATCTGACGCTGGCCAAGGGCGAGATGGTGGCGCTTGTGGCACCCTCGGGGGCGGGCAAGTCGACGCTCTTGCATATCGCGGGGCTCTTGGATGTGGCGGATACGGGCCGGGTCGAGATCGGCGGCGAGGACATGAGCGGGCTGAGCGACCGGCGGCGCACGGCAATGCGGCGGCAGGAGGTTGGCTTTGTCTATCAGTTCCACCATCTGCTGCCCGAGTTCAGCGCGCTGGAAAACATCGTTCTGCCGCAACTGGCCAATGGCGTGGCGCGCAAGGCGGCGCAGGCGCGGGCGCAAGAGCTGCTGGAGCAGGTGGGCGTTGGCGCGCGCGCCGGGCACCGCCCCTCGGCGATGTCGGGGGGCGAGCAGCAGCGCGTGGCGTTCTGCCGGGCGCTCGCGAACAGCCCGCGCGTTCTGCTGGCCGACGAGCCGACCGGCAATCTTGATCCCGGCACCTCGGATCAGGTGTTCGGGGCGCTGACCGGGTTGGTGCGAGGGACCGGCCTTTCGGCGCTGATTGCCACGCATAACCTTGATCTGGCGGCGCGGATGGACCGGATTGTCAAGCTTGATCAGGGGCGGATCGTGGCGGGCTGAATCCTTGCGTTTCGCAAAAACTGAAGCTGCGTTCAGAAGGTCTGAATTGACCTGTGATCGCGGCACCACCATAGCTATCGTTCAAATGATCGGAGAGCGGCGTGGTGCATATTTCCCTGAACGATATCGAGGCAAAGACGCGCGCGGCGCTGATCCGGCATGGTGCGCGACCGTGGATCGCCGCGGAAGTGGCGCGCGCGGTGCGCAAGGCCGAAAGCGTCGGCAACCGGATCTGCGGACTCTACTATCTCGAAAGCTATTGTCAGCAATTGCAGACCGGGCGCGTCAAGGGCGATGTGGAGCCCGAGGTGAAGCAGCCGCGACCGGGCGCGGTGACGGTCGATGCGAAGTTCGGCTTCGCGCAGCCCGCTTTTGCGCGCGGCATCGACCGGGCGGCACAGGCGGCGCGGGCCTGCGGGGTGGCGAGCCTTGGTGTGGGGCACGCGCATACCTGCACCTCTCTGGGCTATTTCACCGAACAGATCGCGGACCGGGGCCTGATCGGTCTGGGGATGACCAATGCCTCGCCCATCGTGGCGGCCCCGGGTGGCAAGACACGGGTCATCGGCACCAACCCGATCGCCTTTTCGGTGCCGGACGGTCAGGGCGGCATTGCCCTGCAGTTCGACCAATCGACGACGGTGGTGGCGCTGGGCAAGATCACCATGGCCAAGGCCGCGGGCGAGCCTATCCCCGAAGGCTGGGCGGTGGATGCCAAAGGCCGCCCCACCACCGACCCCGAGGCGGCGCTTGGCGGCTCGCTGGTCAGTATCGGCGGGCCCAAGGGCTGGGGCTTTGGTCTGATGGCGGAACTGCTGGCGGCGGGGATGACGGGCGGGGTGGTGAGCCGCGACGTCAAGCCGCTCAAGGCCCCCGAGGGACCGCCGCATGATCTGGGGCAATATTACCTGTTGATGGATCCGGCGGTCTCGGGTGCGTTCTTCGACCGGCTGGCGCAGGTGGCCGAGGCGGCAACACAGGACGAGGGGGCCCGTCTGCCGGGGCAGGGCAAGCGGCCTGCTGATCCGGTCGAGGTGGCCGATCCGGTTTGGCAACAGGTGCTCGACCTCGCGGGGTGATACGGCGACAACTCTGTCAACCGGTGTCGTGCCGGGTCGTCGTCCGTTTGACTTCGATCATCGCGGACGGCACTGTTGCGGGCGAGGCGTGGGGAAGGCAGCGAGGAGGCCGCGATGAGAGCCGTTACGTCGCTATTGACGGGTGCCCTTCTGGCGAGCGTTGCGCAGGCGCAGGATGTGCGGGGTGGCAAGGCGGTCTATGATCGTTACTGCGCCGCCTGTCATGGTCCGGCCGCCCAAGGCAATGGCCCGATGAAGATGGTGCTGACGATTGACCCGACCGATCTGACCACATTGCAGCGCGCCAATGGCGGGCATTTTCCGCTGGCCCGGGTGGTGGAGCGGATCGAAGGGCGCGATCCGATTGTCGCGCATGGCAGCGAGATGCCGATCTATGGCGATTTCTTCGAGGCCCGCAGCGTCGCCTTGCGCACCGAGCGCGGCGAGACGGTGAAGGTCAGCCCGCCAATGGCCGATCTGGTCGCCTATCTGAAAAGCTTGCAACGCTAGGGCGGCGGTCTATCTCAGGTCCGTATGGAGGTGTTGCCATGCGGTATTTCATTCTATCCCTGATCGTCGCCCTAGGCCTAAGTGGCGCTGCACGCGCTGACGAGGCGGCGCTGCGGGCGGTCATTTCATCCCAGATCGAGGCGTTTCTGGCCCACGACGTGGACCGCGCCTACAGTTTCGCCAGCCCGTTCATTCAGCGCAAGTTCGGCACGCCGGAGACCTTCGGCACGATGGTGCGCGAGGGCTATCCGATGGTCTGGCGCCCGTCGGACGTGACCTTTCTCGACGCCGAGGTGATCGCCGGCAAGCTGTGGCAGAGCGTGATGTTGCGCGGCCCTTCCGGCAAGGCCTGGATCGTCGATTACGAGATGGTCGAGCTGGACGGCGGCTGGAAAATCAACGGCGTGCAGGTGCGCGCGGCCCCCGAGGTCGCGGCCTGAGCCATCCAAGCGGCACCGTGACGGTGCCCTGACATCCGGTTAACGCCTTGTGGCTATCTCCTCTTCCCATCACGCGCGGCGCGGGAGAGAGAAAGGGATATCCATGAACAAGGCAATCACCCAAGGCATCGTTCTCATGCCCCGGCCCTTCGTGGCGGGGCTCGATCAGTGGTCGCGCGGCGACGGGCGGCCCGGCTCGGACACCTATGAAAATGCGGCCAACGCGGCCTTTGTGCCGGCCGATCAGGATTTCGGCGGCGCGCTGGAAGTGCAGAAGATCGAGGCCGTGCAGCGCCTGCGCTTCATGGGCGAGACGCCGATACTGCCGGGTTGCTATCTTCAGGTGCGCGCGCGGGTCAAGGCCATCGCGGGCAACCTGCCCAACGTGCGGATTGCCGCATTTGCCGGGGATACCAGTGGCGCGGCGCTTGCCGGTGTGACGGTCGAGGCCGCGCAGGTCACGCTCACCACCTATGGCGAGGTGGTCGAGGTGCGTGCCATCGTCGGGATCGGCCAGCGCCCGGGGGTCGATATGGTCTGGGGGCCGCAGGCGGTGTTCGGGCATTTCGGGATCGACCTGACGGGTCCGTCGGGCGGTGTCGTGCGGATTGACGATATCGAGATCGAGGATGTGAGCCGGTTCTTCCTGCGCGATGTGATCGCCAGGGTCGATGTGCGCGATCACGGCGCCATCGGTGACGGGGTGACCGACGATCACGCCGCTTTTGAGGCCGCCGACACGGCGGCGGGCGGGCGCGAGATCATCGTGCCTGCGGGGACGTATTTCCTCGGCTCAAGCACCACGATCCAGAGCCGCATCCGGTTCGAGGGGTCGCTGGCGATGCCGGAGGATGCGATCCTGTCGCTGACCAAGAATTACGATCTGCCCGCCTATATTGACGCGTTCGGCGACAGCGAATTGGCCTTCAAGAAGGCCTATCAGGCGCTCTTGAACAATGCGGGGCATGTGACGCTGGATATGGCGGGCCGCAAGATTGCCCTGCGCGAACCGGTCGATATGGCCGCCGCCGTGGGCAATCGCAGCACCTATAATCAGCGGCACGTGATCCAGAACGGGCAGTTCTCGGTTTTTCCGACACCGGCATGGGAGACCGATACCGTCACATCGCAGGCGAGCTACGATCCCGAGAGCGACGACAAACGCCTGTCGAATGTCGCGAATGTGGCGAATATCGCGGTGGGCTCGCTGGTGGAGGGCAATGGCGTGGGCCGCGAGGTCTATGTCACCTCGCGTAACATCGCCGCCGGGCGGTTGACGCTCAGCCAGCCGCTTTTCGATTCGGCAGGCACGCAGGTGTTCACCTTCCGCCGGTTCAAGTACATGCTCGATTTCAGCGGCTTTCAGGACGTGTCGCGCATGGTATTTTCGGAGGTGGATTTCCAGTGCTCGGGAGAATGCAGCGCCGTGTTGCTGCCGCCTTCGGGTTCGGCCAACCATTTTCGCGACTGTTTCATCACCCGACCCAAGGATCGCGGCATCACCAGCCATGGCGAGGGCGATCAGGGCATGATGATCGACCGCTGCCAGTTTCTCTCGAACGAGAGCCCGCTTCTGGTGACGGAGCGCGCCAGCATCGGGTTCAATGCCAATGCCAATGACCTCAAGATCCGCGACAACCGCGCCACGTTCTTCCGGCATTTCGCGGTCATGGCCGGATCGAGTTCGCTGATTTCCGGCAATCACGTGTTCCAGGGGGATTCGGCGTCGAACGGCATACGCAGCGCGGGTTTCGTGATCACGCGCACCAACAATCGCGGCACGATCAACGGTAACTATATCGACAACTGCTTCATCGAATGGGCGAACGAGCATGACGCCGCGCCTGAATTCGCCAGCGAGTTCTCGTTCAGCGCGCTCAGCGTAACCGGCAATGTCTTTCTGGCCAGCGACATGGCCCCGTGGTTCACCTTTATCACGGTCAAGCCGCACGGGCCGGGCCATTTCCTCGATGGCATGACCGTGACCGGCAATACCTTTCGCGCCATCGGCACGCTCGACCGCGTGGAGACGGTGGATACCAGCTTTGCCGATCTGGATTTCGACCGGGTGCGGGGCATCACCTTTGCCGAGAACAGCTTTCACAACATCACCATTCAGGCCGCGAGCCCGCTTGTCATGGCGCACACACAGACCAGCGCGAGCGAAACCTGGGTGGTCGAGCCAGCCCCGCGCCTGCCGTTCGGGGCATGGGCGCAGACTGTCGAGTCAATCCTGCCGGAGGGGCCGCTGCGCGATCCCG
Source organism: Roseovarius sp. MBR-154 (assembly GCF_053628595.1). Classification (NCBI taxonomy): domain Bacteria; kingdom Pseudomonadati; phylum Pseudomonadota; class Alphaproteobacteria; order Rhodobacterales; family Roseobacteraceae; genus Roseovarius; species Roseovarius sp. MBR-154. The sequence goes on from NZ_JBRJGR010000003.1 coordinate 16,202, forward strand.
GCGGCGATGTGAGCTATGTGACAGCTTATGTCGAAACCCGGCAGGGGCCCGAGAATGACCGCATCAACCTGCGCTGGCCGGGCCCGGTTTCGGGCAAGGTGGTGCTGCGTCTGCGGATCGACGACGCGGTCTGATGCGGCCATCACTGGCGCGCTCAGAAATTGCGCCAGAGCCCGAGCTTGAAGCCGCGAAGGCCGGCACCTGTGAGCGGCTCAACCAGCCCGGCCTCGATATGGGCTCCGGGCCGGATTTGATAGACAAAGGACGGGGCGAAGCGCGTGTAATCGCGGCCCTCATCGGGCGCGCCGGCCTGAAGCTGCAGCATCACCTTGCTGCGCGCTGTCACTGAGAGACCGAAGGTCGCCTCGCCCTCCAGGGATATGCCGCCGCCCTCGAAGAGCACCGTGCGGCTGTCGACGGCGAGCCAGCCATAGCGCTCCCATAGCTTGATGCCCCGACCGATATTCAGGCCGGGGCGCAGCGCTGTCTCGCCCTCGACCTGTCCCGCCCCGAATTCCACGGCCAGCTTGAGCGCGCGATCGGCAGGGCCCACGGGCCAGCGCAGAAAGCCTATGGCCTTGCTCATGCGCACCGCGTCGCCGCCCACATCTATCCCGAGCGTGAGCCGTTCGGTCAGGCCGTACTCTGCGAAAAGGCTGGCATTTTGCCGGTAGAACCCGTGTTCGTCCGGCCCCTCGATCTGGGCGGAGGTCGCGACGAAAGCCGTGCCCTTCGCGCGCGGCCACGCGCCGGGCAGTGCCGGAGCGGCGAGCCACGGCATGAGCAGAAGGGAGAGCAACAGGCATCTTGACATGGTTACCTCTGCGTTAACCTTCGAGGGAAAGGGTAAAGCGAGGGTTAAGGTGGGGAGAGAATTTACCCTCACGTGTCCGCATGCTAGGTTGAGATCAAAGGAGGCGTGCCATGCCGCATATCACAGAGCAAAGCAGCCATCAGACCGTGCTCACCACCTTCGAGGTCACACCGGGGACCTGCGAGGATCTGCTCGATCTGCTGCGCGACGCCTATCGCGAGTTCATCTCGAAACAGCCCGGCTTCATCGCCGCCGGTCTGCATGTGAACGATGCGCAGACCCGTATCGCCAATTATTCGCAATGGCGCGCGCGCGAGGATTTTCAGGCCATGCTGCGCAGCGACGAGATGCGCGCGCGCAATCGGACGATCAACGAACTGTGCAAGAGTTTCGAGCCGGTGATGTATGATGTCGTGGCGACCTTCGAATGAAGGATGACTCGGCGAAAACCGACGATCTGAGCGAGGAGATCCGGGTCCTGCGCAGCGAGCTCCAGCGGCTCAACAGTCATCGGTTCGTGCGAATCCACAATAATATGCCGCGGCTGCTGGCGTTCAATTTCGCGCGCGGGCTTGCGGTCGGGCTTGGTACGGTGCTCGGGGCATCGGTGCTCTTGTCGGTGATCCTATGGGCCCTGAGTCAGATCGAGTTCCTGCCGATCATCGGTGAGTGGGCGGCACAGATCGCACAGCAGATGCGGGACGCTCAAAAATAGCGGCCAAGTGATCTGGATCAAGGCAGGGCCCTTGTTTTGGCGGGACACTCGGACAGAATAACGCGAAAGGATATCCCGTGTATCACCATGTTCTCGTGCCCGTTTCCTTCGATACAGAGCGCGACGGCGCCGGGGCGCTGGCGGCGGCGCGGCTGCTTGTCGGCGAGGGCGGCAAGATCAGCCTCTTGCATGTCATCGAGCAGGTGCCAGCCTACGCGATCTCCTATCTGCCCTCTGGCTATCAGTCCGAGGCGCGCAAGGCCATCGAGGCGGAGCTGTCCAGCATGGCCGCCGCGCTGCCGCGGGCCGAGTCCTTCGTCGTCGAGGGGCATTCGGGCCGCACCATCCTCGACTGGGCCGAGGCGCATGGCCCCGATTGCATCGTGATCGCGAGCCACCGGCCCGGCATGCAGGATCTGCTTCTGGGGTCGACCGCGGCCAAGGTTGTGCGGCATGCCACTTGCGCGGTGCATGTGATCCGCTAGGCTGCGGCAGATCGCGCGCCCTCTTGTGCCGCTGGTCCCGCGCGCCCAACTCTTCGGGTGAGTTGGATTACAGACAGGAGGAAAGCCATGCAATGCCCGATCGACGGAAACGAACTGGTGCTTGCGGAGCGGGCCGGGGTTGAGATCGACTATTGCCCGAAATGCCGTGGTGTGTGGCTCGACCGGGGTGAACTCGACAAGATCATCGACCGCTCGGCCGCCGAAGCGGGCCCGGCCCCGCGCGCCGAGACCGGGCACCACCCACGCGACGATGATCGTGGCTATTCGGGCGGCAAGCCGCGCAAGAAGCGTGGCGGCTTCCTCGAAGAACTCTTCGATTTCTGATCGGCGCTTGATCGGGACGCGGCGGCGGCCTATGAGGCGGACATGCCTCGTTTTCTGACCGTCGCCCTTGCCCTGATCATCGCCGCGCTGACCGTCATGCCGGTGCCGTCCGGTCCCCCGGGTCCGGCGGGGTTGGACAAGCTGTCGCATCTGCTCGCCTTCGGCGCGCTCGCGGTGCCGCTCGCTTGGCGTCACCCGGAGCAGTGGCGTGCCGTGGCGTTGGCGGCGTTCGCCTATGGCGGGGTCATCGAAATCGTTCAACCCTATGTGGGACGCAGCGCCGAACTGGCCGACCTTCTGGCCGATGGGATCGGTGCCTTCGCCGCTGCTTGGATCGCGGCGCAACTCGGACGCCGCCGCGCCTGGTGATGGCAGATGCCGGACCCCACCCGGGTCAGGCTGGCACGCCCTGCAACGGCATCACCGACAGTTCCCCCTCCTGCCGCGCCTTGATCGCCAAGGCTGCCGCATGCGACCCGGCCACCGTGGTAAAATAGGGGATCTTGTCATAGAGCGCGACCGAGCGGATTTCGCGGCTGTCCTCGACCGCCTGCACGCCCTCGGTGGTGTTCATGACTAATGCGATCTCGCCATCCTTGAGCATGTCGACGATATTCGGCCGACCCTCATAGACCTTGTTGACCACCTCGCAGGCGAGCCCCGCCTCGGTCAGGAAGGCCGCCGTTCCGCGTGTCGCCACAATGGTAAAGCCCAGATCGGTCAGCACCTGCGCGGCTTCCACAAGCTGCGGGGTCTTGTCGCTGTCCTTGATCGAGACGAACACGCGGCCGCCTTCGGGCAGGCTCACACCCGCGCCCATCTGCGCCTTGAGGAAGGCGCGGGAGAAGGACACATCCCAACCCATCACCTCGCCGGTGGAGCGCATCTCGGGCCCGAGGATCGTATCGACACCGGGGAAGCGTGCGAAGGGCAGCACCGCCTCCTTGACCGAGAACCACGGCATGTCGGGATCGGCCAGCGTCATCTGATCGGCCATCGGCAGGGTGCCGGGCTTGGTGTCGCGCGGATAGGGGCCGCGATAGGGGAAGGAGGCCATCGTCTCGCCTGCCATCAGCCGTGCGGCGATGGAGGCGATGGCCGAATCCGTGGCCTTGGCCACGAAGGGCACCGTGCGGCTGGCGCGGGGGTTGACCTCGATCAGGTAGATATCGTCGCCCTTGACCGCGAATTGCACGTTCATAAGCCCGACGACATTGAGCGCGCGGGCGAGCGCCTCGGTCTGTGTCTTGATCTCGGCGATGGTGGCCGGGGAGAGTGAGTAGGGCGGCAGCGAGCAGGCGCTGTCGCCCGAGTGCACGCCAGCCTCCTCGATATGCTGCATGATGCCCGCCACATGCACATTCTCGCCATCGCAGAGCGCATCGACGTCGCATTCGATGGCGCCCGACAGGTAGCTGTCGAGCAGGACGGGGCTCTTGCCCGACACCACAACCGCTTCCGCGATGTAACGCTCCAGATGGGCCATGTCGCGGACGATCTCCATCGCGCGGCCGCCCAGCACGTAGGACGGGCGGATGACCAGCGGAAAGCCGATGCTCTCGGCAATGGCGAGGGCCTGCGCGTCCGTCGAGGCGATGCCGTTCTTGGGTTGCTTGAGGCCCAGCTTGACCACCAGATCCTGAAACCGCTCGCGGTCTTCGGCCAGGTCGATGGCGTCGGGCGTGGTGCCGAGGATCGGGATGCCCTCGGCCTCCAGCCCGCGCGCCAGCTTGAGCGGCGTCTGCCCGCCGAATTGCACGATCACGCCGTGCAACGTGCCGTTCTCCTGCTCGACGCGCAGGATTTCCATCACATGCTCGAATGTCAGCGGCTCGAAATAAAGCCGGTCCGAGGTGTCGTAATCGGTGCTGACCGTCTCGGGGTTGCAGTTGATCATGATCGTCTCATAGCCCACATCGCTGAGCGCGAAACAGGCGTGACAGCAGCAGTAATCGAACTCGATCCCCTGACCGATCCGGTTCGGGCCGCCGCCGAGAATCACCACTTTCTTGCGGTCCGACGGGCGCGCCTCGCATTCCACCTCGCCCATCATGGGCATCTCATAAGTTGAATACATATAAGGCGTCTGCGCCTCGAACTCGGCGGCGCAGGTGTCGATCCGCTTGAACACCGCATGCACGCCCAGATTGACGCGGGCGCGGCGCACCTGTTCCTCGTCGCGGCCGGTCAGCGTGGCGAGCCGGGCATCGGTAAAGCCCATCATCTTGAGTGCGCGCAGACCGTCCTCGGTCACCGGCAGGCCGTCACGACGGATGCGCGCCTCGGTTTCGACGATCTCGCGGATACGGGCGAGGAACCACGGATCGAAGGCCGTGGCGGCGTTGATCTCGTCATCGCTGAGGCCATGGCGCATCGCCTGTGCGATGGTGCGCATCCGGTCGGGGGTGGCGACCGAGAGCGCGCGGGTGATCGCGGCCTTGTCCGGTGCTCCCTCGATTTCCACCTCGTCGAAGCCCGAAAGGCCCGTCTCCATCGAAGCAAGCGCCTTTTGCAGGCTCTCGTGGATCGTGCGGCCAATCGCCATCGCCTCACCCACCGATTTCATCGCGGTGGTCAGATGCGGCTTGGCGCCGGGGAATTTCTCAAACGCAAAGCGCGGGATCTTCGTCACAACATAGTCGATGGTAGGCTCGAATGAGGCCGGCGTCACCTTGGTGATGTCGTTGTCCAGCTCGTCGAGCGTATAGCCCACGGCCAGCTTGGCTGCGATCTTCGCAATCGGAAATCCCGTGGCCTTGGAGGCAAGCGCCGAGGAGCGCGACACGCGCGGGTTCATCTCGATCACCACCATGCGCCCGTCTTCGGGGTTCACCGCCCATTGCACGTTGGAGCCACCCGTCTCGACCCCGATCTCGCGCAGCACGGCAATCGAGCCGTTGCGCATGATCTGGTATTCCTTGTCGGTCAGGGTCAGCGCGGGGGCGACGGTGATGCTGTCGCCGGTATGCACGCCCATCGGATCGACATTCTCGATGGAGCAGACGATGATTGCGTTATCCGCGCGGTCGCGCACCACCTCCATCTCAAATTCTTTCCAGCCAAGCAGGCTTTCGTCGATCAGGATTTGGCTGACCGGCGAGGCGTCGAGGCCGGATTTGCAGAAATGGATATAATCGTCGCGATTATACGCCACCCCTCCGCCGGTGCCGCCCAACGTATAGGCGGGGCGGATGATCGCGGGCAGGCCGACATAGTCGATCGCCGCCATGCATTCATCCATGTTGTTGGCGATGGTGGCCTTGGGATTCTCGATACCCAGCCGGTCCATCGCCTCGCGGAAGAGCTTGCGATCCTCTGCCATTTCAATGGCTTGCCGGTTCGCGCCGATCAGTTCCACGCCGAATTTCTCCAGCACGCCCATATCGGCCACGGCGAGCGCGGTGTTGAGGCCGGTCTGCCCGCCCATCGTGGGCAGCAATGCGTCGGGGCGCTCCTTCTCGATGATCTTGGCCACCGTCTCGGGGGTGATCGGCTCGATATAGGTGGCATCGGCGAGGCCGGGATCGGTCATGATCGTCGCCGGGTTCGAGTTCACCAGGATGACGCGGTAGCCTTCCTCGCGCAGGGCCTTGCAGGCCTGTGCGCCGGAATAGTCGAATTCGCAGGCCTGTCCGATGATGATGGGCCCCGCTCCGATGATCATGATGGATGAGATATCGGTTCTTTTCGGCATATCGGTCCTCGGGCAGCTTGATGACCGCGCGGGCCCTTGGGGCGCGCGCGCAAATTGGTGGGGTTATATCCATCATCGGCCTGTGTGCAAGGGGCAAACCCGGCGCGTGTTCAGGAGGTTTCGGGCACCTCCGGCGCATCTTCCAGAATGACCCGGTCAAGCGCGCCCATGCCCGCGCCGTCGCGCTGCGGATAAAGGATCAGCCGGTCGATCACCTGCCCCTTGAGCGCGCCTGCGTCGAAGCGCGTGAACCCGGGCTGCGCGGGGTCGGCGACAAAGCGGTCGCCCGCGACCAGCAGATCGCCGAGATAGCCCTCGGCCTGCACTTCGGGCGCGCCCCGCTCGGACTGCCAGTCGAGGGAGACGAGGGTGAAGGACGCCTCGCGCAGGATCGCGATGCCGCTGCGCTGACCCATGGCGCCCTCGATCTCGGTTGGGCCATCGGTGCCGTCGCCTGACTTTTCAGCGGTCGAGATCATCGCATTGCGGGTGACGATGCGATACCCGTCCTCTTGCATTTCCTGCGGCGCGGGGCCTTCGCCCGGCCCCTCGAACCCGATCGAGGCCTGCTCTGCCCTTGCCATCCCGGCGCAGAGGCAGAGACCCAGAATGCCGCTGTGCAAAAGAAGTCTCATCAATCCGGTCCTGAAATTACCCTTGGGTCCGAGCGTCGCGCCTGCCATGCTTTGTGTCAAGCGCGGGGCTTGCGCAAAACCGGATCAAAGCGGCGCTTTTGTGGGTGTCTTTCGGTGCCGCGCGGCCTAAATACCGCAGCACCTGTGCAAGAGGATGCAACGTGCAGATTCGTTTCGATCATGGACCGACCGGGGCCGCCTGCCAGTTCGCGCAGGCCGCACAGCTGATCGTGGCGCATGAGCCGGATGAGGTGCCTGCCGCCCTTGCCGCGATGGACGAGGCGCGCGCAGCGGGGCAATGGCTTGCCGGATTTGCCAGCTATGAGTTGGGCCATGCGTTCGAGCCGCGCCTAGCCGCGACCCTGCCTTCGCGCCGCCGCCTGCCGCTCTTGCAATTCGGCGTGTTCGAGGCCCCGCTTGACGCGGCGCCTCTCATCCCTGGCCCTGCGCAACTGGGCGACATGCGCCCTGATTGGGACGAGCGCCGCTACGCGCAGGCGTTCCAGACCGTGCATGACTATATCTGCGCGGGCGATATCTATCAGGCCAACCTGACCTTTCCGATCCGGATGCAGGCGACGGGTTCGCCGCAGGCGCTTCACGCGGCGCTGACCCAGATCCAACCGGTGCGCTACGGTGCCCTGATCGAGGCCGAGGGGCTGCCAGCGATCCTGTCGCGCTCGCCGGAACTGTTCTTTCGCACCGATACGTCGGGCGGGATCGAGACCCGGCCGATGAAGGGCACGCAGCCGCGCAGTGCCGATGCGATGGAGGATGCCCGTCGCCGGTTCTTTCTTCAGTCGGATGAAAAGAACCGCGCCGAGAACCTGATGATCGTGGACCTTTTGCGCAATGATATCAGCCGGGTGAGCGTGCCCGGCTCGGTCCGCGTGCCGGAACTCTTCAGCGTCGAAAGCTACGAGACGGTGCATCAGATGACCTCGCTCATCGCCGCCGATCTGGCCCCCGGTGCCACGCTGTCGGACATCCTGCGCGCGCTGTTCCCCTGCGGGTCAATCACCGGCGCGCCGAAGCTGCGGGCGATGCAGATCCTCGCCGATCTGGAAGGGGCCGCGCGCGAGATTTATTGCGGTTCCATCGGATGGGCCGCCCCCGACGGGCGCGCGGAATTCAACGTCGCCATTCGCACCCTGCTGCTGGAGCAGCGGCAGGCCACGCTCAACGTCGGCGGCGGTGTGGTCTATGACAGCACCGCCGAGGGCGAATATGAGGAGGCCCTGTGGAAGGCGCGCTTTGCCCGCGCGCTCATGCCGGTGCCTGCCTGAGCTGTCTTCAGCGGGTTCCCTGCCCGGCAAATGCCGCACGCAGCCGCGGCCAGTACAACTCGACCAGAACGCAGCCGGTTACCAGCACGATCGCCACAACCTGCAAGCTTGTGGGCCAGGAGCCCAGGATCACGATGGCGAGCGCCGCCGCGATGATCGGCTTGAGAAAGAACAGATAAGAGGCGCGGGTGATGTCCGGGGCCGCCGACAGGCCACCGAACCAGAGCAATTGCGTGATCGTCGTGTTCCACAGCGCAAGGACGATCAGCGACCACGCCGCAAGCGGAGGCTTTTCGACGATGCTCGCCGGATTGACCCAAGTGCCCCAGGCCACGCCGACCAGAAGCCACAGTCCGATGCCGCCGATCATCATGGTCAGCGCGATGATCCGCAGACCGCCATGCCGGCCCATCACCGGCTTGATCAGCACCGCATAGAAGGATCCAAGGGCCGCACAGCCCATGGCCAGCAGAACCCCGGGCAGGGTGCCCGCCTCACCGGCCAGCGTGGTGAGCGCCCCGTCGGTCAGCAGCACGGCAATGCCCAGCACCGCCAGAAGCCCGGTTACCATCTTGACCGCGCCGGGATGCACGCCGTTGAGCACCCAGTTGGCCAGCCCGACGAAGATCGGGATGGTGGTTGTCACGGTGGCCACCTGAATCACCGTCGCGTAATCCAGCGCCCAGTGAAAGAACAGATAGGTGACCGTGACCCCCATGATCGACAGCCACAGGATGCGCAGCCCCTCCTGCCGCAAGGGCGTGATCAGATCGCGGCTGTCGCGATCCCAGAGCGCCCAGAGAATGAGGCCAAAGCCGCCCAGAAGGTAGCGCCAGACGCTGGTTTCCGGCCCGGCGACACCCGACAGCTTGGCGAAGAACTCGCTGCTTGCATGGCCTGCGACGCCGATCATCACCGCCGGATAGGCCCATTTCTCGGGAATGTTCATGGGCGGATCTCCGCTCCGAAGCGGGCCAGGCTCTCGGCCAGCCGCGCAGGGGTTTCCTGCGGCAGAAGATGGCCCGCCTCGGCCCAGTCCTCACGCCGCGCATCGGGCAGGGTCGCATAGAGCCGGTCGACTACGTCCCGGTCCAGAAACACCCGGTCCTGCAAGCCGGTGATCACCAGAACGGGCAGGGCAAGGGTGCTGTAATCGAGTTGCCAGTCGGTCTCGGCGGCATTGCGCATCAGGTTCATGTGGCCATGATCGGGCGGCAGTGGTGCATACTCGCCCTTGAGGAAATTGCCGCGCGCCTGTGCCGCGAAATCCTCGTTCACCAGCAGCGGGAACAGCGCATCGAGAAAAAGCGGCACCCCGCCATGCGCCACGATCTGCGCCATCGCCGTGTTGACCCAGTCGATCCTTGGCCCGATCTCGCGCAGGGTGTTGAGCAACACCAGCCCCTCGGCCTGCGTGCCCTTCAGCACCGCGCGCGCCGCGTAGAGCCCGCCGATGGACAGCCCGACGAGGATCGGGCGCACGGGCGCGACCTCGGTCATGAGCCGTTCCAGATCCGCGACGATCACCTGATCGGTCAGGTCGAGGGCCGGATCGAACGGCGACTCGGCCTGTCCCCGGAAATTGTAGCTCAGCGTGCCGAAGCCCTGATCGCGCAGTGCAGGCGCAACTGCGGCCTCCCAGGCGTCGGTCGATCCGGTAAGCGCATTGACGAAAACGAAGGTCGGCGCGCCATCGCGAGAGGGCCGATGATGGAGGTAATAGAGCGCGTCGGTCTCTCCAAGGGTCAGGTGCATGCGTCTCTCCATCAGGGTCGATTCCAGCGCCACGCTAGGCGGGCTCCGGGGCCGTGGCAAGGCGACACGCTCTCCGTAGGGGGGGCGGCCCGCTTTTTCCCCGCAGGTCCATCATGCTTTTTCACGAGGATTTTGCGGGTTTCATGATAAATCCCCCCAGCGGCGGAGAGGAAAATCCGGCGAAGGCAAATGCGAAAGGGACGATCATGTTGCAAGAGTTCAGGGATTTCATCGCCAAAGGCAATGTCATGGACATGGCCGTGGGCATCATCATCGGTGCGGCGTTCACAGCGATTGTCGGCTCGCTCGTGTCCGACCTGATCAATCCGATCATCAGCCTGTTTCTGGGCGGGATCGACTTTTCCGGCCTCTATGTGCTGCTTGGATCGGGTGAATACGCCTCCATCGCCGCCGCCGAGGAGGCGGGCGCGGCGGTCTTTGCCTATGGCCGCTTCATCATGGCCGTGATCAATTTCCTGATCATCGCCTGGGTGGTGTTCTTGCTGGTCAAGGCGGTGAACCGTGCCAAGGGTGCCGTCTCGGCACCCGAGGAGGTGGCTGTCGTGCCCGACCCCGGCCCCTCGGAACTGGACATCCTCATGGAAATCCGCGATTCGCTCAAGAAATGAGCCAGCCATAGGGCGCGAGCGCGCGGGCGCCGCAGCACGGCGGTTCCCATTCCCTAGGCATACGCTTTCGACGACCGGGGCGGTGGCAGAGCGGGCGGCGCGGGGTCATCACAGGCCTGTCCGCATCGCTCACTCGCCCTGCTGCACCCCAGGCTCAGACCGAATTGACGGCCTTCGCCCGTGTCGTGCACGCGCGGCGCGGCGCGAGCGCGCGCGCGCCGATGATAGGGCAGCGCCGGGGCCGGGCGTTTGCTGTGTGTGACCACCGATTTCAACCAACGTGTCTTCATGACCTGCTCCTCATTCTGATTGGCCCGTGCCGTGGGACGCATTGTTTCTCTGTCGGCAACTATGCCAACGGTTTGAGGCCAGGTTTTGACGCCGCAACTCGTATTTCAAAAAAAGCGGCGATCGATAATGGTTATGGTGCTGAGCCTTTCTCCTTTGGTGAAATGCAACGAAATTAATGTGATAGCCGGAGACTTGCGCCGCAGGGCCGCGCGTCTGCGCCACGAAGTTTGACGAAAACGGGTCAGCGCCCGCCGGGTTCTTGCCCAGATTGCCCCGGCTCAGAGCCGGATCACCGAGATCAGCCGCCCGTAATCGGCCTCATTCGCATGGGTAGCGCGGCGGTAGGAATAGAACCGCGCGGCATCCGCATAGGTGCAGTGCCGCGTCCACTCGGCCTGTCCCACGCCCGCGCGGCGCAGGCAGTGCAGCCCGAAGGCGGGCAGGTCGAACTGATAGCGCCCATTCTCGCCATTGGCGAAAAATCGGCTGTAGGCGGGGTCTTCGGCCATGAAATCCTCGAGGAACTCCGGGCCCACCTCATAGGACGCCTGACTGATCGAGGGGCCGATCACGGCGGTGATCCGGTCGCGCTCCGCGCCGAGGGTTTCCATCGCCGCCACCGTCGACTCCAGCACCCCATCGAGCGCACCGCGCCAGCCCGCATGTGCAGCCCCGATCACCCCGGCCCGCACGTCGGCGAACAGCACCGGCTGGCAATCCGCCGTCAGCACACCAAGCGCCACGCCGGGTGTCGCCGTGACCATCGCGTCGGCGCGGGGCCGTTCGGCCAGCGGCGCATCGACCGTCACCACATCTGCCGAATGCACCTGATGCACGGTCACGAGGTTGGCAGGTTCCACCGCCATCGCCTGCGCCACTCGGGCGCGGTTGATCGTCACGATCTCGGATTGATCCGACGAGCCCGGTCCGCAATTCAGCCCTGCGAATACGCCCGAGGAGGCCCCGCCGCGGCGGGTGAAGAACCCGTGGCGCAGCGGTGCGAGGCTGTCCGAGGTCAGGATTTCAAGCGTCATGGGTCAAATCCGGGCGGAGGCTGCAAGGTCGTGGGATGCAGGGCAAGCACCTTGAAGAGCCTCCCCATTTCGGCGGGGTCGGTCAAGCGTTGAAATGCCGCCAGATGGCTGTCGCGCGCGGCCCCGGTCAGGTTGCGTGCCAATGCGTCCTTGCGCGCCTCGATGCCGAGACGGAAGAGCAGTGTGCCCTGCGGGATGAGGCGGGCATGCGCGCAGGGGGCGGCCCCGGCCAGCGCCTCGAAATCCACATGCGCGGTCAGGTCGGCGTCGCCCGGCGCGGCCAGCGGATCGGTCGGGGCGTGGTCCTTGACCGCCTGAAACGTATCGCCGAGCGAGCGCCAGTCGCCATAATCGGCGATCAGTGCAGCACCGCCGCGCGCCTCGATCCGTGTGCCGATCTCCTGCGCGATGGCGCGGCCCGGAGCGCAGGTCTCGACGATGTCGCCGTCTTGCGTGTCGGCCAGCCGATGCGCCAGATCGGGCGGCGTCATCGGCCCTCCGAGACCCAGGGTCAGCGCACCGTCCCGCAGGCCCACGACCCGCTCGTGCCAGGCATTTCCCTGCCGCTGGAACTGCCTGATCGGCAGGGCGTCGAAAAACTCGTTCGCCACCAGAAAGAGCGGCAGGTCGGGCAGGTCCTTCACCTCGTCATGCCATGTCACGCGCTCATGGTTGATGCTCTGCGCCTGTTTTTCGCGCAGGGTGGGCGAGGTCTCGATCAGATGTACCTGCGCGCCTGCATGAAACCCCGGCACGCCCTTGGTGGCGCGCAGGATATCGGCCATCAGCGTGCCGCGCCCCGGCCCCAGCTCAACCAGTGCAAAGGGCGTCGGGCGCCCCTGATCGAGCCATGACTGCGCCAGGCAAAGCCCCAGCAATTCGCCGAACATCTGGCTGATTTCCGGCGCGGTGGTGAAATCGCCCGCCGCCCCCAATGGATCGCGCGTCGCGTAATAGCCCATCTCGGGATGCATCAGACAAAGCGCCATGTAATCGGCCAGCGGGATCGGCCCCGTAGCTGCAATGCGTGCGGCGATATGACGGTTGAGCGCGCTCACGCCGGGGCCGGTTTCCGTGTCCGGCGGGCCCAGAGAAACATGCCGATGCCGAAGGCGATCATCGGCAGCGACAGGATCTGCCCCATGGTCAGGCCATAGCCCCCCATATGCCAGGCCAGCCCCAGCGGATTGCCCTCGCCCACAAATTGCGCATCTGGTTGGCGCACGAATTCCACCAAGAACCGCGCCACGCCATAGCCTGCAAAGAACAGCCCGGTCAGCGTTCCGGGTAATTTCAGCGCACCCCGCCGCCAGCCCAGCCACAACAGCACCGCGCCCAGGACCAACCCTTCAAGCGCCGCCTCGTAAAGCTGCGAAGGGTGGCGGGCGCAAAGCCCCACCACGCCGGGGCAATCCTGCGCCGCGCCGCCGGGAAAGACCACGCCCCAGGGCAGGACGGTGGGGCGCCCCCAAAGCTCGGCATTGATGAAATTGGCGATTCGTCCAAGCAGCAGTCCCACCGGCGTCACCATGCAGAGCGCATCCGCAACCGACAGCCAGCGGATGCCGCGCCGGTAGGAAAACACAACCACCGCGAGCACGACCCCCATCAGCCCGCCGTGAAACGCCATGCCGCCTTGCCAGACGGCGAGAATTTCACCGGGATTGGCGAGGTAATAGGAGGGTTGGTAGAACAGCACATAGCCGATCCTGCCACCAAGGATCACACCGAGAATCACCCATGTCAGCAGATCCTCGACCGCGCGTGCGTCCATCGGCGCGGTGTCATTTGGCCAAAGCGTCGGACGCCGGACGCCGGCCACCACAATGCGCCAGCCGATGACGATGCCCACGATATAGGCCAGCGCATACCAGCGCAGCGCGAACTCCATGCCGAAAAGCGAGATCGAGACGATCTCCGGCGCGATATCTGGGAAGGGGATCATGGCGTGCATGGGTGTCTCTGTGCCTCTGGCGTGCGGGGAAAGTCAACCTTGTGATCGCCTGTCCTCGCGCCATATATGGAAATGAAATGTAACGCCGGAGGCACATGCCATGCAGACCCGCAACAAGATGCTCGACGATATCAGCCAGTTGATGACCAATGCCATGGGCGTGGCACAGGGCGCACGCGACGAAGCCGAGACCGCGATGAAGTCGATGATCGACCGCTGGCTCGCCGATCGCGATTTTGTCACCCGCGAGGAATTCGACGCGGTGCGCGCCATGGCCCAGAAGGCGCGCGAGGAAAACGAGGCGCTCAAGGCCCGGATCGAGGCGCTGGAAAACGCGGGCTCCTGAGCCTGCGTGCTCAGCCCTTGCGCGCCAGCCCCTCATGCGGGGCGGGCAGGGCGGGCTCGGACTCGGGTGCCAGTTCCTCGAAATCGAAATTATCGAGTCGCCGCGCGCGCCGCCCGGCCTTGTCGGCGGAAATCTTGATATCCGAGATGTCCTTGGCCGCCTGATGGAAATGCCGGTCGAGGTTCTCGACGCGGTTTCCCAGCCGGTCCACATCGGCAAAGAGCAGCCCCAACTCGCGCCGGATCGCGCCCGCCTGTTCGCGCATCCGCGCATCCTTGAGGATCGCGCGCATGGTGTTGAGCGTGGCCATGCAGGTGGTGGGCGACACGATCCAGACCTTGGCCGTGAACCCCTCGCGCACCAGTTCCGGAAAATTCGCGTGCAGTTCGGCATAGACCGCCTCTGACGGCAGGAACATCAGCGCGCCATCGGCGGTCTCACCGTCGAGGATGTATTTCTCGGAAATGTCCCGAATGTGCTTCTTGACCGACGTGCGCAGGAACTTGCCGGCCTCGTTCACATCCCATTGCGTCTTGGCCCGGCGCAGCGCCTCGTAGGCCTCCAGCGGGAATTTGCTGTCGATGCAGATCGGCCCCGGCGGGTTGGGCAGGTGGATGAGGCAATCGGCGCGTTTCCCGTTCGAGAGCGTCGCCTGCAAGGTGTAGCTGTCCGAGGGCAGCGCCTTGGTCACGATATCGGTGAGCTGAATCTCGCCAAATGCCCCGCGCGTCTGCTTGTTCGACAGGATATCCTGCAACGACAGCACATCGCCCGACAGCTTGGTGATATTGTCCTGCGCCTTGTCGATGGCCTGTAGGCGCTGTTGCAGATCGCCCAGGCTCTGCGCCGTGCGGCGGGCCGAGCCTTGCAGGTTCTCGGTCATCTGGTTGCCCACCTCGGCAAGCCGTTTCTCCATCAACTGCAGCATATGCGACTGGCTCGCCGCCTGCGCCTCGGAGACGTGGTTGAGCCCGCCCGCAAGCTGATGCTGCCCGTCCGACAGCCCCTGCACCCGCTGGCCGAGTTGCGTCATCTGCTGCGCCAGCGGTTCCGTCATGCGCGCCGAGCGCGTGGCGGCGCGCACGGCGGTGATCAGCAGGATCACGATCAGCAACAGCACGCCCGCGCCGATCAGCGCGATCAGCGTGAGGGGATCGTCAAGCGACAGGGAATAGGGGCCGATCTGGATCATGTGCGACCGAACAGACGTTCGATGTCAGACAGCGGCAACTCGACATAGGTAGGCCGTCCGTGATTGCACTGGCCGGAAAGCGGCGTGCGCTCCATCTCGCGCAGAAGGGCGTTCATCTCCTCGGCGCTCATCCGGCGGCCAGAGCGGACCGAGCCGTGACAGGCGACGCGGCTGAGAATAGCGTCGATGCGGGATTTGAGCGTGTCGCTGGCCCCCTGATCGTGCAACTCGTCAAGAATGTCGCGCAAGAGTGCCTTCGCGTTGACCTCGCCCAGAATGGCCGGGGTTTCGCGCACGGCGACAGAGCCCGCGCCAAACGGCTCGACCGCAAGGCCGAGGGTGGCGAGATCCTCGGCATGCTCGATCAGCAGCGCGCAATCGGCCTCGGACAGGTCCACGATTTCGGGGATGAGCAAGGCCTGCGCCGCGATGCCATTTTCGGACATCTGACGTTTCAGGCGTTCATAAACAAGGCGTTCATGGGCGGCGTGCTGATCGACGATCACCATGCCGGTCCCGGTCTGGGCGACGATGTAATTCTCGTGAATCTGCGCGCGTGCGGCGCCAAGCGGCAGGGCGGTGGCGTGCACCTCCTCCGGCTCCAGCGTGTGCCTCTCGGGCTCGACCCGGGCGCTCCACTCCTCGGCCATCTCGGCAAACCCCGGCGCCTGCGCTTGATAGGCAAGGCTACGCGCCTGCGGCGACGGGCGGTCCATCTGGTAGACGCGCGCGCCCTGCGGCTCTGGTCGGAACGCGCCCAATGTGGCCCCCGCCACGGTCGAGGACGCGCGGTGCCCCGCCTCGGCCAGCGCATGGCGCAGCCCCGAGACGATCAGCCCCCGTGCCAGCCCCGGATCGCGAAACCGCACCTCGGATTTCGCAGGATGCACGTTCACATCCACCAGCACCGGATCGCAGTCGATGAACAGCGCCGCCGCCGGGTGCCGGTCACGGCTGAGCACGTCCTGATAGGCCGCCCGCAGCGCCCCGTAGAGCATCTTGTCGCGCACCGGGCGGCCATTGACGAAGAGATACTGTGCCGCGCTCGAGCCGCGCGAATAGGTGGGCAGGGCGGCATAGCCGGTCATCCGCAGCCCCTCGCGCGCGGCGTCGATGCGCAGGGCGTTGTCGGCGAACTCCGCCCCCAGGATACGCGCCAGACGGCCGTGCAGCGCGTCAAAGAGATCCCCCGTCTCGGCATCGGCGCGGAAGGTGATCCGCCCCTCGCCCCAACCCGAGACATCGCGCAGGGTAAAGCCCACATGCGGTTTGGCCATCGCAAGGCGCTTGACCGTTTCGGCGATGGCCTGCGCCTCCGCCCGGTCACTGCGCATGAATTTCAGGCGCGCGGGCGTGGCGTAGAAAAGATCGCGCAACTCCACCACGGTCCCTGCGTTGAGAGCGGCGGGTTTGACCGCGCCCATCTGCCCGCCTGCCACGGTGATCGTTCCGGCCTCGTGCCCCTCAGTCCGCGACGTGATGCTCAGACGCCCGACCGCGCCGAGCGAGGGCAGCGCCTCGCCGCGAAAGCCGAAGGAATGGATGTTCAGCAGGTCGCTGCCGTCGATCTTGGAGGTGGCATGCCGCGCCAGCGCCAGCGGCAATTGATCGGGCGCCATGCCGCAGCCATCGTCACTCACCCGAATCAGGGTCTTGCCACCATCGGCCACCGCCACCTCGATCCGGGCCGCCCCGGCATCAAGCGCGTTTTCCACCAGTTCCTTGACCGCAGAGGCCGGACGCTCCACGACTTCGCCCGCCGCGATGCGGTTGACGGCCCCCTCATCCAACTGGCGGATCACCGGGGAGGGCTGGCTTATATTGGGGCTAGGTTTGTTCATCCCCCAATACCTAGCACGGTTCAGAGCGATTCTGCCATATTCCCAATGCCGCATTCCGGGGCTTGGGCAAAAGAAATCCGGTGCCTCGGGTTGGATGGCTACAACATTCCATTATGTGAATACAAATTATCGAAGGAGTTGATCATGTTCAGTCAGACCAGCCCATCCCGTGGCCCCGGCTCCCCAAACGTCACCGGCTTTTACGATCAGGCGTCGGGCAGCATCCAATATGTCGTCGCAGACCCGGCCACGAACAAGGCGGCGCTGATCGACGTGGTGCAGGATTTCGACCCCGCCGAGGCGAGATCCTATCACGACAGCGCGCAGAAAATTCTCGATTTCGTCACGCGCGAAGGGCTGGAGGTTGAATGGATCCTCGACACTCACCCCCACGCCGATCACCTGATGGCCTCTGCCTGGCTGTGCGACAAACTCGGCGCGCCGAATGCGATAGGGGCTAGGGTGCGCGACATTGTCGGGATCGGGGAAGACCTCTACCACGTGACCGGCGCCTTTGACCCGGATCGCGATTTCGACCGGCTCTTTGACGACGGCGCGCAGTTCAGGATCGGTGAATTGGAGGTGCGCGTGATGCTCTCTCCGGGCCATACGCTCGGCTCGATCACCTATGTGGTGGGCAGCGATGCGGCCTTCGTGCACGATACGTTCATGCATGTCGATGTCGGCACCTCGCGCGCCGACTTCCCCGGTGGCTCGTCCAGCATGCTCTATGACAGTTTGCAGGCGATCCTGGCGTTGCCGGATAAGACCCGGCTTTTCGTGGGCCATGATTACCCGCCGGTGGGCGACCGGCAAGATCCGGCATGGGAGGCGACCGTCGCCGCACACAAGCGCGACAATCCGCATGTCGGCGGAGGGACCAGCCGTGAGGCGTTCATTAAGCTGCGCGACGACCGCGACGCAACGCTTGGCCTGCCGGACCGCATCCTCTATGCCTTGCAGGTCAACCTGCGCGGTGGCCGCATGCCCGATCCCGAAAGCGACGGGCATCGCTATTTCAAGATCCCAGCCAATCGATTCTGAGCCAAGGAGACCGAGATGAAAACCGAAGAGATCAACGGCACCACATTGGAGACATGGACGATAGAGGAGGTGGCCCGGGCATGGGACGCCAACGAGATCGTGCTGATCGACGTGCGCACGCCACAGGAATACATGTTCGAGCATATCGAGGGCGCGCTGCTCTTGCCGATGGCGTTTTTCAGGCCGGAGAAACTGCCGGGTCAGAGCGACAAGCGCATTGTGATCCATTGCGGCTCCGGCGTGCGCTCCGAAAAGATGGCCCGCGCCGCCATCGCTGCCGGGAACGGGCGGATCGCGCATATGGAGGGCGGTTTCGGTGCTTGGAAAAAGGCCAGCCTGCCCTATATCGGCACCAACATGGCCACCGGCGCGCCGCAAGCGGTCAAACCATGAAAAACCCCGGGCGCGAACGCCCGGGGTTGATCTCTTCAAGCTGACGGGAAGGAGGAACGTCAGCTCTTGGAGAATTCAGGGTAAGCCTCCATGCCCATTTCGGACATGTCGAGCCCGTTGATCTCTTCCTCTTCGCCGACGCGGATGCCGACGACGGCCTTGAGGATGAACCAAAGGACAAGACTGGCGACAAAGGTAAAGACACCGTAGGCGGCGATGCCCAGAAGCTGCGTGCCCAGGCTGGCGTCGCCGTTGTAGAAGATCACGGCAATGGTGCCCCAGATGCCTGCGAAGAGGTGCACCGGAATGGCTCCGACCACATCGTCGATCTTGAGCTTGTCGAGCATCGGCACGGCAAAGACCACGATCACGCCACCGACAGCGCCGATCCAGAGCGCCCCGAAGAGCGTCGGTGCCAGCGGCTCGGCGGTGATCGAAACGAGGCCGGCCAGCGCACCGTTGAGCACCATGGTGAGGTCAGGCTTCTTGTACATCACCTGCGTGAGGATCAGCGCGGTCACGGCACCGGCCGCAGCTGCCATGTTGGTGTTGGCAAATATCCGGCTCACGTCCGAGACATCACCGACGGTGCCCATCGCAAGCTGCGAGCCGCCATTGAAGCCGAACCAGCCCAGCCACAGGATGAACGTGCCCAGTGTGGCAAGTGCGAGGTTCGAGCCCGGGATCGGGATGACCTTGCCGTCCTTGGCGTATTTGCCGATGCGCGGGCCAAGCACGATGGCTCCGGCCAGCGCGGCCCAGCCACCCACGGAGTGCACGATGGTCGAACCGGCGAAGTCGGAGAAGCCTGCCTCGGACAGCCAGCCGCCGCCCCACTGCCAGGAGCCCGAGATCGGATACATGACACCGGTCAGCACGACCACGAAGGCGAGGAATGGCCACAGCTTGATCCGCTCGGCCAGCGCACCCGACACGATCGACGCGGTCGCCGCCACGAACACCAGTTGGAAGAAGAAGTCCGAGCCCACTGAGGCATAGTCGAGCGCCGCATCGGCCGCAGCAACGCCAACGGCATCAAGCACGGTCGGGCCACCGATGGCGAAGTAGCCATTGAAGTCGCCTGGGTACATCGTGTTGAAGCCGATCAGCCAGTACATGATCGCGGCAACAGAATAGAGAGCGATGTTCTTGGTCATCTGCATGGTTACGTTCTTCGAGCGCACCAGCCCGCCTTCCAGCATGGCAAAGCCGCAGGCCATGAAGAACACCAGAAATCCCGCCATGCAGAACAGCAGCGTCGTCATGATATAGGGGCCGATCTCGTCAAACCCGGGGGCTGCGGCATCCTGCGCGATGGCCAAAGACGGCAGCGCGATCATTGCGGCTGCAGCGAGGCCTTTTTTCGTAAAGCTTTTCATATCCATTGTTCTTTCCCCGTTGCGGCTCAAAGCGCGTCGTCGTTGGTTTCGCCGGTGCGCACGCGCATGGCCTGTTGGATGTCGAGCACGAAGATCTTGCCGTCGCCGATCTTGCCGGTGCGGGCGGCCTTGGTGATGGCCTCCACCACCTGATCGGCCATTGCGGCGGAGACGGCTATTTCGAGCTTGATCTTGGGCACGAAATTCACGGCGTATTCTGCCCCGCGATAGATTTCGGTATGGCCCGACTGCGAGCCGAAGCCCTTGATCTCGGTGACCATCATTCCGCGCACACCGATATCGGTCAGCGCCTCGCGGACCTCCTCGAGCTTGAACGGCTTGATCGTTGCAATGATGAGTTTCACGTTGGTCCCTTTCGGTTTGCTCTCACTCAGCGCGCTGTTTGCAGGTGCAGAAAAGGCGCTGGAGGGAGAGTCTGGAAGGGAGAAGCGGGGAATTTGTCCGCTCGGCCGCGCAGCTTTGTCTAAAAAGTAGGCGGATAATTTAATATGCATAAAAACTGTGCAGATTGAAAAAGTGGAACTGGTGCGTCGGCTCTCTACATTTGGTGATGCGCAGGGTAAACTGGGTCAAACAAACGATGGCCGGGCAGGGCGAGCATGAGCAATTCAGAACGGCGCAAACCGCCATTGGTGGCCCCGAAGCGGAGCCGCAAGGCGACCAAATCGACACTTGCACGACGCAGCACCGCCAAGCGCAAGCCGCAGCGTCGGGCGCGGTCGCGTAACCCGTTGGTGCGGCTGGCGCGCGCGATCCTCGGCTTTGTCTGGCGTGTGCTCTGGGCCATCGGCTGGCGGGTGACGGCGGTGGTGGTGATCATCGTCGGGCTGGCGGTGGCCTATACCTACACGACCCTGCCGGAATACAAGACGCTGATGGACGGGCGCGCACGCGGTTCGGTCACGCTGCTGGATCGCGAGGGGCAGGTGTTTGCCTGGCGTGGCGATCAGTTTGGCGGTGTCGTCACCGCAGAGACCGTGAGCCCGCATCTCAAGAACGCGGTGATCGCCACCGAGGACCGGCGCTTCTACCTGCATCCCGGCGTCGATCCCATCGGTATCGCCAGCGCCATGCGCATCAACCTGCGCGAGGGGCGCGGACCCTTGCAGGGCAACGGCGGTTCGACCATCACGCAGCAGACCGCGAAGCTGCTGTGCTTCGGCGTCAAATTCGATGAGAGCAAATGGACCAGCGAGACCGAGTACGTGGCCGATTGCCGCCGCACCTCGCTGTGGCGCAAGGTCAAGGAAGCGGTCTATGCCATGGCGATGGAGGCCAAGTATACCAAGAACGAAATCCTCACCGTCTATCTCAACCGCGCCTACCTGGGGGCCGGGGCCTATGGGGCCGAGGCCGCGGCGCAGCGCTATTTCGGCAAATCCGCAGCTAGGCTGAACGCCGCCGAGGGGGCGATGATCGCGGGGCTGCTGACCGCGCCTTCGACGCTCGCACCCACAGCCAATCTTGAACGCTCGCAGAACCGCGCCTCGGTCGTGGTCGGGCTGATGCGGCGGCAGGGCTTTCTGAGCGACAACGATGCCGCCGTCGCTCTCGCCAATCCCGCTGAATTGTCCGAGGCCGCGCAGCGGCAGGCGGGCGGCTATTTCGCCGATTGGGTCATGGCCTCGGGGCCTGAATTCTTCACCCGCGACACCACCGAGGACGTGATCATCAAGACCACGCTCGATCAGCGGCTGCAACGCGCCGCTGAGGAGGCGCTCGATTTCGTGTTTGACGAGAAGGTGCGCGATGGGTCCAAGGCGCAGGCCGCCATCGTGGTGATGAGCGCCGATGGTGCGGTGCGTGCCATGGTGGGCGGGCGCAAGACCAAGGTGATCGGGGCCTTCAACCGCGCCACGCAGGCCAATCGGCAGACCGGCTCGGCGTTCAAGCCTTTTGTCTACGGAACCGCGCTGGAACTGGGGTACAGCCACGATTCAGTGGTGGTCGACGAGCCCTATTGCCTCAACATTCCGGGGTCGGGCCGCTGGTGCCCGGAGAATTACACGCGCGATTACAAGGGGCGCGTCACGCTCACGCAGGCTCTGGCTCAGTCGATCAATGTGCCTGCGGTCAAGGTGTCCGAGAGCGTGGGTCGCGATCTGGTGCGCAAGGTTGCGAGCGATTTTGGCATCGAAAGCGATCTCGCCGCCGGTCCGGCGCTGGCATTGGGCGCATCCGAAAGTACGTTGCTGGAGATGACAGGCGCCTATGCCGGAATTCTCAACGGCGGGTCTTCGGTGGCACCGTATGGTCTGACCGAGCTCAGACTGCTGGGAGAGGATGAGCCGATGATGGGCGCAGGCGGCGGGATTGGCGAGCGGGTCATTCAGGAGAGCGCCGCGCGCGAGCTCATTTACATGATGAGCCGCGTGATTGATGGCGGCACCGGCAGCCGCGCGAAACTGCCCGACCGCGAGGCGGCGGGCAAGACCGGCACCACGCAGGCGGCGCGCGACGCGTGGTTCCTCGGCTTTACTGCCGATTACGTGGCCGGTGTCTGGATGGGCTATGATGACAACACGCCGCTCACCGGTGTGACCGGAGGCGGCCTGCCCGCCGAGATATGGCGCGAGACCATGGTGCGGGTGCATGAGGGCGTGCCGCCCACGCCGCTGCCGATGCTCCGCCCCGTACCGCGCCGCGAACCGGCCCCCACACCGCAACGACGGGCACCGGTGGCCGGAGGCAACCCGATCGAGAATGTGTTGCGCAGCATCTTTGGCAATTGAGTCGCCGCTCAGTCCTCGCAGCGAACCTCGACCCGGCGATTGAGCGTGCGCCCGGCCTCGTCGTCATTGCTGGCGATGGGCTCGTCCTCACCACGTCCCGCGGCCGAGAGCGCGACCGGATCGAGCCCGAGCGCCACAAGCGCCGCCACCACGGATTGTGCGCGCCGCTGCGACAGGTCGCGGTTATAGTCAGCGGCACCCTCGGCCGAGGCATGGCCGATGATCTCGATCCGCGCCGCCCCGGCCGCCGAGAGCCCGCCATGAAGCCGGGCGATCAGCGGCTGCGACGTGGCGCGGATCACATCCGAATCGTAATCGAAGCCGATACCGTGGATGATCGAGCCGCATCCCAGATGCGGTGGCGCGGGTGCGGGGCACACGGCGGGGCCATCCACCGTCGCCCCGTCATAGGGTTTGAATGGCGCGCCATTGCTCGAGCGCAGGCCGCGCAAGGTGCCATCCGACCCGGTCATCAGGATGAATTGCGACTTGATCCCGGCCGCATCCTGACCTAGCGCGCGCAGCACCCGACCTTCGACGGTGCCGCTCAGCCGCCCATTCGCATCATAGCAGCCCGACACGACCGCCCCCTCCTGCGCCAGTTCGAGCTTGACGCCGCGGCCCTTCCAGATGCCGCCGAAACCGGTTGCGAGCTCGGCGTCGCGCTGCGTGCCCTCGCCGATCAGTTCCGAAAACTCGAAGAATGTCTTGTCGCGCTCGACCCTGATCCCGTCCGAGAGCCGCAGCCGCAGCCACCGCACCTCCGGCTGATCCGGGGCGAGCGTGAGGTCGGTTTGCAGCCCCGCCTCTGCATGGGTCTCAAGCCGCCCGGAGGCGAGCGGCAGCCAAGGCCCCTCTGTCGAGGCAGAGGCCCCCTCGACCACGACAGTGGCAAAGAATGTTTGCGAGGGGCTGGGGGTCTCGGCGATGCCGGGCACTGCGAAACGGCTGAATCGCGTCGGTGACGGCAGGGAATAGGTGAAGAGCACGGCATCTCCGGGGCCGCCGGGCTTGCCGGTCATCGATACCTTGCCCGGGTTGCCGTCGATCAGGCTGATGGCTGCGGCCATGTCGACCCGCATGTCAGTGCCCTGCAATTCGACAGACAGTGGCAACACACCTTGCGCGAAGGTCATCAGGTCGGGGACTGCGCGCTCTTGCGCCGGTGCGGGTGACGCACCGAGGACGCAGAGGCCAAGCCCCGCCATTGCCGATTTGACGAAACGCGATGCAGGCATTCTCAGACCTCGAAAGCGACCTGACACGGATGTGTCGCGTCGGATCATATTTCGAGGACACCGCTTGACGCAATTATATTTCTCAAAGCGCGTCTTTCGCGCGCCGCTCGGCCCCGGCATACAGGGTCGACCGGATCATCCGGCCTGTTTGAGATCCTGGATCAGCGCGTCGATATCGCCGTTGCGC
Source organism: Roseovarius sp. MBR-154 (assembly GCF_053628595.1). Taxonomy (NCBI): domain Bacteria; kingdom Pseudomonadati; phylum Pseudomonadota; class Alphaproteobacteria; order Rhodobacterales; family Roseobacteraceae; genus Roseovarius; species Roseovarius sp. MBR-154. The sequence continues at coordinate 40,212 of NZ_JBRJGR010000003.1, forward strand.
CGGTCGAGCATGGCGCCGACCTCGGTGCGTTCGCTCAGGCGCAGGCTGATGCCTTCGATGATCATGTCGAAGAACTTGTCCTGCCCGGACCGGTCCGACACCAGAAAGCTCACCTCGAAGGGCGATTCGCCGGGCAGGTAGGCGGTGGATTTCACCTCATGCCAGGACTTGACCTGCTTGACGCTGTTGACCTCGATCCGACCGCCCCGGAACTCGTTGAAGCGTTTGCCGTATTTGCGCGCAACATAGCCGCGGAACGCCTCGGTATAGGCGCGCATTTGCGCCGCCGAGGCGCGTCTAGCGTCAGCCCCGAGTGTCGAGCTTGCGATAATGCTCACGTCGGCATATCGGGTGAAGATGCCCTCGAACTCGTTGATCATGCCTGAGAGCGGCTTGCCTGAGGTAATCACCCGGTTGATCTCGCTGACCACCTGGTCGACGAGGGACCGGGCACGCTGTTCGGTCAGCGCATGCAGCGGCATGGGCGCGAGGAGCGTGCCTGCCACGGCAAGGCCAGACGCGAGAAAACGGCGGCGGGAAGTGTTACTGGTCATAGGGATCCTCCAACGTGGGGGCAGGGGTTACACTATCATCATATGGGTCATATGGATCGTCATACACCCCCCCCTCGGTGCCGCCCAGTTCGAACCGCCGGTTTTGCAGGTAGATTGAGCGGGATTGCGCGTAGCTGTCGGCGCTTTCATAGAGAATCGCGTCGATCGTGTCGGTGAACTTGCTTCGCCGCGACAGGCCCGCAGCGACCCCTGATCCGGTCAGTGCGAGGCTCTCGGGGCTAGGCACCAGATACGTGAGCGGGTTGCTGAACACATCGACAAAAATGCCGTAGGTGTCGCGCTGTGTGGACGGGCCAAGCAACGGCAATTCGATATAGGGGCCTTCCTTGGCCCCCCAGACATGCAGCGTCTGGCCGAAATCGGTATTGGTGCCCGCCGGCATGCCCATTTCGCTCGCCGGATCGAAGAATCCACCGAGGCCGACGGTGGTGTTGACGACGAATCGCGCGCTGTCGGTGATCGCTCCGCGCATGTTGAGTTGCAGCACGTTATTCACGATATCGCTCGGCAGCGAGGTATTGACCGCGAACCGCACGATGCCGGTTTCGATATCGTCCGGAATCACGGTGTCGTAGCTTATAGCCACCGGACGCACGAGCGAGCGGTCGAGATTCCTGTTGAAATCGTGCATCCGACGATTCTCCTGCTCGTACGGGTCGTACACATCGCGCTTCACTTGCGCATCCTGCGACGGCTGTGCACATGACGAGAGCACCATGATCGCAGCTAGGGCCATGGCTTGGGCGACACGTCGCCCGTTTTTTTGTCTGATTGGCATCAAGTTAAATTCCACAGTCAAACCGTTGTCGTAAACTTGCATAACTGATTAGCCCCTGAAACCCATCATCCTGACATGTGGGTTCACAATTATGTGGCAGAATGGCGACAGGGCATGCTAACCACGGGCATACTTGCCCACAAAGATGCAATGTACAACATGACGATTGGGAATGCGATTGAATAATCCAAGAATAGAGGCGGGTTACGAGGAGCTGCGCGCTGCGCGCCGCGAGAGCAGGGGACTGTACTGGTTCGTGGGCATCTTCAGTTTTTTTGCCAATCTTCTAATGCTGACCGGCCCGATCTACATGCTCCAGGTTTATGACCGGGTGCTGAGCAGCCGGTCGGTCGAGACGCTGATCGCGTTGTCGATTCTTGTCCTCTTTCTCTACACGATGATGGCGCTGCTCGACTATGCGCGCGGTCGTATCATGGGGCGCGTGGGCGCGCGTTTTCAGGCGCGTCTGGACCGGCGGGTCTTCGACGCGGTGATCCGCAAATCCGCTGTGCGGCCCGATGAGCGGACGGCCACTGGCCTGCGCGATCTAGAATCAGTGCAGCGGCTACTGACGTCGCCGGTACTGCTGGCGCTGTTCGACATGCCCTGGGCGCCGTTCTTCGTGGCAGCGATCTGGGTCTTTCACCCATGGCTGGGCGCGCTCGCGGTGTTGGGCGGCGGCCTGCTGATCGTCGTGACGGTGATCAACCAGGCGGTGACCCGGCGTCCCGCGCGCCGCGCCGGTGCGGCCGGTGTCCAGTCCGAGGCGATTTCGGACCGGCTACGGTCCGAGGCGGAAATGGTGCAGGCCATGGGTATGCGTGACGCCGCCTTCAGCCGCTGGCAGCAGTCCCGCGAGGTGGCTCTGAACGAACAGCTGCGCGCCGCCGATCTCGGGGGCAGTTTCACAAGTGGTACCAAGGCGTTTCGTCTCTTGCTGCAATCGGCGATGCTGGGTGTGGGGGCTTTGTTGGTGCTGCAGGGCGAGTTGACCCCGGGCGCGATGATCGCGGGCTCGATCCTGCTGGGCCGGGCGCTGGCACCGATCGAGCAGGCCATCGGCCAATGGCCGCTTGTGCAGCGTGCCAAGCAGGGTTGGGACAGCCTGGCCGAATTGCTTGGCGATGTCCCGCCCGAAGCCCCGCGCACGCCGTTGCCGACGCCGCGCGCGCGTCTTGAGGCACAGCACCTCACCGTGGTGCCCCCGGGCGAGAGCCAGGCGGCGCTGAAATCCGTCACCTTCCGGATCGATCCCGGGCAGGCGGTGGGCATCATCGGCCCCTCCGGGGCCGGCAAATCGACCCTGGCACGCGCGCTTACCGGTGTCTGGCGGCCTGCGGGGGGCAAGATCCGGCTCGACGGGGCCGCGCTCGATCAATACGAGCCGTCGGTGCTGGGCCAGCATGTCGGCTATCTGCCGCAGCGCGTGCAGCTTTTCGATGGCACCATCGCCGAGAATATCGCGCGACTGTCGCCGTCGCCCGATGCCCAGATGATCGTGAAGGCCGCCAAACAGGCCGATGCCCACGAGATGATCCTGAAATTTCCCGATGGCTACGATACCCGCGTGACCGCCAGCGGCGGGCGGCTGTCGGGTGGCGAAATGCAGCGCATCGGCCTCGCCCGGGCGATGTATGGCGACCCGGTCATCCTGGTTCTGGACGAGCCGAACGCCAATCTCGACAATGCCGGCAGTGAAGCCGTCAACCACGCCATTCGCGGCTTCAAGGCGGCGGACAAGGTGGTTGTGGTCGTCGCGCACCGTCCCTCGATCATCAAGGAATGCGATCTCATCCTGATGCTCGAACAGGGCAATGTGCGCGCCTTCGGCCCGAGGGACAAGGTGCTGCGCGAGGTGCTTGAAAATCACAAGGATGTGGCCTCACCGAAAGTGGCGGGAGGTGTCCAATGAGCGGTGCCGGTAAAGGTGCAACCTGGTCCGTGCGGGCTCCGATGCTCGTCGGGCTGGTTGGTCTCATCACTTTGCTTGGCGGGTTCGGCACCTGGGCGGGCATGACCCAGATTTCCGGCGCGGTGATCGCCAGCGGACGCATTGAGGTGGATCAGAACCGTCAGGTCGTCCAGCATCCGGATGGCGGCGTCGTGGAGAAAATAGAGGTGGCCGAGGGCGAGACCGTCGAGGCAGGCGAGGTGCTGGTGCGGCTCGACCCGACGGAGCTGCGCTCGGAACTTTCCATCATCGAAAACCAACTTTCCGAACTCATGGCGCGCCGCGCTCGGCTTGAAGCCGAGCGGGATGGGCGCGACACTCTGAAATTCGCCCCGCTGCTGCTGGAAATGGCGCGCACCAACCCGGATGCGCGCGATCTGATGGAGGGTCAGCAGACCTTGATGACGGCGCGTGCCGAGTCCATGACCGCGCGCATCGACCAGTTGAGCAAGCGCCGGGACCAGATCATCGACCAGATCAAGGGCATTGAGGCGCAGCAGGTCGCCCTGACTCGGCAACTCGAATTGATCGCAAAGGAGTTGGCCGACCAGCAATCCTTGCTGGACCGCGGTCTGGCGCAGGCCACCCGCGTGCTCGGGCTGCAACGCGAGGAGGCCCGGCTAACGGGAACCATGGGAGAGCTTGCGTCGCAGAAGGCACAATCCGAGGGACGGATTACTGAGATTGACCTCGAAATCCTCACCATGCGCACGGAGCAGCGCGAAGAGGCGGTCACGACCCTGCGGGATCTGCAATTCCGCGAACTGGAACTGGGCGAACAGCGTCGCGCGCTTCTCGAACGCCTGAACCGGCTCGACATCACGGCCCCGGCGACGGGTATCGTCTATGATCTGCGGGTGTTCGCCCTGCGCTCGGTCATCCGGCCCGCCGACCCGCTGATGTATGTGATCCCGCAGGATCGTCCGCTCGTCATCAATGCCGAGATCGACAGCATCCATGTCGACAAGCTCCATATCGGGCAGGAGGTGACGCTGCGCTTTTCCGCACTCGATCAGCGCACCACGCCCGAACTGTTCGGGCGGGTCACCCGGATTTCCGCCGATGCGTTTGAGGACGAACAAACCCGCGCCAACTATTACCGCGCCGAGGTCGTGCTCAACGACGGCGAGCAAGAGCGTCTGCCGGAAGGCGTGACGCTGGTGCCCGGCATGCCGGTTGAGACCTTCATCCGCACCGAGGATCGCACCCCGATCGCCTATCTGGTCAAGCCGTTCACGGATTACCTCGCCAAGGCGTTCCGCGAATAGCGCCCGCGGTTTTCGGATTTTCATTGCCAGCGTCTGCGGCTAGCGTCGCCGCAAACACATCACGGGAGAAACTGACATGAGCCAGTTCGAGAATAAACTTGCCGAAATGGGCGTGACCCTGCCCGAGGCTCCGGCTCCGGCCGCCAATTACGTGCCCTACGTGCAGGCGGGTGACATGCTCTATGTCTCGGGCCAGATCGCTAAGGACGGCGACACGCTGCTCACCGGCAAGCTGGGCGCAGACATGGATGTCGAGGCGGGGGCCGCGGCGGCGAAGGTCTGCGCGATTGCCCTGCTGGCGCAGGTCAAGGCGGCTTGCGGCGGCGATCTCGACCGGCTTGTGCGGGTGGTGAAACTCACCGGTTTCGTCAATTCCACCGCCGATTTCACCCAGCAACCGGCAGTGATCAACGGTGCCTCGGATTTCATCGGCGAGGCGTTGGGCGATGCGGGCAAGCACGCCCGCGCCGCCGTCTCGGCCCCCTCGCTGCCCTTTGACGTGGCGGTCGAGATCGACGGGGTGTTCCAGATCAGATGAGCGCACTGCCAGAGGTTCTTCGCCGCGTGCCGCTGGCGCATCGCGGTCTGCATGACGTGTCGGATGCCCGCCCAGAGAACTCGCGCGCCGGGATCACGGCGGCGATCGCGGCGGGCTACGGGATCGAGATCGACCTGCAACTCAGCCGCGACGGGCAGGCGATGGTGTTTCACGACTACGACCTTGGCCGCCTGACGTTTGACATCGGCTCGGTGCGACAGCGCGACGCCACCGACTTGGCGGCCATTCCGCTCAAGGGCGGCGAGGAGGGCATTCCTGACCTACCCGAGATCCTCAGCCTCGTCGCAGGCCGCGTGCCGCTACTGATCGAGTTGAAGGATCAGCACGGCCAGATGGGCGACACCTGCGGCACGCTGGAAACGGCCACTGCGCAGGCGCTCGCGGGCTATGACGGGCCGGTGGCGGTGATGTCCTTCAATCCGCATATGGTGCTGCGGATGGCCGCGCTCGCCCCGGATATCCCGCGCGGGATCGTGTCCTGCGGCTACACGCCCGAGGACTGGCCGACATTGAGCGCCGAGACCCGGGAGTACCTTCGCCGGGTGCCGGACTATGGCCCGAGTGGCTCGGTCTTCGTCAGCCATGATGTGAACGATCTGGCGAACCCTCGGCTGGCCGAGTTGCGCGCAGACGGCGCTGCAATCCTGTGCTGGACGGTGCGCAGTCCAGAGGTAGAGGCCCGCGCCCGCGCAGTGGCCCATAACATCACCTTCGAGGGCTATCTACCCGATATTCCGGCTTGATCCACGCGAGGCGCAGCCCAGATAGAGCCAGGCATGTCACGGGGCCAACAGCATGAGCGACAGCGAGATCACGATCAGCCTGCACGAGCGGATCGCCGATATTCCGGCGGCGGTCTGGGATGCCTGTGCCTGCCCAGAGGCCGCAGATGGCCGTGCCGAGGACCCGTTCACAACGCATCGTTTTCTCAAGGCGCTGGAGGATAGCCGCTCGGTCGGCACCGGCAGCGGCTGGCATCCGCATTACATGACCGCCGAGGTGGGCGGACAGGTGATCGCCTGCGCGCCGCTCTACCTCAAATCCCACAGCCAGGGCGAATACATCTTCGACCACAACTGGGCCCATGCCTATGAGCGCGCGGGCGGGCGCTACTACCCGAAATTCCAGATCGCGGTGCCGTTCACCCCGGTCACCGGGCGGCGCTTTCTCACCCGATCAGGGTTCGAGGCGGCGGGGCGCGCGGCGCTGATCGAAGGGGCCACGCAGGTGGCCGAACGCAACGGGATTTCCTCGCTGCATGTCACCTTCTGCACCGAGACCGAGGCCGAGGCAGGCGCAGCGCTTGGCCTCATGCCCCGCCGCACGCAGCAATATCACTGGATCAATCGCGGCTACGGCGGTTTCGACGCCTTCCTTGCCGATCTCTCGTCGCGCAAGCGCAAGACCATCCGCAAGGAGCGCGCCCGCGCGCAAGGCTTCGGCGGCGAGATCGTGGCGCTGACCGGCGATCAGATCCGGCCCGAGCATTGGGATGCGATCTGGACCTTCTACCAGGACACCGGCGCGCGCAAATGGGGTACGCCCTACCTCACTCGTCGCTTTTTCGAGCACGCGCATGCGACACTGCGCGACGATATCCTGCTGGTGCTGGCACTGCGCGAGGGGCAGCCAGTGGCGGGCGCGATGAACTTCATTGGCGCGTCGGCATTATATGGCCGCTACTGGGGCTGCATCGAGGATCACCCCTGCCTGCATTTCGAACTCTGTTACTATCAGGCCATGGAATTCGCCATTGATCACGGGCTGCAAAGGGTAGAGGCTGGCGCGCAGGGCGAACACAAGCTGGCGCGCGGCTATCTGCCGGTGGCCACGCAGTCGCTGCACTGGCTGCGCGATCCAGGCTTTGCCGAGGCGGTCGCGCATTACCTGGAGGCCGAACGCGCCGCCGTGGACGAGGATATCGAGGTCCTCACAGGCTATGGCCCGTTCCGAAAAACCACGATGGAGGATCAAGAATGAGCGACAAGCTGAGCGATACCGCGCGCAAGACGACGCTGGAGCCGCTTCTGGAAAACGGCTGGAGCATGGTCGAGGGGCGCGATGCGATCCAAAAGACGTTCAAGTTCGGGGATTTCACCGAGGCGTTCGGCTTCATGACCCGCGCCGCGATCTGGGCCGAAAAATGGAACCACCACCCAGAATGGTTCAACGTCTACAACAAGGTTGAGATCACCCTGACCACCCATGACGTGGACGGCCTCAGTTCGCTCGACGTCAAGCTCGCGCGCAAATTCGACGGGCTCGCGGGCTGAGCCGTCGCAGTGTGAGTATTTGGGCCAAGAAGAAACACAGCGCGGTTTCTTCTGGCCGCAAATATCCCGGGGAGCGCGAGGGACTGGCCCCTCGCACCCGGCGTCAGGGTCAGATCTCGGCCAGCAGTGATTCGCCTGCGGTCACTTCGCAGGTGCCGGGGTTCTCCTCGACATGCAGCACCTTGACGGTGCCGTCCTCGACATACATCGCATAGCGCTTGGACCGCGCCAGAAGGCCCGCGGGCGGCGCGTCGAAATCCATCCCGATCGCCTTGGTGAAGGCGCTTTGCGGGTCGCCGAGCATGGTTATGCCCGCCTCGCTCGCGCCGGTCGCCTCGCCCCAGGCGCTCATCACGAAGGGATCGTTGACGCTGACGCAGATGATCTCGTCCACGCCCTTGGCGTCGAATTCTCCCTTGGTGCGCACGAAGCTGGGGACATGTGCTGCGGAACAGGTCGGCGTGTAGGCGCCGGGCACGGCGAAGATCACCACTTTGCGGCCTGCGGTCTTGGCGCTGAGCGCCACCTCTTCGGGGCCGTTCTCGCCCAATGTCAGCAGGGTCGCGTCGGGCAGTTTGTCGCCAGTGGAAAGGGTCATGGTCGCTCCTTGTCGTTCCGGTGGATTGCGTGTGGATGTAGATATAGGCGGATGGTAGGCAGGTGACCACGGGAAACTCGGGAGATCAAGATGGCAGGTGTCGTTGTGGTGGGGGCAGGGCAGGCGGGGGCCTCATTGGTCGCGAAGCTGCGCAGCGAGGGCTATGACGGCCCGGTCACCCTGATCGGTGAAGAACCGGTGCCACCCTATCAGCGCCCGCCGCTCTCAAAGAAATACCTCTTGGGCGACATGGCTCGGGAGCGACTCTACCTGCGGCCCGAGAGTTACTATGCCGAGGCGGGAATCGACTTGCGCACCGGCCTGCGCGTGACGGGCATCGACCGGGCGGCGCAAGAGGTAGTGATGGGCGAGGAACGGCTTGGTTATGAGCACCTCGTGCTGGCCACCGGCTCTCTGCCGCGGCGTCTGCCCGCTGCAATCGGCGGCGATCTGGGCGGCGTGCATGTGGTGCGGACGCTCGCGGATGTAGACGCGATGGCCCCGGGGTTTCGGTCGGGAGCAAAGGTGCTGATCGTCGGCGGTGGATATATCGGGCTCGAGGCGGCGGCGGTGGCGGCCTCGCGTGGCATGCAGGTGGTTCTGGTCGAGATGGCCGAGCGTATCCTGCAACGGGTCGCCGCCCGCGAAACCTCAGATTACTTCCGCGCGCTGCATACCCGCCACGGCGTGGACATTCGCGAGGGCGTGGGGCTGGAGCGGCTGCTGGGCGACGGCCATGTCAGCGGCGCGTGGCTATCGGACGGATCTGAGTTGGACGTGGACATGGTGATCGTCGGGGTCGGCATCCTGCCCGATACGCGGCTTGCCGAGGCCGCCGGGCTGGAGACCGACAACGGCATCGCCGTCGATGCGCAGGGCCGCACCTCGGACCCGGCGATCTGGGCGGTGGGCGATTGCGCGTCGTTCCCGCATCAGGGCGGGCGGCTGCGGCTTGAAAGCGTGCCCAATGCCATCGACATGGGCGAATGCGTGGCGGGCAATATCATGGGCCGTGCGCAGGGCTACGTGCCGCAGCCGTGGTTCTGGTCGGATCAATACGATGTGAAATTGCAGATCGCCGGGCTCAGCACCGGCTATGACCGGATCGTGACCCGCGACGGCGGCGCGGCGATGTCGTTCTGGTACTACCGGGGCGATCAGTTGCTGGCCGTCGACGCGATGAACGACCCGCGCGCCTATATGGTGGGCAAGCGGCTGATCGACGCCGGGAAATCCGCCGACCCGTTGCTGGTGGCCGATGCCGGGGCCGATCTCAAACCGCTCTTGAAACCGTGAGGATCATCGGCGGCACGCATCGCGGGCGGGCGCTCGCCAGTGTCGGCAAGGGCGATACGGCGGCGCATTTGCGCCCCACATCCGACCGGGTGCGCGAGAGCCTCTTCAACGTGCTGGCGGGGGGCTATGGCGATCCGGTGACGGGGGCGCATGTGCTCGATATCTTCGCGGGCACCGGAGCACTCGGGCTTGAGGCGCTGTCACGCGGCGCCGAAGGGGTGAGCTTTATCGAGAGCGGACGCAAGGCGCTGTCCCTCCTACGCCAGAATATCGGCCTCTGCCGGGCCGAGGCGGCGTGCCGGGTGGTTGCTCAGGACGCGCGCAAGCCGGGAGTGAACCCCGGCACCCCGCATGATCTGGTGTTCCTCGATCCGCCCTATGGCAAGGCGCTGGGCGAGGCGGCGCTGGCGGCGGCATTGGCCGGGGGCTGGGTGTCCGAGGCGGCGCTGATCGTCTGGGAAGAGAGCGCCCCGATCACCCCGCCCGACGGCCTGCGCCTGATCGAAGAGCGGCGCTATGGCGATACGATGATCCGGTTTCTGGAGCGGGGGTAGGGTGCACGGCCGCGTCAGCAGTTGGGGATGTTCACCGCCAGCCCGCCCAGGGACGTTTCCTTGTATTTCTCGCTCATGTCGGCGCCGGTCTGGCGCATCGTCTCGATACAGGCGTCGAGCGGCACGAGGTGGGTGCCATCGCCGCGCAGCGCCAGGGACGCCGCCGAGACGGCCTTGATCGCGCCCAGGCCGTTGCGCTCGATGCAGGGCACCTGCACGAGGCCGCGCACCGGATCGCAGGTCATCCCGAGGTGATGCTCGAGCGCGATCTCGGCTGCGTTCTCGATCTGGGCGGGCGTGCCGCCCAGCACCGCCGCGAGCCCCGCCGCGCCCATGGCAGAGGCAGAGCCCACCTCGGCCTGACACCCCGCCTCGGCGCCCGAGATCGACGCGTTGAACTTGACCAGCCCGCCGATCGCCGCCGCGGTCAGCAGGAATTCCTCGATCTGGGCCTCATGCGCGCCCGGCACATGCTCCAGCCAGTACTTGATCACTGCGGGCACCACCCCCGCAGCCCCATTGGTGGGGGCCGTCACCACTTGTCCGCCGGCGGCGTTCTCCTCATTCACGGCCATCGCGTAGGCGCTCATCCAGTCGTTGATCTTGTGCGGCGCGCTCAGGTTCGTGCCGCGCTCGGCTATCAGCGCGTCGCGGATGCCTTTGGCGCGGCGGCGGACATTCAGCCCGCCGGGCAGGATGCCGTCGGTGCTCAGCCCGCGTTCGATGCAGTCGTCCATCACCTGCCAGATCCGCGCCACGCCCGAGCGCAGGTTCTCCGGCCCGCCACGGGCCACCTCGTTGGCGCGTTTCATCTCGGCGATGGTCTTGCCCGAGCGTTCGGCCATCTCCAGCATCTCGACCGCCGTCTTGAACGGGTAGGGCACCGGGTCCCCCTCGTCGGTATTGCGGCCCGCCGCCAGTTCGCCTTCGGTCATCACAAAGCCGCCCCCGATGGAATAATAGGTCTCTTGCAAGATCACGTCGCCCTGTGCGTCGGTGGCCATCAGGATCATGCCATTGGCATGGCCGGGCAGGTTGGGGCCGAAATCGAAGATCAGGTCGTCCTTGGGATGGAACGCCAACTCCGGCAAGCCCGGGGGCGTGACGGTATGGGTCTCGCGGATCTGCTCCAGCGTGGTCTCGGCGGCCTCGGCGTCATAGGTGTCGGGGCGATAGCCCGCGAGCCCGAGGATCGTGGCGCGGTCGCTGGCGTGGCCCACCCCGGTGAAGGCGAGGCTGCCATGCAGCGATCCCTTGAGCCCGGCGTAGTGAAACGGCTCGGCGCGCATCCGGTCGAGAAAGCGCGCGGCGGCCACCATCGGCCCCATCGTATGCGATGAGGACGGGCCGATGCCGACCTTGAACATGTCGAAGACGGATAGAAACATGTGGCGCTCCGTTCGGTCGCGGGTGGGTCGCAGGGGTTATCCCCGCATCCTGCAACAGCTACTTGTCCGAAAGCGACCCTTCAAGGGCGGCGCGCTGACATGTGAGCGGATCAGAGCGCCGCACCCTCCGGCGGGTCGGCCGGCACGGGGGCGGAAAAGGGGCGGTGCCCCAGCCCTTCGGCGCGGGCGCCGGCCTGAGCGCTTTCGCGGGTTTCCAGCGCCTGCGCCATGGCCTGCAGGCGCGGCCAGCGGGCGAGGTCGAACCAGCCAGTTTCCCCCGCCGGGTAGAGCGCCAGCCAGCGCAGGGCAGGGCCGAGATAGAGGACGATCACGGTGGGATTGGTACCGCGGAAGAGGTCTGGATGGGCCTTTGCCGTTGCTTCCAGCGTGTCGAGATGGCGGGCGGCCTCGGTCTGCATATGGGCGCGCAGCCGGGCCTGATCTCTGGCGTCTGCGCCTGCATACTGGTCGGGATAAAAGATCATCCGCATCGCCGGGTGCAGGGTGTTTGACAGGAAAAACAGCCACTTGAGCAGCGTCCCCCGTGCGGGATCCTCCGGGGCAGGGGCGAGCGCGCCGTGCCGGTCGGCAAGCCATAGCAGGATCGCGCCGGTCTCGAAAAGCGCGCCATCGGGCGTCTCCAGCACCGGGATCAGACCTGCGGGATTGAGCGCCAGATAGGCGGGCGATTTCTGCGCCCGCACGCGGCGATCAACCAGCACGGTCTCATAGGACACGCCCAGTTCCTCCAGCGCGAGGCGGATGACGAGCGAGGCGTTGTCGGGTGCGTAATGCAGGCGGTAGGTCATGGCGCGACCCTATCGGGGCCTGCGCCCGCGCCTTGCCGGAAAGCGACGCCGCTCAGCCCTTTTCGCCCACATTCTCGGCGAAGGCGGCGTCAAACGCGGCCTTCTTCTCGGCATCGGCGTCGATCTGGTAGCGCGCTTTCCACTGGTCGTAGGGCATGCCGTAGAAGATTTCGCGCGCCTCGTCCTTGGTCATTTCGATGCCCTTGGCATGGGCGGCCTCCTGATACCAGCGGCTCAGGCAGTTGCGGCAAAACCCTGCGAGGTTCATCAGGTCGATATTCTGCACATCGGTGCGCTTTTCCATCAGGTGACCGCGCAGGGTGCGGAACGCGGCGGCTTCGAGTTCGATCCGGGTCTGGTCGTCCATGATGTCTCTCCTCTGTGTTCGCTCAAGATGTGACGCGCGCGGGCCGCATGCAAGCCCCGTCAGACGCCGACCTTGCCCGCCACCTCGGTCAGGATGGGGGCAAGGCGCGCGGCCCATGCGGCCTGTTGCGCGGGCGTCTCGATCAGGTCGTTGCGCAACTCAATGAGCACGTTGGGCCGTTCATGGGCAATCGCGTGGCGCGCGATGGCATCGCCGGGCAGGTGCCCGCCATAAGGCTCGTTGTCGCCAACGCAAAGATCCGGCTCCTCGCGCAGGCGCGCCAGCAGCGGGCGGGCAAATCGCGTGTCGGCGGCATAGAGCAAGCCGATATGCCAGGGCCGTGGCGGGCGGCCTCTGAACTGCGGGGTGAAGCTGTGGACCGACACGATCACGGTGTCGTCGCGCCGCGCCGCAAGCTCCGAAAGCGCAGTGTGATAGGGTCGGTAAAGCCGGTTCAGACGGCGCTCGATCTCGGGCCCGTCGGCGTGGCGATTGGCCGGGACCACGGTGCCGTCATAAAGTTTCATCACCAATGTGGGGTCGTCCTCGCCCCGGTTCGGGTCGATCACCAGACGCGAGAAATTCGACAGGATCGCGGGGCCGTCCAGCGCCTGCGCCAGCCCCCGCGCCACCCCGGCCGCACCCACGTCATAGGCGATGTGGCGGGCCATGTCCGCAGGGGCGACGCCCAGGCACCCGCCATTGACGAAGGGCGGCACCGTGTTGGTCGCGTGATCGCAGGTCACGAGCCAGCGTGAGGCGCGTGTCGCCCCGTCGATTTCATAAGGCTGATAGATCATCGTGTTGGATTTCCCTTGGTCTTCCTCTAGGACAGTTGCGCCGGGATGTGAATTGCGCAATAAGGCGATTGAAGCCTGTGTTAGCGATAACATCGCTTTTGGCAAGGCACCGGAAAGACGAGAGACGAAGGAGCACAGATGAGACGCCACCGCAATGTCAAGATCGTGGCCACGCTTGGCCCCGCCTCTTCGGATTACGACACCATTCGCGCCCTGCACGAGGCCGGGGCGGATGTCTTTCGCCTCAACATGAGCCACGGCGAGCACGCCGATATCGCCGAGCGTCATCGCATCATTCGCCAGATCGAAGAGGATACGGGCAGTCCGATTGCCATTCTCGCTGATCTTCAAGGCCCCAAACTGCGGGTTGGCACTTTTGCACGCGGGGAAGAGGAACTGGTCGAAGGGGCCGCGTTCCGTCTCGACCTCGATGAGGCCGAGGGCGACGCCTCGCGTGTGAACCTTCCGCATCCCGAGATTTTTGCCGCATTGGAGCCGGGCGCGGATCTGCTGGTCAACGATGGCAAGATCCGGTTGAGGGTGCGCACCTGCGGGCCAGACCATGCCGATTGCGAGGTGATCGCGGGTGGCACGATCTCGAATCGCAAGGGTGTGAACGTGCCCGACGTGATCCTGCCGCTGGCCGCGCTGTCGGACAAGGATCGCGCCGATCTGGAATTCGTGTGTGAACTGGGTGTTGACTGGCTCGCACTGAGCTTCGTGCAGCGGCCCGAGGATGTGAACGAGGGGCGGGTTCTGGTGAACGGTCGCGCCGCGATCATGTCCAAGATCGAAAAACCTGCGGCGGTGAAATGCTTTGACGACATTCTCGCGGTCAGCGACGGCATCATGGTGGCGCGCGGCGATCTGGGGGTGGAATTGCCGGTGCAGAACGTGCCGCCGATTCAGAAACGGCTGGTGCGTAAATGCCGCGCGGCGGCCAAGCCGGTGATCGTGGCGACGCAGATGCTCGAATCGATGATCGAGAGCCCGATGCCCACCCGCGCCGAGGTTTCGGACGTGGCGACCGCGATCTACGAGGGCGCGGACGCGATCATGCTTTCGGCGGAATCGGCGGCCGGGGATTACCCGGTCGAGGCGGTGCAAACGATGGACAATGTCGCCCGCGAGGTTGAGAACGACCCCACCTATCGCGAGGTGATAGAGGCCAGCCGCCGCGCCGACCGGCAGACCGTGGCTGACGGTATCGTCGCCGCCGCCCGCGAGATCGCCGAGACCACCGACATCAAGGTGATTTGCTGCTACACCGAATCGGGGACAACCGCCCTGCTGACCGCGCGCGAGCGGCCAAAGGTGCCGATCATCGGCCTGACCAGCCTGCGCGGCACTGCGCGGCGTCTGGCGCTGACATGGGGCGTGCATCCGGTGATGACCGGCGAGCTTACCCGCTTCAAGATGGCGGTGATCAACGCTGCCCGCGCCGCCCGCGCCGAGGGCTATGCCGAGGAGTCCGATCAGATCGTGGTCACCGCCGGGGTGCCCTTCAACGTGCCGGGCACCACCAACATCCTGCGCGTCGCCCCCTGTCAGGAAAGTTTGATTTACGCTACCGATCCAGGCTAAACTGGCTCGATTGTGGGCAAACGATGCCCCGGAGGCGTGTCATGGATTCCGATCTTGCGATGGCTGTCGGCATGGTGCTCGGGGTGTTTTCAATCCCCTCCATTCTCTCGGCCCTGTCCGACCGGCGGGCGCCGAGGGTCGCCGCCTTTACCCTCATTACAAGCGGCGGGCTGATCCTCTGGGCGATTGGAACCAAGCCGGGTGGCTACAGCTTCTCGGACCTGCCGCATGTGCTGATCTCGGTGATCGCCCGTTATATCTGATCGACGCATGAAATACAGTGCCGGCCCCTTGAACAAATCCCGGTGTCCGCGTATACGGCGCGCTCTATCCGCAGGACCGGCCAGACGTGGCATGCCGAGTCGTGCGTCCCTACCGACCTAGAAAAGGAGCCGGAAATGCCCAAGATGAAGACAAAATCGAGCTGCAAGAAGCGGTTCAAGGTGACGGCCTCTGGCCGCGTGGTGGCCGCCCAGGCGGGCAAGCGCCACGGCATGATCAAACGCACCAACAAGTTTCTCCGTAACGCGCGTGGCACCACCACGCTCAGCAAAGCCGACGAAGGTATCATCAAGCCGATGATGCCCTACGCACGCTAAGCCCCAAGGAGGATTTGAAAGATGTCACGCGTCAAAGGTGGGGTTGTTACCCACGCCCGTCACAAGAAAGTCGTCAAGGCCGCCAAGGGTTACTATGGCCGCCGCAAGAACACCTTCAAGGTGGCCGCACAGGCCGTCGACAAGGCCAACCAATACGCCACGCGCGACCGCAAGAACCGCAAGCGAAATTTCCGCGCTCTGTGGATCCAGCGGATCAATGCCGCTGTGCGCGCTCATGATGACGGGCTGACCTATTCGCGCTTCATCAACGGGCTGACCTTGGCCGGGGTCGAAGTCGACCGCAAGGTGCTCGCAGATCTTGCCGTGCACGAACCCGCCGCCTTCGGCGCGATTGTGGATCAGGCGAAGGGTGCGCTGGCCTCCTGAGCCGGGTCGCATCGAGGGACAGAAAGGACGCCGTCCGGGTTCGTGACCCGGGCGGCGTCTTACTGTTCCGAGGTCCGTGCAACGGCGCGTCGCATGCTCCGGGGGCTGCGGGCTGCTTGTTTGAAACCGCGCCGCTTTCTCCTCTTGACCGCCTTTGCGCAAAACCATATCTCAACGGCTCAGATGCGGGTATGGTGAAAAGGTATCACGAAAGCTTCCCAAGCTTCAGTTACGGGTTCGATTCCCGTTACCCGCTCCAGCCTGCTCACCACACAGATACTCGCGCGTGACCGGCACCACGCCGTGTCGCTTGGTCAGTTGGAACTGGAACACCACGTGGTGCCCGTCGCGAAAGCTCATCTCCGAGGCGACGAGGTAGAACCGCCACATCCGGCAGAATTTCTCGTCAAAGAGCGCGCGCGCCTTGTCGATGTTGGCGTCGAACCGGTCGAGCCAGTCGCGCAGCGTGTCGGCGTAATGCAGGCGCCAGACTTCGAGATCGGTGATCATCAGCCCTTCGCGCTCGATCACCGGCGCGACCTCTGACAGCGCGGGAACATAGCCGCCGGGAAAGATGTATTTCGCAATCCAGGGACTGGTCGAACTGGGCGGGGCCGAACGCCCGATCGTATGGATGACCGCCACTCCGTCCTCGGTCAGCAACTCGCGGATCTTCTGGAAATAGCTGTGGTAATGCGGCACGCCGACATGTTCGAACATGCCCACCGAGACGATTCGGTCGAATTGTCCCTTCACGTGGCGGTAATCCGTCAGCTCGAACCGCGCCCTGTCCGCCAGCCCCGCCTTTTCGGCCCGGGCATTGGCCATCTTGTGCTGCTCCTCCGACAGGGTGACGCCGGTCACCTCGGCCCCGTGCTGCCCCGCCAGCGTCAGCCCCATGCCGCCCCAGCCACAGCCGATATCGAGCACGCGCATCCCCGGCTCGATCAGCATCTTGGCCGCGATATGCGCCTTCTTGGCGGCCTGTGCCTCTTCCAGCGTCATGTCGGGGCGCGCGTAATAGGCACAGGAATATTGCCGGTCCTCATCAAGGAAAAGGTCATAGAGGTCGCCCGAGAGGTCATAGTGATGCGCCACGTTGCGGCGCGACCGCGCGGCGGGGTTGTGCTGTGCAACCCGCTTGAGCAATTTGCGCAACCGCTTGATGGCGCGCAGCAGAAGGGGCGGGCGGCTGCCCTTGCCCATGGTCTTGACCAGCGACAGAAAGCCATGCAGATCGTCCCCGTCGAGCGAGAGCCGCCCCTCCATATAGCCCTCGCCCGCAGCAAGCTCGGGCTTCAGAAGCATCTGGCGCACTATGGTCTCGTCATGCAGGTGCAGCCCCACCGGAGAGCCGCTGCCATCGCCATAATCGCGGCGCGTGCCATCGGGATAGGTGACGGCGAGGCTGCCCTTGCGGACGAGCGCGCGCAGGAAACGGTCAAGCAGATGGCTCCACATCGGGCAACTCCTGAACGGCGGGTTGGCGCGCACCTTGGGGCAGGCATGCGGCCCTGTCCACGGGGCACCCGCCCGGCTGGCGCAAATGTGACCGAAGGATCACGCGATGCGGCGTTCCGGTGGCGTGTCGGGGTGTGCCTCTCGGCCCTGACCGTCGCGATAGAGGTACTCGCGCGTGAGCGGCACCGCGTCTTGTTTCGGGCTCATCTGGAACTGGAACACCACCTGATTGTTGAGCCGGAACGTCAGCTCGCTGGCGATCAGGTAATAGCGCCACATCCGGCAGAACCGCTCGTCATAAAGCGCGCGCACGCGGTCGATGTTGGCGTCGAACCGACGCCGCCACTCGCGCAGGGTCTCGGCGTAGTGCAACCGCCAGACCTCCACATCGGTGGTCACCAGATGGTGCCGTTCGACCGCCGCCATTGCCTCTGACATGGCCGGGCAATAGCCGCCGGGGAAAATATACTTGGTAATCCACGGGCTTGTCGCGCCGGGCGGCCCGGCGCGCCCGATGAAATGTATCAGCGCGATGCCGTCCGGTTTCAGCAGCCGCTCGACGGTGGCGAAGTAGGCGTCGTAATGCGGCACGCCGACATGTTCGAACATGCCGACCGAGACGATGCGGTCGAATGTCCCCGCCACGTCGCGGTAATCCATCAACTCGAACCGGGCCTTGTCCGCCAGCCCGGCTTTTTCGGCGCGGGCATTGGCCATGGCGTGCTGTTCGCGCGACAGGGTGACGCCAGTCACCTCGGCCCCGAAATCACGCGCCAGCGTCAGGCCCATGCCGCCCCAGCCACAGCCGATATCGAGCACCCGCATCCCCGGCTCGATCAGCAGTTTGCGGGCGATATGCGCCTTCTTGGCGGCCTGCGCCTCTTCCAGCGTCATGTTAGGCTGCGCGAAATAGGCGCAGGAATAATTGCGGTCCTCGTCGAGGAACAGATCGTAGAGTTCCCCCGAGAGGTCATAGTGATGAGCCACGTTCGAGCGTGCCCGCGTAACCGGGTTGAACTGGTCCAGTCGCCGCTTGAGCCAGCGCAGCGTCTCCAGCGGGCGGCGGAACCAAGGTTGGCCCTGTGCGGCGATATTCATGATCGCGAGACTGAGGAAGCCGTAGAGGTCATCGCCCTCGAAGGTGACGCTGCCGTCCATATAGCCCTCGCCAATCGCCATGTCGGGGGAAATCACGATCCGGCGTGGCAGGGAGGGATCGTGCAGCGTCACCGCCGCTTCGGGGCCATCACCGCCGGGGCCATAGCTGCGCGTCGCCCCGTCCGGATAAGTCACGCGCAAACGTCCACGTTTGAAAAGATGGGACAGAAATCCGTCCAGAGCCTTGGTCCACATGCTACACCTCATTTTCTTGCGCATGACCTGCGGCGCATCGTTATGGCGTATCAAACTTGTCCCTGTGCCCGCTTGTTCCGGGCCAGCCTGCTCGTGCGAAAGGTATTTTTACGCAATTACCCTGTTCTGTAAACGGTTTTGCCCGCAAGCGCCACGCCCCACCCTTGACTTTGCCGTCCCGCCAAGGTGTATCGGCCCGGACCGAAGAGACAGGCCCTCGAGGGCCCGGAGAGGATACCATGCACAGTTATCGCAGCCATTCCTGCGCAGATTTGACCAAGACCAACGTCGGCGAGACCGTGCGCCTTGCAGGCTGGGTGCATCGCATCCGCGACCACGGCGGGGTTTTGTTCATTGACCTGCGTGATCACTATGGCGTGACGCAGGTGCTTTGTGACCCCGACAGCCCGGTGTTTACGCAGGTGGAACGCTTGCGCAGCGAATTCTGCATCCGAATCGACGGCGAGGTGAAGGCGCGCGACGAGGGGCTGGTGAATCCGCGCATCCCCACCGGCGAGATCGAGGTTTTCATCCGCGACATGGAGGTTTTGGGCGCCGCGGCCGAATTGCCGTTGCAGGTCTTTGGTGATCAGGAATATCCCGAGGAATCGCGCCTGCGCTATCGCTATCTCGACCTGCGGCGCGAGGCGATGCAGCACAACATGACCCTGCGCTCGGACGTGGTGGCCGCGATGCGGCGGCGGATGTGGGATCAGGGCTTTCGCGAGTTTCAGACGCCGATCATCACGGCCTCAAGCCCTGAGGGCGCGCGGGACTTTCTGGTGCCAAGCCGCCTGCATCCCGGCAAGTTCTACGCCCTGCCGCAGGCTCCGCAACAGTTCAAGCAGCTGATCATGGTCTCGGGCTTTGACAAGTATTTCCAGATCGCGCCCTGTTTCCGTGACGAGGACCCGCGCGCCGACCGTTCGCCCACGGATTTCTACCAGCTTGACCTGGAGATGAGCTTTGTCGAGCAGCAGGACGTGTTCGACACGATCCAGCCGGTCATTCAGGGCGTGTTCGAGGAGTTTGGCGAGGGGGCCACGGTCGACAAGGTCTGGCCGCAGATCAGCTACCGCGACGCCGCCCTCTGGTACGGCACCGACAAGCCCGACCTGCGCAACCCGATCAAGATGCAGGACGTGTCGGAGCATTTCCGGGGCAGCGGGTTCGCCATCTTCGCCAAGCTCTTGGAACAGGACGGCACGCAGGTCCGCGCCATTCCCGCGCCGACGGGCGGCAGCCGCAAGTTCTGCGACCGGATGAACGCCTTTGCCCAGAAAGAAGGGCTGCCGGGGATGGGGTATATTTTCTGGCGAAAATGCGACCGGTCGCCTGTCTATGATGATGTCATGACAAAAATCGACGCTGGCGACACTGACTTTAGCCAATTCAATGCTGAATCGGAGCTTTACAAAAAATTCGAGTCTCAGATAGTCAACCTTCTTAAAGCGGGCGACCCATTGGATAAGATTAAGGCTCGGAAACTGGCTGAACTCTATCTGGGAGAGATCGAAGCCGCAGGCCCGCTGGCCAAGAATATCGGCCCCGAGCGGACCGAGGCGATCCGTCAGCAGCTTGGTCTTGGCGTGGGCGATGCGGCGTTTTTCCTCGGCGGTAAGCCGCAGACGTTCGAGCGGGTGGCGGGCAAGGCGCGCGATGTGATCGGCGAGGAACTGGGCCTGACCGAGAAGAACCGCTTTGCCTTTGCCTGGATCGTCGATTTCCCGATGTACGAGGCCGATGAGGACACCGGCAAGGTCGATTTCAGCCATAACCCCTTCTCGATGCCGCAGGGCGGGATGGACGCGCTGAACGGCAACCCGCTCGACGTGCTCGGCTACCAGTACGACCTGGCCTGCAACGGCTATGAGCTGGTCTCGGGCGCGATCCGGAACCACAAGCCCGAGATCATGTTCAAGGCGTTCGAGCTGGCGGGCTATGGCGAGGACGAGGTGCGCAAGCGGTTCGGCGGCATGGTCAATGCGTTCCAGTTCGGTGCGCCGCCGCATGGTGGCTGTGCGGCGGGGATCGACCGGATCGTGATGCTGCTGGCGGGTACGTCGAACATCCGCGAGGTCATCATGTTCCCGATGAACCAGCGCGCCGAAGACCTGATGATGAACGCGCCCTCCGATCCGACCAGCGACCAGCTGATGGAACTGGGTCTGCGCGTCATTCCGCAAGACTGATCGCGCTGATGGATCAGAGCGGCCCCCTCGGTCCGAAACTGGCGGATTGGCGGCCCCCGCCCGCCCCGGATGACACACCACTGGTCGGGCGCTACGCGCGCCTCGACCGGCTTGATGCGGATCGGCACGCGGGCGACCTGCACCGCGCGATGAGCGGCGATGCCTCGCTCTGGGATTACATGCCGTACGGGCCGTTTTCCTCGGCCTCGCAATACCACCGTTGGGCGCGCGAGGCGGCGGCGGGTGATGATCCGCTGTTCTATGCGATCAGCGATCTCGATGCTGGACAGGTCGGCGGCGTGGCCAGCTATCTGCGGATCAAACCGCAGGCGGGCAGCATCGAGGCGGGCCATATCAACCTTGCACCCGCCTTGCAGCGCACCCGAGCCGCGACCGAGGCGATTTACCTCATGATGGATTGGGCCTTTGGCGCGGGCTATCGCCGGTTCGAGTGGAAATGCGACGCCCTCAACATGCCCTCGCGCCGTGCGGCGCAGCGGTTGGGGTTGAGCTATGAGGGCACCTTCCGGCAGGCGACGGTGGTCAAGGGGCGCAACCGCGACACGGCGTGGTTCGCCACGATAGACGCCGAGTGGCCCGCGCTGAAAGAGGCGTTCGGCTTCTGGCTGGATCCTGCGAATTTCGACGCGGGCGGTCGGCAGCGAGAGCGTCTTGGCGCGTTGACCCGGTTGGTACGCGTCGCCTCGGACCCGGCGCAAGGCGGTGGCTGACGGTCCATGTGGCGCCCCGGCGAGGGCGCAGGGCTTTGCGTCAACCGCGCCCTGACCAGCCCCGGCGCGCGCGTGATCTGGTGCGCGCGGCCATATTGCCCAAGGCCCGCTTGCGCGTCATTCCGCAATCATTCGGCAAACACCCGCCGTCGACGGGCATCGAAAGACGTGCGCGGACGCTCCGATGATGGTATCGTCAGGCTGTTTCACCCCAACCGGAGCGGTTGATGTCCTTCGATCCCGAACGTGCCGAGATCCGATTTGGCTGTGGCCTTTCCCCGCGCCACGCGCCGCCTGCGTCGCCTGCCGAGATGTTGGCGCGCCTGACCGGCCCGGACGAGGCGGCACGGCGCTATCCGGTGGGTGGGTTCGACCACGTGTTTACCTTGCAGACCCGGTTGCGTGACACGAACAGAGCGGCGCGCAAGGACGGATCCGAGGCGGCGTTCGAGCGCGCATTAGAGACCCGTCGCAACGAAATTCGTGCCCTGCGCCGCGTGGCGGCGGCGTGGTACGCGCATGTCCTGTTGCGGCGTGCCGATGGCAGGGACGGGTTCCGCGAAAGGCTGGTGCAGTTCTGGAGCGATCATTTCACCGCCGTGGGGCAGGGTCCGGCCTGGCATTTCGGTACGATTCCCTATGCCGAAGAGGCAATTCGGCCGCATGTGGCGGCGCGGTTCTCCGAGATGCTGCGCGCGGCGGTGACGCATCCGCTGATGTTGCGCTATCTCGATCAGGCGACGTCGGTCGGCCCCGACAGCGTGAATGCGCGCAATTCGAAGCGCCTCGGCGGGCTCAACGAGAATCTCGCGCGCGAGTTGCTCGAACTGCACACGCTCGGCGCGGACGGCCCCTATACGCAGCGCGATGTGCAGGAACTGGCGCGGCTGCTCACCGGGCTGAGTTTCGATCTGCAGGAGGGATTCCGGTTTCGCCCGGGCCATGCGCAACCGGGGCCGGAAACCGTGCTCGGGCAAAGCTATGGCGGGGCAGGGCGCGCCCGGCTGGAGGATATCCACGCCTTGCTCGACGATCTTGCCCGGCATCCCGCGACGGCGGCGCATCTGTGCCGCAAGCTGGCGGTGCATTTCGTCTCCGACCGGCCCGACCCTCGCCTGATCGAGGCGATGACCGCCCGCTACCGCGACACCGACGGCGCGCTGACCGAAGTCTATGCGGCGATGCTCGCGCATCCCGCAACCTGGGACGTGACCATGGGCAATGTCAAACCGCCGATTGACTTCATGGGCTCCGCGCTGCGCGCCCTCGACCCGGGTGAGGCGTTGACCGGGCATGCCAAGCCGCGCGAGATGAACGATCTCTTTCTCACCCCGCTGCGCCTGATGGGGCAGGCATGGGGCCAGCCGCTCGGCCCCGATGGCTGGCCCGAGGCGGATGAGGACTGGATCACGCCGCAGCGCCTGGCGGCGCGGCTCAACTGGGCGATGCAGGCCCCGCCGCTGCTCTTGTCCACGCTGCCCGATCCGCGCGATCTGGCGCGTGTGGCCTTTGGCCGGACGGTGCCGCCACGCGTGGCCTTCGCCGCGCGCGCCGCGGAAACCCGCGCCGAGGGGGTGGGGCTCGTCCTGGCCTCCGCCGCCTTCCAGCGCATGTGACAGGAGTTTCACGATGTCCCCCGCCCCGCTTTCCCGCCGCCGCTTTCTGACCCGCGCCACGGCGCTCGGCTGTTCGCTGGCAGCGAGCCCGCTGATCACGCCCGTCACCATGGCGCGCGCGCCCTGGGACAATCGCCTCGTGGTCATCATCCTGCGCGGAGGCATGGACGGGCTCGACGTCGTGCAACCTCTCGGCGCGCCGGAGTTTCGCCAGTTGCGCGACGGCATCGACCCGGGCCAGACCGCCGATGCCCCCGCGCCGCACGATCTCGACGGGTTCTTCGCGCTTCATCCGGGGCTCGGGGGTCTCATGCCGCTCTGGCGCAGCGGCGAGTTGGGTTTCGTGCATGCCGTCTCCACGCCCTATCGCGACAAGCGCAGCCATTTCGAGGGGCAGGACATTCTCGAGGCGGGCACCGGCCCGGACGATCCGCGCGGCATTCGCGACGGCTGGCTCAACCGTCTGCTGCAAAGCGTGCCGGGCATCGAGGCCGAAACCGCCTTTGCCATTGGGCGCTCGGACATGCTGCTCACGCGCGGGCCCGCGCCTGTCGCCAACTGGTCGCCTGATGCGGCCTTTGCGCTTAGCCCGCAGGCACGCCTGTTGCTCGAAGAGGTGATGCATGACGATCCGCTGTTCCGCGATACGATGCTGGAGGCGATGGCGCTCTCGGATGGCACCGTAGCGGGGACTGGCGGCGCGATGTCCGACGCCGTGATGGGCGACATGCGCCAGAGCATGCAGGCCGCGCGGCAGAGCGGGGGCACCGCCGATATCGCCCGTTTCGCCGCCGAGAAGCTGCGCGACGACACCCGCATCGCGGCCTTTTCGCTCAACGGCTTCGACACGCATGCGCGGCAGATCAACACCCTGCCGCGCGCGCTCTCGGACCTGCAGACCGCGATCCTGACGCTGCGCGAGGGGCTGGGCGCGGACTGGGACAGGACTACGTTGATCGCGATGACCGAATTCGGTCGCACCGCGCGGCTCAACGGTACACGCGGCACCGATCATGGCACCGGCGGCGCGATGCTGCTTGCCGGAGGGGCGTTGCGGGGCGGACGGGTGATCGGCGAGTGGCCGGGGCTGTCGGAGGCCGATCTCTACGAGCGCCGCGATCTGCGCCCGACCCGCGACGTGCGCGCGCATGCCGCCTGGATCATGCGGCAGTCCTTCGGTCTGGCGCGGGCAACGCTCGAAGACGTGGTGTTTCCGGGGCTTGAGATGGGGCCCGACCCGCGCCTGCTGCTCTGAGGGGCTTATGGGTGGTCAGCCCTTGGCGAAGTCCACGATGGCGGCGGTCAGGCAGTCGAGGCTGTCGGTCTGCGGCAAGCTGTCTGGCAGGGCGTCGGTCATCAGCGACAATTCGGTGCAGGCCACCAGCAGGTGATCGGCCCCTTCCGCGACAAGCGCCCCGGCCTCTGCCATAAGGCGGGGGGCGAGCGTGGCGATGCCCTGACCGGCCTTGACCGCGCGGATGATGGCCAGAAGTTCGGCGTCATCGGGCAGGAAGACCGGCGTCAGGCCATGCGCGGCGAAGGGCGCGTCGAACACGTCCGCAAGCCGTGTCGCAGGCGAGGCGAGCATCCCCACCCGCCGCGCGCCCTGCTGCGCAAGCGACGCCGCCGTCAACTCCAGCATGTCGAGAAACGGCAGTGGTGTCGCATCGGCCACGGCGGGGGCATAGTGATGCGCGGTGTTGCAGGGCATGGCCAGCGCCTGCGCCCCCGCCGCCTGCAGATCACGCGCCATGCGCGCGAGTGTCGGGCCGGGGTCTTCGCCGGTGCCCGTGATCAGCGCCTTGATCCGGCTCGGGACCTGCGGGTTTTGATGCACGATCAGCGGCACGTGATCGGCGTCGTCGCGTGCAGGCACGGCCGCCATGACTTTTTGCATCAGGAGAATGGTGGCCTCGGGGCCCATGCCCCCCAGAATGCCCACGGTTTTCATGCGGTTGTCTTACCCCGTCGATTGCGCGGCACCGGGAACCGGGCCGAGGCGGATATCTGCGCTGCGGGCATGCCCCTCCATCCGTTCCGCGCGGCTGAGGCTGGCGGTGACACGCGCGAGATCGGGCAGTGCGTGCTCGTCCACCTCCTGCCAGGTGACGGTCTTGAGGAACTTGTGCACCGACAGCCCCCCTGTGTAGCGCGCGGCGCCAGAGGTGGGCAAGACATGGTTGGGGCCCGCCGCCTTGTCGCCAAAGGCGACGGTCGTGTTTTCGCCCAGGAACAGCGAGCCATAGGCGCGCAGCCGGTTGCGCCACCAGGGCAGGTCGCGCGCCTGCACGTGCAGGTGTTCGGGGGCCTTGGCATCGGCATAGCGCGCCATCTCTTCCACGCTGTCGCAGAGCACCACCTCTGCCAGGTTGCGCCAGGCGGCAGTGGCTGCCGCGCGATTGGGGTCGGGTAGGGCGGCGACCAGCGCGGGCACGCGGGCGATCACCGCCTCGGCCAGCGGACGATGCGTGGTGGCCAGCCAAACCGGCGAATTGGCGCCATGTTCGGCCTGCCCCACCAGATCAGCGGCGACGGTGTCGGGACAGGCCGTGTCATCTGCAAGGATCAGGCTGTCTGTCGGGCCTGCGAACATGTCGATTCCGATGGGGCCAAAGAGTTGCCGCTTGGCCTCGGCCACATAGGCATTGCCGGGGCCGACGAGGATATCTGCAGGCGGAGCACCGAAGAGGCCAAAGGCCATCGCCGCGACGCCCTGCACGCCGCCGATGGTCAGGATGCGCGTGGCCCCGGCCAGATCCATGGCAAAGAGCATGGCATCGGGAATTGGCCCGCTGCCGCAGGGCGGCGAGCAGGCGGTGATGTCGGGCACGCCGGCCTCGCGCGCCGTGGCGATCGACATCAGCGCCGAGGCGATATGGCTGTAGCGCCCGCCCGGCACGTAGCAGCCTGCCGCCCCGAGCGGGATCTGCCTCTGGCCCGCGCGCAGACCGGGGCGCAATTGGATCTCCATGTCCTGCGCTGTCGCGCGTTGAGCGGCGGCAAAGCGCGAGATATTGTCATGCGCCCAGCCGATATCGTCGCGCAAGCGTTGCGGCACCCTGGCAGAGGCCGCCGCGATCTCGTCGCGGGGCACGGTGATCTCACCCTGCCAGCCATCCAGTTGTCGTGCATATTCCAGCGCCACCTGCGCGCCGCCCGCGCGCAACCGGGCCAGCATGATCTGCACGGTATCGGCCACATCGCGGGCGGTGTTGGCGGGCTCTCCGGGGGCGGTCTTGAGATGGATCAGGGGCATTGCACGAGTCTCCTTCCCCTTTAGGGATGGGGTGCGTGGCGTGCACGGGCAAGGGAATTGCCGAAGAGGTGACCGGGTTTTTCCAGCTCCTGAAAGAGGCTTTCGGAATTTCCGAAAGGGCATGTCGCATCGTTTGACCCTTCGCGCGGTCGCGGTGCTCGAGGGCCGATCTAGTCCCGCGTGCCTGAGAACCGGGCCTGCCAGTCCTCGCGTTGATCATCCGTGATCTTGGAAAAGAGCACCTCGGGCACTTCGAAGGCATTGCCGGGGGCCAGCATTTCAAGCGCGTCCGCCACGTCATCCGGCCAGTTGGTATCCCCGGTCTTCATCGCCGCAAGCATCGCGGCGGCGGCATCGGGAATGAACGGGTTTGAGAGCACCGCGTAAAGGCGGACGAGGTTGAGCGCGAGGCGGATCTGCATCGCGGCCTGCTCGGGGTCCTGCTTGAAGGTGGACCAGGGGGCGGCCTCTTGCAGGTACTCGTTGCCCTCGACCCAGATGGCGCGCAGGGCGGTGGCGGATTTGCGCACCTCCATCGCCTCCATGTGGGTTTCATAGTCGCGGATACGGGTGGTGAGCCGCGCGATCAGCGCCTCTTCCTGCGCGTCGTACGCGCCGCCCGCGGGCACCGCCTCGCCGAATTTGGAGCGACAGAACTTGGTCACGCGGGAAACGAAGTTGCCCAGCACATCGGCAAGATCCTTGTTCACGCTGGCCTGAAAATTCTCCCAGGTGAACTCGGAATCCGAGCTTTCGGGGGCGTGGCTCAGGAGCCACCAGCGCCAGTAATCGGCGGGCAGGATCTCCAGCGCCTGATCCATGAACACGCCGCGTCCGCGCGAGGTGCTGAACTGACCCCCGTCGTAATTGAGGTAGTTGAAGGATTTCATGTAATCCACCAGCTTCCACGGCTCACGTGACCCGAGGATCGTGGCGGGAAAGCTCAGCGCGTGAAACGGCACGTTGTCCTTGCCCATGAACTGGGTATAGCGCACATCGTCTGCGCCCTTGTCTGTGCGCCACCAGCGTTCCCAAGCATCGGCCTGCAGCCCCTTCGCCTCGGCCCATTCGGCGCCGCAGGCGATGTATTCGATGGGCGCGTCGAACCAGACGTAGAACACCTTGCCCTCCATCCCCTGCCATGGCGCGCCGTCGAATTGCACGGGGATGCCCCAGTCGAGATCGCGGGTGATGCCGCGATCCTGAAGCCCGTCGCCGTCATTGAGCCATTTCTTGGCGATGGACGTGGTCAGCACCGGCCAATCGGTCTTGCTGTCGATCCAGGCCTCCAGTTCGTCCTTCATCTGCGACTGGCAGAGATAGAGATGCTTGGTTTCGCGCATCTCCAGATCGGTGGCACCCGAGATCACCGAGCGCGGGTTGATCAGATCGACCGGGTCAAGCTGCTTGGTGCAGTTGTCGCATTGGTCGCCGCGCGCGGAGTCGTAGCCGCAATTGGGGCAGGTGCCCTCGATGTAGCGATCTGGCAGGTAGCGCCCGTCGGTGGGCGAATACATCTGCGTCTCTGACACCTCGCGGATCAGCCCCTGCTCATGCAGGCGCGTGGCGAAATGTTGCGTCAGTCGGTGGTTCTGCGGGCTGGAGGAGCGCCCGAAATGGTCGAAGCTGAGGCGGAAGCCGTCGGAGAGTCGCTTTTGCACCTGCCACAACTCGGCGCAGTAGTCTGCCACCGGCTGACCTGCCTTGGCCGCCGCCAATTCGGCCGGGGTGCCGTGCTCATCCGTGGCGCAGAGAAACAGCACCTCGTCGCCCCGCGCGCGACAGTAGCGGGCGTAGAGGTCGGCAGGCAATTGCGAGCCCACCAGATTTCCGAGGTGCTTGATCCCGTTGATATAGGGGATCGCCGAGGTGATCAGATGACGTGCCATCGGGTGTGTCTGCCTTTGCCGGATCGCGTTCTCGTCCCCGCGTTTACCTGTCTCGCGCCCAAAGGGCCAGAGGGCGTGCAGGGCGCTGCCGCAATATTGCGCAGTTCGGCGGTTTCAGTCGCCGGGACGGGTGAAACCGGTTTGACGCGCGCGGCCCCCCGGTGCTAGCCGCGCGGGCATGCGGGCGGCGCACGTCCGGGGGATCATGCAAGAGGGGGCCCGCCATGTTCAAGGTTCTGGGATCGGTCTGGGCGCTCTTGCTGGGCATGATGCTGGTGATGATCGGCAACGGCATGCAGGCCACGTTGATGGGCGTGCGCGGTGGCATCGAAGGCTTTGGCACGCTGCAATTGTCTGTCATCACTTCGGCCTATTTCCTGGGCTTTCTGATCGGCAGCCGGGTGACCCCGGAGATGATCCGCCGGGTCGGGCATGTGCGGGTGTTTGCGGCGCTCGGCTCGTTCATCTCGGCGGGGCTCATCGCCTTTCCGGTGCTGACCGATCCCTATAGCTGGACAGTGATCCGCATCCTGCTCGGGTTTTGCCTGTCGGGGGTCTATGTCACTGCCGAAAGCTGGCTCAACAATGCCGCCACCAACACAACCCGGGGCAAGATCATCTCGGCCTATATGGTGGCGCAGACCTTGGGTATCATTGCCGCACAAGGGCTGATGAACCTTGGCGATGCGGACGGATACCTTTTGTTCGTGGTCCCCTCGATCCTGGTTTCGCTCAGCTTCGCGCCGATCCTGCTGACGGCGACGCCCACGCCTGCCTTCGAGAGCGCCAAGCCGATGACGTTGCGCCGTCTCTACGAGAGTTCGCCGCTGGCCAGCGTCGGGATGCTGATCCTCGGTGGTATCTTTGCGGCACAATTCGGCATGGCCTCGGTCTATGGCGCGCAGGCGGGGCTGAGCGTGGCGCAGATCAGCGGTTTTGTCGCCGCGATCTTTGCCGGGGCGGTGGCGCTGCAATTGCCCATCGGGTGGCTTTCGGACCGGATCGACCGGCGCTGGCTGATCCTCGGCGTGTCGGCGGTGGGGGCGGCCAGCACCGGTGTCGGTGCCTTTCTCGGGGTGGAGTTCGAGACGCTCCTGGTGCTGGGCTTCGTCATGGGCGGCATGGCGTCGCCACTCTATTCGCTCTTCATCGCCTATACCAACGATTTTCTGGAGGTCGAGGACATGGCCGCCGCTTCGGGCGGACTGGTTTTCGTCTACGGGATGGGGGCGATTTCAGGTCCCATGGTCACCGGTCAGTTGATGGAGATCGTCGGGCCGCACGGGTTCTGGCTGTTTCTCGCAGCGCTGTTCACGCTGATCGCGCTCTATGCCGCGTGGCGGATGACGCGGCGGCCCTCGGTGCCGGTCGACGAGACCGGGGCCTATGTCGGGGTCAGCCCGACAGGCTCGCCGGTGGCGCTCGCTGCCGCGCAGGAATGGTATGTGGTGACGTCCGAGGAGAGCGCCGAGGAAGACGGCCGAGCGGGCTGAGGCTGATTTGCGCGGCACCTTCGGTGCGTTTCGCGCGGGCAAGATTCAATGACAGCTAAAGGCCATCATTGGCACGTCGTTCCGCATTTTTCGGATGCGTCCCTATTCGTCAAGCGAACCGTGGATCGCGAATTGCTCCAGCCCTGCTTCCTGTGCCTCGATTACGCTATAGGTCTCGCGCACGCCTGCCGCGGTCAATTCGCGCAATACGGTGAGCAGCGTGTTGGCCGTGTGGTCCTCGCAAAGCTCGATCATCTGTGCCAGTTCATCTCGCGCCACCGGCAGCGCCACCTCGAGCGAGGGCGCGCCATAGAGCTCGACGAAATGCTGCGCCAGGGCGCGGGTCAGCGCCTCGACCTCGGACGCCTCGATCTGCGTCACCGCGACAAAGGTTACCCGGCCAAAGGTTTCCAGCCCCAACCAGCCATTGGAAAAGGCCTGCCGCGACTTGCCGGTCAGATCGCCTTCGGACCAGTTGGAAAACTCAAATCCGCCCGAGACGCACCACTCGCCGGTGCGCGCCGGGCTGTGATAGACGCGTTGGTCGCTTTCGTCGAAATGGATCGCGCGGGCGAGTTTCATTGCGGGGTCTCCAACAGGGTGGTGAGCGGGATGAGATGGGTTGTGTCGGCGGAGCGCAAAAGCATACCAAAGCGTTCATCCACACCCATGAAGGTGCCGGCAAGGCCGTTCTGCGTGACCTCTTCGCCGATACGCCAGGCGAGGCCGCGCCATTCGGCATGAAGCGCGCGGGTGCCATCCTGTTCCCAGGTATTGATCCAGACGAGGCTATGCCGCGCCCAGGCTTCGAGCAGTTCCACCGGGTCGACTTCGGCGCAGCCTTCGTCATAGAGTGCGGTCTGGTCCGGCTGGTCGCCGGGCCGCTCGGAGATTTGCATCACGGACAGGTCGAGGCCGATCACCAGCCAGTCCGGCTCTGCCTCGGGGTCGGTGCCACCGGCGGTGACGCGCAGCCGCCCGCACGAGGCGCCGTTGAGGCGTATCCCGCCCGACCATTCCAGATGCACCCCCACTTCGGGCGGGGCGAGCGCGCCAAAGGCGTTCTGAAAGCCGACGCCGCAGGTGGGCAGCATCACCATCGCCTCGGCCAGCGGCACCTCGGGGGCGAGAACGATGGCGGCCATCAGGTGATTGGCGGTGACGTTATGCACGACAAGGCCAGCGTCACAGCCCTGCGCGGCCAGATCGCTGGCTGTTTCAAAGGGGTGGGTCGCGCCGGTGACGGCGCGTCCCGACAACAGGGGTGGGAAGCTGGGCTCGGTCATGCCAGCCCTTGGTCGATGAGGTGGCGGGCTACGTCGCGGAAGGCCTGCGCCTGTGGGCTGTCAGGCTTCGAGACGACAATCGGTGCGCCACCATCCGAGGCGAGCCGAATATCGAGATGCAGCGGGATTTCCGCCAGCAGGGGCACGCCCAGTTTCTCGGCTTCCAGCTTGACGCCGCCATGGCCGAAGATGTGTTCCTCATGCCCGCAATTGGAGCAGATATGCGTCGACATGTTCTCAATCATCCCCAGTACCGGCACATGAAGCTGGTTGAACATGTCGATCCCCTTGCGGGCATCCAGAAGCGCCACATCCTGCGGTGTCGAGACGATAATCGCGCCATCCACCTGCGCCTTTTGCGCCAGCGTCATCTGCACGTCGCCGGTACCGGGCGGCAGATCGACCAGCAGGCAATCGAGCGCGCCCCATTGCACCTGCATCAGCATCTGTTGCAGCGCCCCCATCAGCATCGGGCCGCGCCAGACCACCGCCTGACCCTCGTTGGTCATGAGGCCGATCGACATCATGGTGACACCATGGTTGCGCATCGGCAGGATGGTCTTGCCGTCGGGGCTGGCGGGGCGGCCCGAGACGCCCAGCATGCGCGGCTGGCTTGGCCCGTAGACATCCGCATCCAGCAGTCCCACACGCCGCCCTTCGGCTGCGAGCGCGCAGGCGAGATTTGCCGAAACGGTGGATTTTCCGACACCGCCCTTGCCGCTCGCAATCGCGATCAGGTGGTCGACGCCGGGCACCTTTTCGGGGCCTTTCGTCTCGGCCTTCCTGCCGGGTTTGAGGTCTGGCGGGGCCTTGGCCGAATGGCCGGTGAGCACGACCGAGACCGCATCGACCCCCGGCAGCGCCTTGACCGCCGCCTCGGCGGTGTCGCGGACAGGATTGTAGGTGGAGGCCTTGGCCGGGTCGATTTCCAGCACGAAGCGCACCGTGCCGCCCTCGACCGTCAGCGCGCGCATGACGCCCGCCGCCACGATATCCGATCCGCTGATCGGATCGGTGATGTCCTTGAGCGCCGCGAGGACGCTCTCTCGTGTCACTGCCACGTCAGTTCTGCCCCTTGATCGTGCCGGTCACGACATGCTCGATATCGAGCCCCTCGACGGTCAGCACGACCTTGGCCTCGAATTCCTGCCCGGCTGTGGCCCCTTTCTCGCGCAGCCCCTCCTCGATGGCCTGCTGCGAGGTGACGCCCACCTGCTTCAGGAATTTGCGCATCGACATGTTGAACTCGTCGCTCATCAGTTTCTCCCTTCGTGGTTCAGAATGCTTGACGCCGATAGTGGCGCCTTTCTAGGCTTGGGTATGCGTGGAGTGATTTCTCATATGGCAAACCGGTTGTGGATCGTGGTTGCGGCTCTCGGCCTCATGCTGGACGTGGAGCAGGCGCGCGCCGATGACAAGCGGTTTCGTTTGAGCGCGCCCGAGGCTCTCGCGGAGACGGGCTTGCTTGACTATCTTCTGCCGCGCTTCTCGCTCAAGACCGGGGTGCGCATCGAACTGGTCGGCCCGGCTGATCCGGCTGAGATGACGATTGGCCGCGACGCGGGACGCCCGGTGTTCAAGGGCGATGGAACGCTCTGGCGCATCGATCGCACGGGCGATCATCCGGGGGCCGAGCGCTTTGCCGAGTGGCTCGCCTCCGAGATCGGGCAGCGCACCGTGACCAGCTATGAGGTTGCGGGCCACGCGCCCTTCACCTTGCCGGGGATCGCCGAAGAGGTCGAGGCCGCGACCGATTTCGATGGCGATGCGGCTGCGGGCAAGCGGGTATCGCTGGCGCAATGCGGGCGCTGTCACGTGGTGGCCCCGGAAAACCGGATGAACGCCATGGGCTCCACCCCCTCCTTCGCCGTGCTGCGCACGATGCCCGACTGGGCGGCGCGGTTCCAGAGCTTTTACGTGCTCAAGCCGCATCCCGCCTTTACCCAGGTCGAGGAGGTCACAGCCCCTTTTCCGATCGACCGGCCATCCCCGATTGTCCCCGTCAAGGTGACGCTCGACGAGGTGGAGGCGATTTTGGCCTACGTCGCGGAGATGCCCCCCGCCGATCTGGGCGCGCCGCTTCAATTTCAGTGATCCTTACGCTTGCTGAGGTAATCCTCGGTGGTGCGCACGCGCGGGCGCGGGCCTGCGGCAAAAGGATTGTCGGCGGAATGAAACTGCGCGTTGATCCGGCAGCCTTCGCACATCTGGATCATCTTTGCTGCATCCGAAGTGGCGAACATCGAATGCTTGCCCGCGAGTTTCTCGGTAATCCGCTCGATCGTGGATTTCGACCCGAAAAGCACGCCGCATTCGATGCAGGCAAAGGGCTCTTCCTCGTTGAGCACCACTTGCGTGAGGGCCGAATCTTCAAGGTTCATCTGCGGCTCCAGCGTGATCGCCTTTTCGGGGCAGATCGTGGCGCAGATGCCGCATTGCAGGCAGGCATCCTCCTGAAAACGCAACTGCGGCAGATCCTCGTTATCCATCAGCGCGCCCGAGGGGCAGAGCGACACGCAAGAGAGGCAGAGTGTGCAGGCGTCCGTGTTGACCAGCACCGCACCATAGGGCGCGGCGGCGGGCAGGGGCAGGGTGCCGCCATCGGGGTTGAGCGCCTTCGCGGCAAGTCGGGCCACCTGACGGCGGCTGCCCATCGGCAGGACCGGCTCGGGCAGCGCCGGGGCAGGTTCGGCCTCATAGAGCGCATCGCAGAGCGCGTCGGGATCGGCGAGGTCGAGCATCCCGACAGGCGCGCCGCCTGCCATGGCCTGCGCCAGTGGCACCTCTTGGTCGAGCGCGTCGCGCTCGGTGCGTGGGGAGAGCAGGACCCATACGGCTCCAAAGCCCGAGGCGAGGGCGGCGAGAATCTCGGCATGGCCGAAGCCCGATAGCGCCGACACTTCCAGCGGGATCACGTCGGCGGGCAACCCGCGCCCATGGCGGGCGGCGAGGCGGATCATCTCGGACCCGTGGCTCGCGTCATGCACCAGCAGGCGTGGTGACTTGCCGCCAGCCTTGCGATAGGCCGAGGCCAGCGTCTGGATGCGCCGAAACGTCATGTCGGGCGCGGGCGCGTCATAGGTGATCGCGCCCGACGGGCAGCGCGCGGCGCAGGCACCGCAGCCCGCGCAGATCATCGGGTCGATGCTGACATGATCGCCATCGGGTGAAATGGCACCGGTCGGGCAGATATCGAGGCATTTGCTGCAGCCGGTCTGCTCGGCGCGGCTATGCGCGCAGATCAGCGGCTCCAACGCCACGTAGAGCGGTTTCTCGAACGTGCCGATCATCTGCGCCGCCTCGAACACCGCGTCCGACACCGCCGTGAGGCTGCCGGGATCGGCGCGCAGATAGCCCTCACGTTTCTGCGGAGCAGGAAACATCGGCGTACCGCCGGTTAGGTCGAGAATGACATCGCATTGCGTCTGCCCGCCATCACGGGGTGCGGTCCAGCGCAGCGCGCCGCGCCCGCCGGGATTGACCTGTTGCAGCGAGTCGAGACGTAGCTCGAACCGGCCCAAGGCCCCCTGCGCCTGGGATATTCGACCGCGGATCGCGTCGAAGTCGCGCGCCTCGGGCGGGTCGCAGTCATCCGTCAGGAGCACCGTGACACCCAGAAGCGGGGCGAGTTTTTCGGCTGCTGGCAGCACCACGTTGGAGGCCCCGATGATCAGGCACAGCCCCTCGGAAATCACGTCGAGGGTCTTGTCCGGCGGGCGCGGCAGAGCTGCCTCGGCCAGCAGCGCGGCCATTTTGGGTAGTTTCGGGGCTGGATCGCCGGACCATCCGGCGCGGTCGCGCAGATCGACAAGTGCCGGGGCGTCCGCCCCCAGGTCGGCGGCCATTTCCTCGAAAATCCGGGCCTCCTGCGCGCAGCAAATAATTGCCTCGCCGCCCTCGATCGCCTTGGCCGCAGCACCGATTTCATCGGTGCAAAGCGCGCTGTGGAGCCGCGAACAGGTCAGGCCGGTGGCCGCCTCCAGCCCTGCGGCGTCGAGCGTCTGTGACGCGGAGCAGTCACACAATATCAATTGTTTAGGCATGTTCACCCCGGGTGTTTCGTGCGGCTGGGAAAGCGATGGGTTCTCTCTGTTCGGCGCAAGATTAGGCACGATTCGAAGCCCCCGTAAACAGCAATTCGAATCACGCCGGGTATCGGGGCAGGGCCTTGCAGGGGTGGTTTTAATCCCGATTGATTCTGTTTGAATTCAACAGCTTGTAATGCGGCGCTGCAGCATTGCGATGGTGAATATGGACAAATTGTCCATTCCGGCTCTTTGTCCCTTCGGGGCCTGTTCAAAATGTCCGGGTCGTCCTCAAAGTGGACCATTGCACACAGAAAAGGCTTTGCGCGGTCAGGAAACTGAACCAATCTGAACTTGACGCAGCAAGGGGATGGCACGACGCGTGACCCATAGCCACGAACAGAAGGCAACGATGCCAGTGGGGATCGTGATCCGAAAAACGCTAGGCGTGACCCGTTGGGCGGCGTGGTCGTGGCGTGCGGTGGCGCTCTTGCCCGGTGCCGGTCCCGCCAACTGGCGCGAGTTGCGGCGCGAGGGAGACGCGGTGGAGTATCATGCCGCGACCGTGACCCTCGAACTCCACCATACCTTGACCGAGGCTTATCTTCAGGGCCTGTCCGCGAAGGTGCCTGGCGTCTATGTGATCATGCGCAACGGCGCCGCCGCGCATCGCGATGGCGCGCCTCTGGACGTTGTCTTGGCCACGGCCTCACCGTTTGAGGCGCAGGATTACGCCGACTCGGGTGAAGAGATCGTCGAGAAGGTGCCCATGCCCGAGGGTCTGATCGCCTGGGTGCGCGATTTCGTCGAGGCGCATCACGAGGACGACGTCTTCAAGAAACGTCGCCGCGACAAGCGCACCATGGGCGACGTACAGGACGGCATCGGCGATCCGCGCATTCCGCAGTTGAGCGACGTTTACCGTGCGCCGGTTGTTGCGCGCAAAGGAAGGCTGAATTGAGCCGGGGAGGCGATTTCTGGTCGCGTCGCAAGGCGCAGGTCGAGGCAGAGGCCGAGGCACAGGCCCGCGCGGCCGAGTCCGAGGCGCGCGCCGTCCGCGAGGCCGAATTGGCCGAGAAGAGCGATGCCGACATCTGCGCGGACCTGGGTCTGCCCGATCCCGACACATTGCAGCCCGGCGATGATTTCCGCGCTTTCATGGCCAAGGCGGTGCCCGAGCGGCTCCGCCGCCGCGCTCTGCGGCGGCTCTGGCTGAGCAATCCCACGCTCGCCAATCTCGACGGGCTGGTGGATTACGCCGATGATTACACCGACAATGCCACCGTGATCGAGAACCTGCGGACCGCCTATCAGGTGGGCAAGGGCATGACCGCCCATGTCGAGAAAATGGCGCGGCAGGCCGAAACCGAGGCGAAGGCGGCGGAGCAGCCGGAGCCCGAGGACGCCCCGCAGGAGGCCGAAGACGAGACCCCGACACAAGTGGCCGAGACCGAGGAGCCGTATGAAACGGCCGAGCCCTACGCCTGGGCCGAGGACACATCCGAGGCTGAGGAGGCTGCTCCCCGCCGCCGCATGCAGTTCGAGTTCGACGACACAGCCGGAACATCGGCATGACCCAGCAAGAGGCCCTCATGGAACAACAGACCGCCGCGCCGGAGATCGCAGAGGAGGACGCGCTGCGTGCTGATCTCTATGATTTCTTGGCTGTCCTTCTGGCGCGCCCGCCGGGGCAGGAGCTGCTCGACAAGACCGCTGCGCTCAGCGGCGATCAGAGCGACATGGGGCAGGCCATTGCAGCGCTTGCCCGTGTCGCCCGCGTCAGCAAGCCCGCTGCAGTCGAGAGCGAGTTTAACGCGCTTTTCATTGGGCTGGGGCGGGGCGAACTTCTGCCCTATGCAAGCTATTACCTGACCGGCTTTCTCAATGAAAAGCCGCTGGCCGGGCTGCGCCGGGACATGGCCGCGCGCGGCATGACGCGGGCGCAGAACGTCTATGAACCTGAGGACAATATCGCGTCGTGCATGGAGATGATGGCGGGGCTGATCCGGGGCCGGTTTGGCACCCCGGCGACTTTGGCCGAGCAGCAGGCATTCTTCAACAAGCATATCGGCCCTTGGGCCGGGCATTTCTTCAGTGATTTGGAGGCCGCGCGTAATTCGGTCCTCTATGCCTCGGTGGGCGCTGTCGGCCGGGCGTTCATGGAGATCGAGGCGCAGGGCTTTCGAATGAGCGTGCGCTGATCGCGCATCACAACCGGTGGGCATGAGCCCGCCACAACCAGAGGAGGGGACCCTCATGACCCGGAAAACCGAGGACGGCAGCAGCCGCCGCGATTTCCTCAAACTGGCCGCAACCGGCGCGCCTGCTATTGCGGTCGCAAGCGTGGTGACCGGCGGGAAGGCCGAAGCCGCCGAGCCCGACCTGACATCGAACACGATGCAGGATACCGCGCACACCCGCGCCTATCTGGACAGCGCCCGGTTCTAAGCTTCGGACGACGTCAAACACCGCTGACGACTGGCTGCGTGACACGCGACTGTCAGCGGAAACCACAGTACCCAGCCTGAATGCAGGCCCAGGGAGGAGAGAGAAACATGCTTAGGAAAAAGACCAATGGGGTTGCGCGACGCCCTCAGCGGACCAGTATCCTGTCTGAGGTCGCCGACAAGTCGGTCGACCGCCGCGCGTTCCTGCGCGGAAGCGGTCTGGCCATCGGTGGCCTGGCTGCCATCGGTGCCATGGGCGGCACCGTTACCCGCGCCAACGCCCAAAGCGCTGCTGCGGAAGCCGTGCAAACGGTGAAATCCGTCTGCACCCATTGCTCGGTCGGCTGCACGGTTGTGGCCGAGGTGCAGAATGGTGTCTGGACCGGGCAGGAACCCGGCTGGGACAGCCCGTTCAATCTGGGCGCACATTGCGCCAAAGGGGCCGCCGTGCGCGAGCATGCCCATGGCGAGCGCCGCCTGAAATACCCGATGAAGAAAGAAGGCGGCGAGTGGAAGCGCATCAGCTGGGAGCAGGCGATCAACGAGATCGGCGACGGCATGATGAAGATCCGTGAAGAGAGCGGCCCGGATTCGGTCTACTGGCTCGGCTCGGCCAAGCACAATAACGAGCAAGCCTATCTCTTCCGCAAGTTCGCCGCCTATTGGGGCACGAACAACGTCGACCATCAGGCGCGGATCTGTCACTCGACCACGGTGGCGGGTGTGGCGAATACATGGGGCTACGGCGCCATGACCAACAGCTACAACGACATTCACAATTCCAAGGCGATTTTCATCATTGGTGGCAATCCAGCAGAAGCGCATCCCGTGTCGCTGCTGCACGTGCTGAAAGCCAAGGAAGAGAACAACGCGCCGCTGATCGTCTGCGACCCGCGCTTTACCCGTACCGCAGCGCATGCTGATGAGTATGTGCGCTTCCGTCCGGGTTCGGACGTGGCGCTGGTCTGGGGCATCCTGTGGCACATCTTCGAGAATGGCTGGGAGGACAAGGAATTCATCCGCACCCGTGTCTGGGGCATGGACCAGATCAAGGACGAGGTGAAGAAGTGGACGCCCGAGGAGGTGGAGCGTGTGACCGGCGCGCCGGGCAGCCAGCTGCGCCGCGTGGCGCGCACGCTCGCGAACAACCGTCCAGGCACGGTGATCTGGTGCATGGGTGGCACGCAGCACACCAACGGCAACAACAACACGCGCGCCTATTGCATCCTGCAACTGGCCCTGGGCAACATGGGCACTGCCGGTGGCGGTACCAACATCTTCCGAGGCCACGACAACGTTCAGGGCGCGACCGACCTTGGCGTTCTGGCGGACACGCTGCCCGGCTATTACGGCCTGGCGGAAGGGGCCTGGGCCCATTGGGCGCGCGTCTGGGAAGAAGATCTGGACTGGCTCAAGGGGCGTTTTGCGGACGTCTCTTACGGCGACGCGAAGATCATGAACCTCAACGGCATCACGGTCAGTCGCTGGATCGACGGTGTGCTCGAGGACAAGGAGAACATGGATCAGCCCAACAATGTGCGGGCGATGGTGTTCTGGGGTCATGCGCCCAACAGCCAGACACGCGGCAAGGAAATGAAGACCGCGATGGAAAAGCTGGATATGCTGGTGGTTGTCGATCCGTTCCCGACGGTCTCGGCCGTCATGCAGGATCGCACGGATGGCGTGTATCTCCTTCCCGCCACGACGCAGTTCGAGACGCGGGGGTCTGTTACGGCGTCGAACAGGTCGTTGCAGTGGCGGGATCAAGTGATTGCACCGCTCTTCGAGTCCAAGGTCGACCACGAGATCATGGCGCTGTTCGCCGAGAAGTTCGGCTTTCACGACCGCATGTTCCGGAACATCGCGATTGAAGAGGGCGGCGCGCCGAATGTCGAGGACATCACCCGCGAGTTCAATCGCGGTATGTGGACCATCGGCTATACCGGTCAGTCGCCGGAGCGCATGAAGATGCACATGGCGAACCAGCATACCTTCGACCGCACCACGTTGCGCGCCAATGGCGGGCCGGCAGACGGCGATTACTACGGTCTGCCGTGGCCCTGTTGGGGAACAGCCGAGATGAACCATCCCGGGACCGCCAATCTTTACGACATGTCGCTGCCGGTGTCGCAGGGTGGTTTGACCTTCCGTGCCCGGTTCGGCGTCGAGCGCGATGGCGACAACCTGCTCGCCGACGGCGTCTATTCGGTGGGTTCGGAGATTCAGGACGGATATCCGGAATTCACCATGCAGATGCTGATGGATCTGGGATGGGATGGCGACCTGACCGAGGAAGAGCGTGCCGCTATTGACGCGGTGGGCGGTCCTGCGGCCAACTGGAAGATCGACCTTTCGGGCGGGATCCAGCGGGTAGCGATCAAGCACGAATGCGCGCCCTTCGGCAATGCCAAGGCGCGGGCGGTCGTGTGGAACTTCCCCGATCCTGTGCCGCTGCACCGCGAACCGCTCTATACCAGCCGTCGTGATCTGGTGGCAGATTACCCGACCTACGAGGACCGCAAGTTCTGGCGTTTGCCGACCATGTACGCCTCGATCCAGAAGAACGACTTCTCGACCGATTACCCGATCATCCTCACCTCCGGCCGCCTGGTCGAATACGAGGGCGGCGGCGACGAGACGCGGTCGAACCCGTGGCTGGCCGAGTTGCAGCAGGACATGTTCGTCGAGATCAACCCGCGCGATGCCAACGATATCGGCATCCGTGACGGCGCTCAGGTCTGGGTGGAAGGTGCCGAAGGTGCGAAGGTCAAGGTCATAGCGATGGTGACCGAACGTGTGGGGCAGGGCGTGGCCTTCATGCCATTCCACTTCGGCGGTCATTTCGAGGGGCGCGACCTGCGGGAGAACTATCCCGACGGAGCCGATCCCTACGTTCTGGGCGAGAGCACGAACACGGCTCAGACCTATGGCTATGACTCGGTGACGCAGATGCAGGAGACCAAGGCGACTCTCTGCAAAATCGTTGCAGCATAAGGAGATACTGATATGGCAAGAGCAAAGTTTCTGTGCGACGCCGAACGCTGCATCGAATGCAACGCCTGTGTCACCGCCTGCAAGAACGAGCATGAGGTACCGTGGGGGATCAACCGCCGCAAGGTGGTGACGATCAACGACGGCAAGCCGGGTGAGCGCTCGATCTCGGTCGCGTGCATGCACTGCTCGGACGCGCCCTGCATGGCCGTCTGTCCGGTGGATTGCTTCTACCAGGACGAGGAAGGCGTGGTCCTGCACTCCAAGGATCTGTGCATCGGCTGCGGCTATTGCTTCTACGCGTGTCCGTTCGGCGCGCCGCAATTCCCGCAGGCGGGCAATTTCGGGTCCCGCGGCAAGATGGACAAATGCACCTTCTGCAAGGGCGGCCCGGAGGAGAACCACAGCCAGGCCGAGTTCCAGAAGTATGGGCGCAACCGGATCGCCGAGGGCAAGCTGCCCATCTGCGCCGAGATGTGCTCGACCAAGGCACTTCTGGCGGGTGATGGCGACGTGGTCTCGAGCATTTACCGCGAACGCGTCGTGGCGCGTGGTTTCGGCTCGGGGGCCTGGGGCTGGGGCAGCGCCTACGGTCAGCAAAGCGGCGGCTGAGGACCCGGTGGGGGACCCCCACCACCCAAAGCACCTGGTCGAAAAGGTGGGCGGCACGCGTGCCGCCCCCTCAAATGTATCGAACTTCCATACAGGATGATCACACATGCCTCGCATGATCTTG
The DNA here is from genome assembly GCF_053628595.1 of Roseovarius sp. MBR-154. Classification (NCBI taxonomy): domain Bacteria; kingdom Pseudomonadati; phylum Pseudomonadota; class Alphaproteobacteria; order Rhodobacterales; family Roseobacteraceae; genus Roseovarius; species Roseovarius sp. MBR-154. The sequence continues at coordinate 81,474 of NZ_JBRJGR010000003.1, forward strand.
ATGCTGTTGCTCTCGTTGGTTCTTGCTGTGCCGCTGGCCGCGCAAGAGACAACCTCGGCACCCGAACCGGATCGCTCGGCCACGGGCGGTGCGCAGACGCTTGAAGACATTCTTGCGCGCCAACGCGGCGAAAAGGTCGATGACGCGTTTCGCCGAAATGCCACTGGCGGCGATGACGCTGCCGGAATGGCGGGGCAATTGGGCACGCTTGGCGGGGCATCTGATGCAGAGGTCTGGCGCGCGCTGCGCTATGGTCTTGATGACGTGAAAGTGTCCTCCGGTGGACCCGAGGCACGCGTCCTTATTCAGGACGGCGGCATGTCGTGGCTGCAGTTTCGAAAGGGGCCACTTGCGACGTATGGTGCCTATCTTCTCGGGGGCACGATTGTGCTACTTGCGCTCTTTCTCCTGTTCCGGGGTCGCATTCGTATCGACGGCGAAAAGACAGGCCGCACCGTCACCCGGTTTCAAGCCATCGAGCGATTTGGTCATTGGCTCATGGCCGGCTCATTCGTCGTTCTGGCGACCACCGGGTTAATCGTGCTTTTCGGCCGGACCGTGGTCATTCCGCTCTTGGGACATGAGGCGTTTTCGACCATCGCAGTCGGTTCGAAATGGGTGCATAACAACATCTCCTGGGCCTTCATGCTGGGCCTCGTGATGGTATTCTTCATGTGGGTTCTGCACAACATTCCCAATCGGACGGACCTGAAATGGCTGGCCGTGGGCGGCGGGATATTTACCAAGGGCGTGCATCCGCCTGCCAGGAAATTCAACGCCGGACAGAAGATGATCTTCTGGGCGACCATCGTGTTTGGTGCCTCGATCTCGGCCTCGGGCTTGTCGCTGCTCTTCCCGTTCGAACTGCCGATGTTCGCCAAGACATTTGCCATTCTCAACGACACCGGGCTGCCGCAGGCCGTGGGCTTCGGGGTGCTGCCCGAAATGCTTGCCCCGCATGAGGAAATGCAGCTGGCGACACTGTGGCATTCGATCATGGCGTTTGTGCTGACGGCGATCATCCTCGCGCATATCTATATCGGCTCTGTCGGCATGGAGGGTGCTTTTGACGCCATGGGTTCGGGTGAGGTCGAGGAGCAGTGGGCGCGCGAGCATCACGGGCTGTGGCTCGAGGAGTTGCAGGAAAAGGGCCACGCGCCCGATTCGCGCAAGGCAAGCACGCCTGCGGAATAGACATGCGTGCGCTGACGCTTGCTCTGTGGATATTGGGGCTGGCGGGGGCGACCCCGCTGGCGGCACAGGAGTTCACCACGCTCAAGGGGCATGGCGGCCCGGTGATGGGGCTGAGCGTGTTGCCGGAAAGCGGGCAGGTGGTGTCGGCCAGTTTCGACAACTCGGTGGGGCTCTGGCAGGGTCGCGCGCCGCGCTGGTTCGAGGGGCATGCGGCGGCAGTTGTCACGGTAGCGCCTCTGGGCGAAGACCGCTTGGTCAGCGGCGGGGATGATTTCGCGGTTATCGTCTGGGATCGGAGCTCGGGCGAGGGCCAAAGGCTGAAGGGCCACCAAGGCAAGATAGCCGCGCTCGATGTGTCGCCCGAGGGCGACTGGATCGCTTCGGCAAGCTGGGACGGTTCAATCGGTCTGTGGCCCGTTGCGGGGGGCGAGGCGCAGTTTCTCAATGGGCACGATGCGGCGGTCACCGATGTGGCGTTCAGTGAGGATAACAACCTGCTCTATTCCTCCTCTGCCGATGGCACCCTGCGCGAATGGCAGTGGCGCGAGACGGGTGCGCCGCCGCGCGAATTGCTCAATCAGGGCTTTGGCATAAACCGCCTTGTGCTGGGTCCGGGGGATATGTGGCTCGCCTATGGCGCGGTCGATGGAGCGACGCGGGTCGTCGATCCGAAGACGGGAGAAGAGATCGCCGATTTCACGCTCGACCGCCGTCCGGTCCTGTCGCTGGCCTATCATGCGGCGACGGCGCAACTGGCGGCGGGGGATGGCCATGGCTATATCATGGTTATCGACACTGACGATTGGCGCATTACCCGGGACTTTCAGGCGATGGCGCGCGGTCCGGTCTGGGCTCTCGAATTCTCGCCGGTCGGCGACATGATCTATGCCGGAGGACTGAGCGAGGTGATCTATGGCTGGCCGGTGGACCTGCTGGGTGAATATGATCCGGCAGGGGCAACCGAGCACAGCTTTCTGCGGCCGACGGAAGAGATGGACAACGGCGAGCGGCAATTCATGCGCAAATGCTCGATCTGCCATGCATTGACGCCGCCGCCGTCGCGCAAGGCGGGGCCGACGCTTTACGGCGTCTTTGGTCGGCCTGCGGGCACGGTGCCGGGCTATGCCTATTCCGAGACGCTCGACAGCTCTGATATCGTCTGGAATGACGACACGATAGACGCGCTATTCGATCTTGGGCCGGATCACTACATCCCAGGCTCCAAAATGCCGATGCAACGGATCACAGCGCCCAGAGACAGGCAGGATATGATAGACTATCTGCGCGAGGCCACTGCAACTGAAGGGAACTGAGACATGAAAGTGATGATTGCGGCCTTCGTGGCCTGTGGGATTATCACCGCTGCCGCGCCCACGGTGCTGCTCGAATTGGGCTATACATCCGAGGCCAAGCGCGCGGGCGATGCCGTTCGGCTGAACGACGCGGCTGAATGACAGCCAAGGCAAAGCCTGACGACACCCGCGACGATTACGGCGAAAATCTGTCGCGCGCCGCCGTGCTCATCATCGACGATGAGCCGGGGATGCGCAACTTTCTGGTCAAGACGTTCGGCCCCCGCTGCAAGCGGGTCGAACAGGCGCGATCTTGTGCCGAGGCAAGCGAGATCCTCGATCAGGTGCATTTTGATCTGGTGATCCTCGACAATGTCATGCCGGGCAAGAGCGGACTTGACTGGCTAGAGGAGCAGCGGCAGGTCGGGCTTTTTGCCGATACGATCCTGATCACCGCCTATGCCGATCTCGATACCGCGATCAAGGCGCTGCGCGCGGGCGTGAGCGATTTTGTCCTCAAGCCGTTCCGCGCCAACCAGATCCTGAACGCGGTGGCGCGCGCGATGGATCGCAAGTATCTGGCGCGCGAAAACTACCTCTTGCGGCACGAGTTGTCGGAGGGCGGGCAGGCGGCGCGCGGTCGGCTTCTGGGGAATTCCCCCCCAATACAGGCGGTGCGCGAGATGCTTACCAAGCTGGCGCCCCTGCCAACCTCGGTGCTTTTCACCGGGGCGAGCGGGACCGGTAAGGAAATCGCGGCGCGCACCCTGCACGGGATGTCGGACCGGGTCGAGAAACCCTTTGTCGCTGTCAATTGCGCAGCCATTTCCGCAGATCGGATCGGTGAGGAACTCTTCGGCGTGGTCGAGGATGGCCGCCCACGCAAGGATGGGCTATTGCTGCATGCCGATGGCGGCACGCTGCTGCTGGACGAGGTGGCGCAGCTGCCCGAACATGTCCAGGCCGGGCTCTTGCGGGTGCTGGAGGACAAACGAATCCGGCCCTTGGGGTCTGAACGGGAAATTCCCCTGAACCTGCGCTTTCTCTTTGCCACCAATGCCGATCTGCAAGAGGCGGTGAAAGCGGGTGGTTTTCGCGCTGACCTTTTCCACCGGATCAATATAGTCAATGTCGAGATGCCCCGCCTCAGGGAACGCGCCGAGGATATCGTCGAACTGGCGGCATTGTTCATGAGCGAGTTTTCCCGCTCGCTCGGAATGCCCGCGCTGGAGTTGAACGAAGAGGTGCTGCTCAAGCTCAGCCGCTACGACTGGCCGGGCAATGTGCGCGAATTGCGCAACCTCATCGAACGCTCGGTAATCCTCGGTGAATTCCCCGAGGAATTCGCGGGCTCCGGCCGCGTCACCGGCACACAGGCCATCGAGACGCTTGAGCTGGTCGAACAACGTCATATCATGGCTGTGCTCGATGCCTGCGGCGGCAACCGCGCCGAGGCGGCGCGCCGTCTGGGCGTCGCGCGCAAGACCGTGGATCGCAAATGCGCGGCCTGGGGTCTCTGATCGCGCTGCGCCACAAATGAGAATGCCGGGTTCATCCCCGAACCCGGCATTCCATTGCCCGTGAGCGGATCTTGCCCGATCAGTCCCAGCCGACCTCGTTGAAGATGGTCTGTGCGTCTGCGGCGTGTGCCTTGAACGACGCGGTCGGCGTATCGTTGTCGGGGATGAAGAGCCCCATCTTGGCGACATGCTCGCCGATCGGCACGCCGGACATGACCGGATATTCGTTATTGGCATTGGCGAATTGCGCCTGCGCCTCTTCGCTGGCGAGGTATTCGAGAAGGGCGGTCGCCTCTGCCTTGTTGGGCGCGTTGGCGGCGATGCCGGCGGCGGCGAGGTTGACATGCGCGCCGCGTCCGCTCTGGTTCGGCCAGACCCAGCCGATGCCGTCGATACCGGAGGTCAGCCCATCCACGTCGTCGGCGAGACCCCGGGCAAAATAGTAAGTGTTGGCGACAGCGATGTCGCACTCACCCGAGACGATGCCGCGCAGCTGGTCGGTGTCGCCGCCCTGCGGTTCGCGCGCCATGTTCTCGACGATGCCCGCGGCCCAGTCCTTGGCGGCCTCTTCGCCGTGGTTCTCGATGATCGAGGCCATCAGCGACTGGTTGTAGATGTTCGACGACGACCGAATGCAGACTTGCCCCTTGTAGGCAGGATCGGCCAGCTCTTCGTAGGTGGTTGGCGGGTTGTCGACCCGGTCCTTGGAATAGAAGATGATCCGCGCGCGCTGCGACAGGCCGGTCCACAGATTATCGGGATGGCGCAGATGGGCAGGCACATTGGCTTCGATCACGTCCGAGTCGAAGGCTTGGAGCAGCCCGCGTTCCTCTGCGCGCGCGATGCGGCCCACATCGACGGTCATGAACACGTCGGCGGGGCTGTTGGCACCCTCGGCCTCCATCCGGGCCATCAACTCGTCGGCCTTGGCCTCAATGCGGTTGATGGTGATGCCGGTCTTCTCGGTAAAAGCGGCATAGAGCGCGTCGTCGCTGTCATAGTGACGGCTGGAATAGAGGTTGACCTCCTGCGCGAAGGCAGGCGCGGTCAGGGCCATGAGGGCGGTGACGCTCATCGCGGCTTTGAACGGGTGCATCGGGGTTCCTTTCAGGTTTCCGAGTGAATTCGTAGGTTATTCCTACGAATTGCTGACTAAAAGAGTCAATAGTATTTCTGACAAAATCAGTCGGATCACGGAGGGAAGCGCCCGTCAAAGGCAGCCGGGACGGGTGACGGGACATGCTCCGATCACGCCTGTGAATGACTTTGCGCTCATCTCGCCGTCATCCTCGGGCGCGACCCCAGGATCCCCGGATCGGCCCCTTCCCAATACGCAGCGTAAAACTTGCGCTGCGCCCCATTCCCGCACATTCTGACGCGCAACGAGGGCCCCGCTCGGGAGAGGCGGGACATTACAGGGAGGACGGTCCGATGGGTTTCACATCGCGGCAGGATGCGCTTGACATACAGAACGAGATGCCATGGGAGGCGCGCGAAAGACCGGCCACCCTCTACCAGATGCTGCACGACACCGCGCGCGCCTTTCCGGACCGTCCGGCGCTGAGCTATCAGTTGCTTTCGGGGCCTTCCGACAAGGCGCAGACCCTGACATGGCAGCAGTTTCACGATCAGTGCTGTCAGGCGGCGAACCTCTTCCGGAGCCTGAAACTGGACGAGGAGGACGTGATCGCCCTCGTCCTGCCCAACTGTGTCGAGACCGCCGTCGCCACCATCGGCGGGGCCATCGCGGGGATCGTCAATCCGGTCAACCCACTGCTGGAGCCCGAACAGATTGCGGCGATCCTGCGCGAGACCGGGGCCAAGGTGGTGGTCACGCTCAAGGCCTTCCCCAAGACCGACATCGCGCAGAAGACCGCCGAGGCGGTGCGCCACGCGCCCGATGTTCATACGGTCTACGAGATCGACCTCAACCGCTATCTCACCCCGCCGAAAAGCTGGATCGTACCGCTGGTACGCCCCAAGAACCCGACCGGCCACCATGCAGATGTGCTCGATTTCAACAAGGCAATGGCGGGGCAGAACAAGACCCTGAATTTCAAGGATAGCGAGGGGGACCGGGTCGCCGCCTATTTCCACACTGGCGGCACCACGGGCATGCCCAAGGTCGCACAGCACAAATATTCCGGCATGATTTATAACGGCTGGATCGGACATACGCTGCTCTTTACCGAAGACGACAACGTGATGTGCCCGCTGCCGCTGTTTCACGTCTTTGCCTGCCACGTGATCCTGATGGCCTGCATCAAGTCTGGCGCGCATGTGGTGTTTCCAACGCCTGCGGGCTATCGCGGCGAGGGGGTGTTCGACAATTTCTGGAAGCTGTGCGAACGCTGGAAGATCAGCTTCGTGATCACAGTGCCCACGGCGGTCTCGGCGCTGATGCAGCGCAAGGTCGATGCGGATCTGAGCACTGTGAAGAACGCCTTTTCGGGCTCTGCACCGATGCCGATGGAGCTGTTCACCCGGTTCGAAGCCGCCACGGGTATGAAGGTCATCGAGGGCTACGGGCTGACCGAGGCGACCTGCCTTGTGTCCTGCAACCCGCCTGAGGGTGAGAAGAAGGTTGGCTCGGTCGGGGTGCCGTTTCCCTATACCGATGTGCGGATCTACAAGCTGGCCGAGGGCCAGCCGGTGGAATGCGACACCGACGAGGTCGGCGAAATCTGCATTTCCAACCCCGGCGTGTTTCCGGGCAACACCTATACCGAGGCGGCCAAGAACACCGATCTCTATCACCACGAAACCTATCTGCGCACCGGTGATCTGGGGCGTATCGATGGCGATGGCTATCTCTGGATCACCGGGCGCGCCAAGGATCTGATCATCCGGGGCGGGCACAATATCGACCCGGCGGATATTGAGGAGGCGCTCATGGCGCATCACGATGTGGCCATGGCCGGGGCGATCGGACAGCCCGACGCCCATGCCGGCGAGATGCCCTGCGCCTATGTCGAACTGGTCGAGGGCGGCAGTGCCACCGGCGCGGACCTGCTGGAGCATTGCAAGATCCACGTGCATGAGCGCGCCGCGATCCCGAAATACATCGAGGTGCTGGACGAATTGCCCAAGACCGCCGTCGGCAAGGTCTTCAAGCCTGAGCTGCGCAAGCACGCGATCACCCGCATCTACAATGCCGCACTCGGCGAGGCGGGCATTGCCGCGCAGGTCTCCTCGGTGGTGGATGACAAGAAACGCGGGCTGGTGGCGCAGTTGACCCGCACGGGTGAGGCGGATGAAGAGGCCATCGGCCACGTCCTCGGCCAGTTCACGCGGCCCTGGGAATGGGCGGAGTAGGGACCGGAGCGGACAGGCCGCGCGTCACGGGAGTGTTATCTTCTGCGGTGAAAAGTCATTCTGACGCACCGCCGCGTCATGTCTTTCGCTCACGCCGCCAAGGAGACGTCCCATGTCCCGCAAGGTCTTCATCTGGGTGGCCCATCCCCGCGCCACCTCCTTTTGTGTCGCCCTCGCCGATGCCTATCAGGAGGGGGCCACCGAATCCGGGGCCACGATCCGACGGATGGATCTGAACGCCATGCGATTCGATCCGCATTTCGAGGGCTACGGCCCCGAGACGCCCCCGCTGGAGCCTGACCTTCTGGCCTGGCAGGAGAACATCGCCTGGGCCGATCATCTGCTGATCGTGCATCCCTATTGGTGGGGGGCGATGCCCGCGCGCGCCAAGGCGGTTCTGGATCGTGCGCTGACCTCGGGTTTCGCCTTTCGCTATCACAAGGGCAGTGTCCTCTGGGACAAGCTGCTCACCGGGCGTAAAGCGGATGCGATCCTGACCTCGGACACCCCACCCTGGTACGACACGCTGGTCTACCGCAAACCGGGGCGGCGGTCGCTGCGCAACCAGGTGCTGAAATTCTGCGGGATCGCACCTCGCAAGATCGTGCAATTCGGCACGGTAAAGACAGCCAATGAGGCCAAGCGCGCCCGATGGATCGAACGGGCGCGCGGCATGGGCCGCAGCGCGGGTTTATGACACATCCTTGTAGCTCACTTCGCGCCTGTCCGCGCCGGTCTTTTCGCGGCGTACCAGCAGCCTGTTGAGCGCGTGGACATAGGCGCGGGCGCTGGCCACGACGGTGTCGGTATCCGCCGATTGCCCGGTCACGATGCGGCCCTCTTCCTCCATCCGGACAGACACGGTGGCCTGCGCATCGGTGCCTTCGGTCACGGCGGCCACCTGGTAGAGTTGCAGCCGCGCCTCATGCGGAAAGAGCGCCTTGACCGCGTTGAAGGTGGCATCCACCGGGCCGTCGCCGGTGGCCTCGGTCGATTTCTCCTCGCCGTCGATTATCATGGTGAGCGTCGCCTTTTGCGGCCCGTCGGTGCCGCAGATCACCTGCAAGTGCTTGATCTGCAAGCGGTCGCTCTCATCATCGAGCCCGGCATTTACCAATGCGATCAGGTCCTCGTCATAGACCTCTTTCTTGCGATCGGCGAGTTCCTTGAACCGCACGAACACGTCGCCCAACTGATTGTCGGCAAGGTCGTAACCGAGATCATGCAGCTTGGCGCGCAGCGCGGCGCGGCCCGAATGCTTGCCCATGACGATATTGGTGGCGGCGAGGCCCACATCCTCGGGGCGCATGATCTCGAAGGTCTCGGCGTTCTTGAGCATGCCGTCCTGGTGGATGCCCGACTCGTGCGCAAAGGCGTTCTTGCCAACGATCGCCTTGTTGTACTGCACGGCAAAGCCCGACACGGCGGCCACGCGACGCGAGATGTTCATGATCTTGCGGGTGTCGATCCCGGTTTCATAAGGCATGATGTCGCCGCGCACCTTGAGCGCCATCACCACCTCTTCCAGCGCGGTGTTGCCCGCGCGCTCGCCCAACCCGTTGATCGTGCATTCGATCTGCCGCGCGCCGCCAGCGACGGCCGCAAGGGCGTTGGCGGTCGCCATGCCGAGGTCATTATGGCAATGGGTTGCAAAGACGATTTCATCGGCGCCCGGCACCTCGTTGATGAGGCGGCGGATCAGATCGGCGCTCTCCACCGGGGCGGTATAGCCCACGGTGTCGGGGATGTTGATCGTGGTAGCGCCCGCCTTGATCGCGATTTCGACGACGCGCTTGAGATAGTCCCATTCGGTGCGGGTGGCATCCATCGGCGACCATTGCACGTTGTCACACAGGTTGCGCGCATGCGTCACCGTCTCATGGATGCGGTCGGCCATTTCATCCTGCGTGAGATTGGGGATCGCACGGTGCAGCGGCGAGGTGCCGATGAAGGTATGAATGCGCGGGGAATTCGCGTGTTTCACCGCGTCCCAGCAGCGGTCGATGTCCTTGAGGTTGGCGCGGGCGAGGCCGCAGATCGTAGCATCTTTCGCCTGTTTGGCGATCTCGCTGACGGCGCGGAAATCTCCCTCAGAGGCGACGGGAAAGCCCGCCTCGATGATATCGACGCCCATCTCGTCGAGCATCGACGCGATCTCGAGCTTTTCGGCGTGGGTCATGGTCGCGCCGGGGCTCTGCTCGCCGTCGCGCAAGGTGGTGTCGAAGATCACCACTTTATCTTTGGTCTGTTCGGTCATGTCGGGTCTCTTTCAATGAATCCTAAGCCTGCGGCGCGAAAACGGCACATCCTCTGAGCGGTCGCGCCATGACGGCACGCTCAGAGGCGGCTTAGGCCTAGCAGAACAGCCCGGAGGCCGCGACGGGGGGCGCGGGGCAGGCGGACGATATGGTTCTGCGTCAACATGACCAAAACTATAAGAGCGCCGCACGCCGATGAAAACCCCGAAATTTTTCCGCCCCCTGCGAAACAGGCTTGAAGCCTATGCCTCATCGGCTAGCTCTGCGATCATGGATAAGGCACTGATCATAGGCGCGTCCGGTGGCATCGGGCGGGCGGTATCGGAGGCGCTGAGCGCGCGGGGTGTGGCGGTGACCGGCCTGTCGCGCAGCGCGGACGGGCTCGACGTGACCGACGAATCCTCCGTTGAGGCGGGGTTGGGGCGGCTAGACGGGCCGTATGATCTGATCCTCGTCGCGACCGGTGCGCTGGAGATTGACGGCGCGCGGCCCGAGAAGGCGCTCAAGCAGGTGACGCCCAAGTCGATGATGGATCAGTTTGCGCTGAATTGCATCGGCCCGTCACTGGTTTTGAAACACGCCGTGCGGCTCTTGCCGCGTGACGGGCGTTGCGTGTTCGCGGCCCTCTCGGCGCGGGTCGGTTCGATCGGGGACAACGGGTTTGGCGGCTGGTACAGCTATCGCACGGCCAAGGCGGCGCTCAACCAGATGATCCATACCGGTGCCATTGAACTGGGACGCAGCCACCGTGAAGCCATTTGCGTCGCGCTGCATCCGGGCACCGTGCAGACACCCTTTACCGAGAAATACCTCGGTCGACATCCGTCGGTGCCGCCCGAAGAGGCGGCGCAGAACCTGCTGTCGGTGATCGGCGATTTGACGGTCGAGGATAGCGGGCAATTCTTTGATTGGCAGGGCGCGCGGGTGCCATGGTAGCGCGTCTTGTCCTCGTGCTGGGCGACCAGTTGAGCCACGGATTGTCGGCGCTGCGCGAGGCCGACAAATCCCGCGATATCGTGGTTATGGCCGAGGTGATGGAGGAGGGCACATATGTCCCCCATCACCCCAAGAAGATCGCCTTGATCCTCTCGGCGATGCGCCATTTCGCAGAAGAACTGCGCGAGGATGGCTGGCAGGTCGCTTATACCCGGCTGGATGATCCCGAGGCCAGCAAGAGCATCGTCGGCGAGTTGATGCGCCGGGGGCAGGCGCATGGCACGTCACAGGTGATCGCCACGCAACCCGGCGAATGGCGGCTGATCGAGGCGCTCGGGAACGCCCCGCTGACCGTGACGCAGCTGCCGGATGATCGCTTCATTTGCAGCCTTGACGAGTTCGACCGATGGGCCGAGGGCCGCAAGGAACTGCGGATGGAGTATTTCTACCGCGAGATGCGGCGCAAGACGGGCCTGATGATGGAGGGCGACAAACCTGCGGGCTGCAAGTGGAACTATGACCATGACAACCGCAAACCGGCGAAAATCGACATGTTGCGCGCTCGCCCGATGCGGTTCACCCCGGATGAGATCACGGCGGACGTGCTCGATCTGGTCGAGGCGCGCTTTGGGGATAATTTCGGCGATCTTCACCCGTTCTGGTTCGGCGTGACCTCGGCGCAGGCCAAGCGCGCACTCGACCATTTCGTCAAACATCTACTGGCGGGCTTCGGCGATTATCAGGATGCGATGCTACAGGATGACCGATTTGTGCATCACTCGGTCATTTCGATGTATTTGAACATCGGATTGCTCGATCCTGTGGATATCTGCAACCGCGTGGTTGAGGAATGGCAAGCCGGGCGCGTGCCGATCAATGCCGCCGAAGGCTATATCCGGCAGGTGATCGGCTGGCGTGAATACATGCGCGGGATCTATTTTCGCGAGGGTCCGGGCTATACGGCACGCAACACGCTGGGCCAGACCCGTGATTTGCCCTGGTTTTATTGGGGTGGCCAGACGCGGATGAACTGCGTCGCGCAAGCTGTTGATCAGACGAAGCAAGAGGCTTACGCGCACCATATCCAGCGGTTGATGGTGACGGGTAATTTCGCGCTGCTGGCAGGCATTGACCCGGGCCAGGTGCATGAGTGGTATCTGGCCGTCTATGCCGATGCGTTCGAATGGGTCGAGGCCCCGAACGTGATCGGAATGAGCCAGTTCGCTGATGGCGGCATCATCGCCTCCAAGCCCTATATCTCATCCGGCAATTACATCGCGAAGATGTCGGATTACTGCGCCACCTGCGCCTATTCGGTGAAGCAGAAGACGGGCGAAGGGGCCTGCCCCTTCAACCTGCTCTACTGGGATTTTCTGATCCGTCACCGCGACCGGTTCGGGCGCAATCCGCGCATGGGGCCAGTCTATCGCATATGGGACAAGATGCACGAGACGCGTCGCGCGGCGGTGCTCGACGGGGCCGCCAAGGTGCTGGGCAACATCGACGCCGGGCGCGTCGTATGATCAGTCCGCCGTCTCGGTGTTGCGGGTCAGCGCACCGTCTTCCCATGTGCCGCTGGCCTCCTGCCCGCTGGAGTAGCGCATCGTGCCCTCACCCTGACGCTTGCCCGCGCGGAACATGCCCTCGTAGACATCGCCATTGGTGTAGGTCGCCACACCCCGGCCGGAGATTTCGCCGTTCTGCCACTCGCCTTCATACAGGAACCCGTCGGGCATGGTGATCTTGCCCTGACCATCGCGCTGGCCTTCGGCGAAACCTCCCTCATAGACCGTGCCGTCGGGATAGGTGGCGGTGCCCTGACCATGGCGTTGGCCGCTCTGCCACTCGCCCTCATAGCGATAGCCGTCGGGATAGGTCATCACACCCTGACCGTGGTTCTTGGCCTCGACGAACTCGCCCTCGTAGACAAGACCGTTGGGATAGGTTGCGGTGCCGCTGCCCTCGATCACGCCGCCTACCCAGTCGCCCTCATAAGTGGAGCCGTCGGGATAGGTGATCTTGCCCAGACCATTGGCCAGATCATCGCGGAACTCGCCCACATAGACGGAACCGTCCGGATAGGTAACGCGGCCCTCCCCGGAAATCTTGCCAGCGCGCCATTCGCCCTCGTAGTGATAGCCGTCAGTGCCGGTAAACGTGCCTTGGCCGTGGCGGCGGTCATCCTGAAACTCACCCTCGTAAACGTCGCCGTTTTCATAGGTCACACGACCCGTCCCCTCGCGCCGCCCGGCCACGAGATTGCCCTCGTAGACGTCGCCGTTGGGCTGGATCAGCTTGCCGGTGCCGTCGATCTGGCCCGCCTTCCACGTGCCTTCGTAAACCAACCCGTCCGGCATGGTGAGCTTGCCCTCACCCTCACGCGCACCGCGCGCGACAGCCCCTTCGTAGACCGCGCCATCGGGATAGGTGATCGTGGCCTGGCCTTCCTTGACGCCGTTGACCCAATCGCCTTCGTAGCGATAGCCACCGGGGCTTTTCATGCGGCCATGCCCGTGATGCATGGCATTCAGAAAGCCGCCCTCGTAGCGCACGCCGTTGGCGTAGACCGCGACGCCCTGGCCGGTGATCTTGCCGTCGCTCCACTCGCCTTCGTAGGTGCCGCCATCGGTGAACACGATCTTGCCCACGCCATCGGGTTTGCCACGTGCGAACTCGCCCTCGTAGACCGAGCCGTTGGGAAAGCGGGCCACGCCTTCACCCCTGATCTCGCCCTCGACCCACTCACCGGTATACTCGTAGCCGTTGGGCAGCGTATAGGTGCCGGTGCCGTGCTGCAGCCCGTCCTTGAACGTGCCCTCATAGACGCCGCCATCGTCATATTGCTTGGTGCGCACCTCGTCATCCTGCGCCGCAGCCATGTCTGCGCCCGCAAGTGCGGCGGTGAAAACCATCGTCCGTGTCAACAAGCGCGTCATGTCTGCCCCGATGCCCGATCCCGTCCGGTTGTCTGACGGGTGCGGCAAATCTAGTGGACGCGGGCGGGCGTGACAACGGGTTTCCGGGCAAATCGGCTTTCCCTCGCGCGGGGTTCTGCTAAATCAGGCGCAGGATTGGATGAAGGGGCACGCGCATGGCGGATCGGTTCCGGCTGACACTGGCACAGTTGAACGCCACCGTGGGCGATCTTGCGGGCAATACGTCGCGCGCGCGTGTGGCCTGGGAAGCGGGGCGTGTGGCGGGGGCCGATCTCGTGGCATTGCCCGAGATGTTCATCACCGGCTACAATCCGCAGGATCTGGTGATGAAACCGGCCTTTCACCAGGCCTCCATCGCCGCAATCGAGGGGCTGGCGCGCGATTGCGCCGATGGTCCCGCGATCGCTATCGGCGGTCCCGCGCTCGAGGGGGCGGGGCTCTATAACGGCTATTACATCCTGCAAGGCGGGCAGGTGACGGCGCGGGTGCTCAAGCATCACCTGCCCAATGAGACTGTGTTTGACGAAAAACGCATTTACCAAAGCGGCGATGTCACCGGGCCCTACACCGTGCGCGGGCTGCGGATTGGCAGCCCGATCTGCGAAGATGCCTGGCACGAAGACGTCGCGGAAACGCTGGCGGAAACCGGCGCGGAAGTGCTGCTCGTGCCCAACGGCTCGCCGCATTACCGCGACAAGATCAACACCCGCCAGAACCTGATGGTCGCGCGGGTGATCGAGACCGGGCTACCGCTGGTCTATCTCAACCTCGTGGGCGGGCAGGACGATCAGGTCTTTGACGGGGGGTCTTTCGTGCTCAACCCCGGGGGCGGGTTGGTCGTGCAACTGCCGATGTTCGAAGAGGCCGTGACCCATGTCGATTTCGAACGGGGGCCCGCGGGCTGGCAGGCCGTGCCGGGCGACCTGGCGCATCTGCCCGATGATCTGGAACAGGATTACAACGCCATGGTGCTGGCGCTGCGCGATTACCTGCGCAAGGCGGGGTTTTCGCGCGTTTTGCTTGGGTTGTCGGGCGGGGTCGACAGCGCGATCGTGGCGACCATCGCGGTCGATGCGCTTGGGGCCGAGAATGTGCGCTGCGTGATGCTGCCCTCTGAATACACGTCGGAGGAGTCGCTGGAGGATGCCAAGGCGCTCGCCGAAAATCTGGGGAGCCGATACGATGTCGTGCCGATTGTCGAAGGCCGCGCGGCGATCAGCACAACGCTTGCGCCGCTCTTCGAGGGGACCGAGCCGGATCTCACCGAGGAAAATATTCAGTCGCGGCTGCGCGGTCTGCTCCTGATGGCGCTCTCGAACAAGTTCGGCGAGATGCTGCTCACCACCGGCAACAAGTCCGAAGTGGCGGTTGGTTACGCCACGATCTATGGCGACATGGCTGGCGGCTATAATCCGATCAAGGATCTCTACAAGACGCGAGTGTTCGAGATCTGCCGCTGGCGAAACGCCCATTATCGGGGCTGGATGCAGGGGCCCGAGGGCGCGGTGATCCCTGCGCGCGTCATCGACAAACCGCCGAGCGCGGAGCTGCGCGCGGATCAGAAGGACAGCGATTCGCTGCCCGATTACCCGGTGCTGGACGGGATCCTCGATATCCTTGTGGATCAGGACGGTTCGATCTCGGATTGCGTGGCGGCGGGGTTTGATGCGGCGGATGCCGAAAAGGTCGAGCATCTGCTTTACATCAGCGAATACAAGCGTTTCCAGGCGGCACCGGGCACGCGACTGAGTAAGCGCGCCTTCTGGCTCGACCGGCGCTATCCGATCATCAACCGCTGGCGCGACCGGTCCGCCAAGGGGTGATGCCGCTCATTCGGCGGCGCGCGGGGGCGGTGCGGTCCGGGGGGCGCGGTCCCCTGGACCATGTGTTTCGCGGAAACGGGACACATAGGCGATGAGATCCGCCTTGCGCAACGGCTTGCTCAGAAACCCGTCCATCCCTGCCAGATGCGCGGCCTGGCGATGCTGGTCGAGCACATTGGCGGTCACCGCCACCACATGCGCGGCAGGCCAATCATGCGCGGCCTCATGGGTGCGGATGAGCCCGGTGGCCTGGTACCCGTCCATGCCAGGCATCGAGACATCCATGAGCACCAGATCGGCGCGCGCCGCGGCATAGGAGGCAACCGCGTCCGCACCGTTCGACGTCAGACGCAGGCTGGCACCCGCACCCGAGAAATACCGGTCGAGCAAGAGCCGGTTGGTAGCGTTGTCATCCACGGCGAGCACGTCTATCCCGTCTGCCCAGCCGGTCGGCAC
This sequence comes from Roseovarius sp. MBR-154, assembly GCF_053628595.1. NCBI lineage: Bacteria > Pseudomonadati > Pseudomonadota > Alphaproteobacteria > Rhodobacterales > Roseobacteraceae > Roseovarius > Roseovarius sp. MBR-154. The sequence continues at coordinate 97,204 of NZ_JBRJGR010000003.1, forward strand.
AGGGGGCGCACCGGTTTGCCCCTTTGCATGTCCGCTGTGGCACGCGGACTGGCTCGCCCCCCCCGCCTTGCCATCGAGACTCTGACGAACAGTTTCTATGAACAGGGTTTCGCGCCAGGGCTTGCGAAGTACAGTCACGTCCTTCTGATGCGAGGGCGGCTTGTCGGACATCAGGATCTGCGGTGTGCCGTTTGCCAAGGCATGATCTTCCGCCGCATCGTCGATGATCAGCAGGTCGGGGTTGCCGTCATTCGGCAGGGTCTCGGTCGTTCCGGCCTCGACCACGTGGGCACCAAGATGCGTCAGCACCCGGGCCATTCCCCCGCGCCGCCCCGCGAGTGGATCGACGAGCCAGATGACCGGGGCGGGGCCATCACTGCGCGCGAGCGGTGCAGCGCAGATACCGTCAGTGGGCCCCCCATCCGGAACCAGCGGCAGGACGATGTCAAAGCGCGTGCCATGACCTTCGAGGCTCTGCATGCCGATGTGGCCGCCCATGAGCGTCACGAGTTGACGACTGACCGCAAGCCCGAGACCGGTCCCGCCAAAACTGCGCGTGGCGCTGTTGTCGACCTGTTCGAACGGGGCAAAGACCTTGTCCTGCTGGTCCTCCGGAATGCCCACACCGGTATCGCAGACCGACAGCACGATCTCGCCGGGAGCACCGCGTGCGACCTCGATCGCAACATGACCGTCGAGGGTGAACTTGACTGCGTTTCCCGCGACATTCACAAGGATCTGACGCAGCCTTCCGGAATCGCCCAGCATCACATCGGGCAGGTCGGGCGAGACCTGTGCATAGATCGCTATTCCCTTGCGCGTGGCGAGCGGCGCGAGGAGTTGGGTGACATCCTCGACGATGTCGCGCAGGCGGTAAGGCTCCTGCGCCAGGGTAAGCTTGCCGGCCTCGATCTTGGAAAAGTCGAGAATGTCGTTGATGATCGTCAAGAGCGCATCGCCCGAGCGGGTGATCGTGCGCAGATAGCTGCCCTGCTCCTGGCTGAGTTCGGTCTCGGCTAGCACGTCGGCCATTCCGATGATTCCATTCATCGGGGTGCGGATTTCATGGCTCATCTTGGCTAGAAAGTCGGATTTGGCCTCATTCGCGGCGATGGCGATCTCACGGGCCTTTTCCAGCCGTCCGATGAGATGCCGCAGCGGTCGGCCCACGATCACACGGAACGAGACCCAATTGGCGATCGCCGCGATCAGGATGCCCCCGGCCAGCAGCAGCAGCAGGAAATCGCGCTGATAGCGCTCGACGGTGGCGATCTCGCGCTCGTCAAAGCGCGTCACCAGCTCTGTGATCGGCCAGGAATAGACCTCATAGGGCAGCGCCAGCGCGCCTTCCGCCCCCTTGCAGCCCAGCCCCTGCGGCACCATGGCAAGGATGTCGCCGCGTTCGGGGTCGCGCAGCTGCACGCAGCGGATCGCGGGGTCGCCCAGCAGGGTCTGCATAAGGTCGGTGACATGCGGGTTTTGCCAATCGACCGGGTCAGTGCCCTGATCGCTGAACCGCTCGAGGGCGCCGCCCAGACGAGCGGTGGCATTGCCGATGCGCATCGCCATCGCCTCTTCGCTGCGCAGCAGGTTTTTTTCGCTCAGCCACAAGAGGCCCGAGGCAGCGAAGAACAGGAAGGTCGGGACCATCACGGCTGTCAGCCGCAGGTAAAGCCCGAGGGTGGGCGTGCGCGGATCTGCGTGCTCGGCAATGCGCATCGGGTCAGTCAAGCCGTGTCGCCCGGCCCGCCTCCATCAACGCGTGGAGCGGAGCGCGGTTGTTGATTTCGGTTCGAATCACAGCGAAGCGACCGTCGCTCTCGGTCAGATAGTAGTCGACCAGCGCCTCGGTGCCGCTCTCTGTGACCAGGGTGGCGCACATCACATAGATCTCATCCATACGCAGGATGATCTCGTGGTTTTCGGTTGGGTAATATCGGGTCACGGCACCGGTTTGCAGATCCACATGCGGCAAGGCACCGGCCAGCATGGATCGGCCTAGGTTGCGCTGCAACGCCGCCTGCAACTGGGTGCGCAGTTTCGTCAGTGATTGCGCCTCAGCAGGCAGCGCGGCGCAAACCGCAAGCGCGAGAAGCGCAAAACTAGCCAGTCGTTTCATCATGGTCGGTTCTCCAATCCTCAACGCGCCTCCATCAAGCTGGCAAAGCCTTACCAAGCCGTTTAGCGTCCTCGAATTCTGGATCACAAATTCGTGATTCCGTGGGACGCATTACGTGCTTGTGACTTGTCACCGGTCATGTCGGGCCCCATCTTTCCGTCAGCTCAAAAGGAATTCTCACATGCGATATGGTCTTTGTGCGATCGCCTACTTCATGCTCTTCGCAGCCTCTGGCGCAATGGCCTGCGGCCCCGATACGGATTGTCTGATCGGCGACCGGCATTACCGGATCGCGCTGCCCGAGGGGCAGGATCAGGACCCGGTCGGCGCGATCATATACGCGCATGGTTATCGCGGATCGGCGGAGGCGGTGATGCGCAACGCCAACTTGCGGCGCGTAGTGGCAGATATGGGACTGGCGCTCATCGCGCTCAAATCCGCCGATGACGACTGGGTCATACCCTTTTCCCCCAGCCATATGGAGGCCGATGGGTCGGTCGAATACCGCTATGTCGAGGCGGTGATCGAGGATGCGTCGGATCGCTTTTCGCTTGATACGACGCGCCTCATGGCGGCAGGGTTCTCGGCGGGCGGGATGATGGTATGGAACCTCGCCTGCACCATGCCCGAGCGTTTCGCGGGCTTTGCCGCTATTGCCGGAACCTTCTGGAAGGGGCCGCCGGACAGCTGCGAAACCCCGGCCGCAAGCCTCGTGCATATCCACGGGCGCAGCGACCCGACCGTGCCACTTGACGGCCGCCCCATCCGCGAGACCCGGCAGGGCAAGGTCTCGGAGTCGATGAACATGTATGAACGGCTCGGCGGCTTCAGCCCCGACGGCACGCATAGTTTCGAGGATCTCGACTGCCAGAGCCGTCGCAATCCGCGCGGCGAGGTGCTCGACCTTTGCCTCCATCCAGGCGGGCATTCCTTCCGCAGCAGCTACGTTAAATTCGCCTGGGAGCGACTGCACGAGGCGGGCCAGCTCTGACCCGCCTCTGAATCTGTCCCGGTTTCTTCTTGGCAGAAATACTCCGGGGGTCCGGGGGCAGCGCCCCCGGCAGGTCGGATGGCGTCAGCCATTCGAAATCGGGTCGCCTCACTCCCACCAGCGGTCTATTGTGGCGATGTCGTCGTCCGACCAGCCGAGGTGATGGGCAAACTCATGCACCACGACATGGGTCACCAGATTTTCCAGGCTCACATCGCCCCGGTCGCGCCATTCCGCCAGGATCGGCGCGCGAAACAGCCAGACCGTATCGGGCCCAAGCGGCTGGTCGAAGCTGGATTTCTCGGTGAGCGGTATGCCTTCGTAAAGCCCGGTCAGAACGAGCGGGTCGTTGATCTCCATCTCTGCGAGGATATGCGTCGGCGGCCACTCGGTGACGATCAGCGTCACGTCGCAAGTCGCGCGTCTGAACGCTTCGGGCAACTGGGCGAGGGCATTGCGGGCGATGTCTTCGATCTCCGCAAGGGTGGGTGCCGGGTCTTTCATCCCGGCGATATGGGGCGCGGGGGCGGGAAAGTAAATCCGCCCCCGTTCGGATGTCAAAGCATCAGCTGATAGCTGGTCGGCTCGTAGACGAAGCCGTCACCCTTGGCCGAGACATAGCCGGTGCCGGGCCAAGGCATGTGATAGCCGACGAAGGGGATCTTGTCGGCGGCCAGCATGCCGAGCAGGCGGCGGCGTGTTTCGGCGGCCTTGGCCTTGTCCATGTCGAACTTGACCTCCCAATCGGGATATCCCAGCGACCAGACATAGTGATTGGCGAAATCCGCCGCGATCAGAAGCTGGCTGCCGCCGCTCTCGATCATGTAGGCCGTGTGGCCGGGCGTGTGGCCATGCGCCGCCATCGCGGTGATGCCCGAAGCGACGCTCGCCCCGTCGCCGATCATCTCGGTCTGTTCGGCCAGCGGGCGCATCTTGGCGTCGAAGGTCTGATTGTCCATCGCCGCCCAGGCGTCGAATTCGGTGCTCGCGGTCACGTAGCGGGCATTGGCGAAGGTCGCGCCACCATCGCCCATCAGCCCGCCGATATGGTCGCCATGCATATGGGTGATCACCACCACATCGACCTGATCGGGCGAGTAGCCTGCCGCCTCCAGCGCGGAGGTGATGCCCTCGGGGTTGAGCCCGGTATCGAAGAGGACCAGTTCGCTGCCTGTATTCACCACCGTGGGGGTGAAGAAGAACTGCGCCTGATCGGTGGGGATGTTGGCCGCGGCGGATACTTCGTCGAAGGTTGCCTTGTCCACGTTGAGCCCGAAGATCGAATGCGGGTCGGGGCGCGGCGTGGTGGCGGCCAGAAGCGTCGTGACTTCGAAGTCGCCAAGCGTCACGCGGTTGAAGCGCGTGGTGCCTGCGCCCATCATCGGCGCAGTGGCGCGCGCGGATGTGGCGGCGACAGCGGCCAGCGGCAGGGCTGCGGCCGAGCCCAGAACAGCGCGGCGGGTAAGTGTGGTGCGGGACATGTGAACCTCCTGTTTCGTTATTCCTCGCAAACAATAGCGTAGTTGCATGTAGCACGATTGACGGTCACGCAAATTTGAGAACGGGACACCTGCGCACTTGCCCCTTTCGACGCGACCCGCAGAACGGTTAGCATGGGGCCATGTTGTCCCTGTTCCGGAACCACGATTATGCCCGCCTGTTCGCAGCACAGGTCGTGGCGCTCGTGGGCTCGGGGCTGCTGACCGTGGCGCTCGGCCTTCTGGCCTATGATTTCGCGGGGGATCGCGCAGGGCTGGTGCTGGGCACGGCCTATACGATCAAGATGGTGGCCTATGTGGGGCTCTCTCCCGTCGCGCAGGCGGTGGTGCAGCGGCTGCCGCGCAAAGCAGTGCTGATCGGGGCCGATCTGATCCGGGCAGCGGTGGCGCTTTGCCTGCCCTTTGTCAGCGATCTTTGGCAGGTCTACGGGCTGATCTTCGTGTTGCAGGCGGCGTCGGCCACCTTCACCCCGGCCTATCAGGCGGTGCTGCCCGATGTGCTGCCGGACGAGCGTGACTATACCCGAGCGCTGTCGCTGTCGCGCATCGCTTATGACCTGGAGAACCTGACAAGCCCGGCATTGGCCGGTCTCTTGCTGACGGTGATGAGCTATCACTTGCTGTTTCTGGGCACGGTGGCGGGGTTTGTCGGGTCCACCATTCTGGTGGCGGTGTCGGTGATCCCCGCCCTGCGCGGCACGGCGGCGGCGCGCCCGTTCCGCGAGCGTCTGTCGCGGGGGCTGCGCATCTATCTGGCGACGCCACGCCTGCGCGGGCTCTTGGCACTCAACCTCGCGGCCGCCTCGGTCGGGGCGTTTGTGCTGGTCAATACGGTGGTGCTGGTGCGCGGCGATTATGGCGCGGGCGAGACCGGTCTGGCGATTGCGATGGCGGCCTTTGGCGCGGGTTCGATGGCGGCGGCGCTGATCCTGCCAAGATTGCTTGATCATCTGTCGGACCGGCGGGTGATGGTGGCGGGCGCGCAGAGCCTGATCTTGGTGGCGCTGCTGATCGGTGCGACGCTCTGGCTTGACGGTTTGCCCGGCTGGGGCGTGTTCCTGCTGGTCTGGGGGATGATCGGGTTTCTCTATTCAACCATCCTTACGCCCTCGGGTCGGCTGTTGCGGCGCTCGGCCCATGCCGAGGACCGCCCGGCGGTCTTTGCCGCGCAATTCGCGCTCAGCCATGCCTGCTGGCTGGTCACTTATCCCCTGGCCGGTTGGTCGGGGCAGGCGATCGGGATGGGGCCAGCCTTGATGTTGCTCGCAGGCGTGGCGGTGGTTGGGCTGGCTCTGGCGTCACGACTCTGGCCCGCCGGTCTGCCTGAGGCACCTGAGCACGAACATCCGGACCTGCCCGAGGATCACCCGCATCTGCGCGCCCATGGCGGGCGGCGGCACGCGCATCCGCTAGTGATCGACGACGAGCATCACGCCTGGCCCACCCACGGCTAGAGCCGCCGCAATCTGGACAATCGCCCGCGTCTGTGACAAAGCCCGCGCGACAGTCAGGAGACGCCCATGACCACCACCCGTTTCGCCCCGTCACCCACCGGATACATCCATGTGGGCAACCTGCGCACCGCGCTGATGAACTACATGATCGCCGCCAAGGCGGGCGGCACCTTCATCCTGCGCATCGACGATACCGATCCGGAGCGTTCCAAGCAGGAATATGTGGACGCGATCAAGTACGATCTCGAATGGCTGGGCCTGCATTGGGACCGTGTCGAGCGGCAGTCCGAACGGCTTGACCGCTATGCCGAGGCGGCAGAGCGGCTGCGCGATATGGGCCGGTTCTATGAGGCGTTCGAGACGCCGACGGAGCTTGATCTCAAGCGCAAGAAGCAGCTCAACATGGGCCGTCCGCCGGTCTATGACCGCGCGGCCCTGAGCCTCACGGAAGAGGAGCGTGCGGCCCTGCGCGCGGAGCGTGGCAATGGCGTGTGGCGCTTCAAGCTTAATCAGGAGCGGATCATCTGGCAGGACGGCATCTTGGGCGAGATTTCCATCGATGCGGCCTCGGTCTCGGACCCGGTGCTCATTCGCGGCGACGGGCAGGTGCTCTATACCTTGGCCTCGGTTGTCGATGACGTGGAGATGGGCGTCACTCATGTGGTGCGCGGCTCGGACCATGTGACCAATACGGCGACGCAGATCCAGATCATCGAGGCGCTTGGCGGCACGTCGCCGCATTTCGCGCATCACTCGCTTTTGACCGGTCCGCAGGGCGAGGCCTTGTCCAAGCGTCTTGGCACCCTTTCCTTGCGGGATCTGCGCGCGCGCGGGGTGGAGCCGATGGCGCTCCTGAGCCTGATGGCTCGGCTCGGCTCTGCCGATCCGGTGGAGTTGCGCAGCGACATGGCCGAGTTGATCGAAGGGTTCGACATCGAGAGGTTCGGTGCAGCCCCGACCAAATTCGACGAGAACGATCTCTTTCCGCTGACCGCCCGGATCATCGCCGCGCGCCCCTATGAGGCGGTGGCCGGGACGATCGCAGCGCTTGGCGTGCCCGACGATCTTGGCCCGCAATTCTGGGAGGTCACGCGCGAGAACATCACCACGCTCAATGATCTGGACGCATGGTGGGCGATGTTCCGCGACGGGGCCGATCCAGTGATCGACGAGGAGGACCGCGGCTTCATCGCCGAGGCGATGGCGCTCCTCCCCGAGGGTCCGCATGACAACGAGACCTGGGGCAAATGGACCGCCGTGGTCAAGGAGGCGACGGGGCGCAAGGGCAAGGGCCTCTTCATGCCGCTGCGTCTGGCATTGACCGGTCAGGCGCGCGGACCGGAGATGGCGAAGGTTCTACCGCTCCTGCAGGTGATCAAGGCAAGGAACTAATCCCGCCCGGTGGCTCGCGCAGGCGCTCGCGTTCGCTTTCGAGGGTCAGGGCCGCGTCGGCATATTTCAAAGCACGCGCGGACATGTCGCGCGCAGCGTCGGCAAGCGCGGTATCCGGCGCATCCGCGATCCGCCGGAGCGCGTCGCGCAGGCGCAAGCCCACCTCGATCTGCCCGGCCCCGTCGCGCGCCGCCCCGGCAAAGGCATTCTCGATCATCGCCTGGCGCGAGGTGTCGGGCAGAAAGACGCGTGAAAAAAGCGGCTCGTTCTCGCCGGGGACCGCATGCGCCCAGTCAAGCAGCAGTTTTTCCTGCCGACAGATCACCGCGATCGCCGTGCCCGGATCGTTGATCCCGGGCGAGAGTGCGCGCGAAGCCGTCTCGGACAGCACCAGCAACCCGTAGGAGGCATCCTGCTCGAACGTGCGATGCCGACCGATGGTGTAGCGCCGCGCGATGGTTTCGGTCTCGTCGTTCGGCAGGCCCGTGACATGGCCAATGGTCTGCCCTTCGATCACATAGTCGCCGGGACGCGCTTGGAGATAGACGCGCGTCTGGTCGGATTTCAGCCGTTCGCTGATGCCCGGCATGTCGATGAATTGCACATAGCCTGTGGCGGTGGCCTTTATGGGCGACGCCCGCGCGGGAATGACCATGTCCTTTGTCATCACCACTGCGCCCAGTGACGGCAGATTGTTGCTGCGGATCAGGCAGGTGCGCGCGGAGGCCTCGGTCGCGGCAAGCGTGGCGTCCATGCTGCCGAGATCGCTGAGATGATGAATCCAGCGCAAGAGCGCCAGCACGACCAGCACCACGACTGCCACGGTGAAGCCCAGAACCAGCACGCTCGAGCCTTCGGGATAGACGTTCGACTTGATCAGGATAATCGCGCTCAGCGCATAAACGAAAGCCCCGATAAAGACCGCCAAAGCCGTATGGGTGGTGGTATCGGCCAGAAGGATTCTGTGCACGCGTGGTGTGGCCTGCTGCGCCGCCGCGTTATGCGCGGTCACCATGACGTTGAGCGAGAAGGTGCTGACCGCGAGCATGCCGGAGGCCAGGATCGAGAGGATCGGCATCACCGAGGCGGTGGTGAAGCGGTCTTTCATCGCGGCGGGGATCTGGTCTTCGAAAAGGATGGAGACGGCGGCCACAAGCACGGCGAGCAGGGCAAAGAGGCTGACCCTCAACCACAGCTTGCGGCTGAACCGCAACAGGGTCATTGCCCAGGTCGAAAGAAAACTGAACCTCACCGCGAGTGCCCCCCGTTGCCGATATGCTCGGCTATAGTGGCGCGCCTGCCGGGGCCGGTCCAGGCGGGAACGTGCGTCATTCGCAGGCCACGATGATCGACGGGCCGAGCCGCGCCAGATGCATGTCGGTCAGATCGCGCTCCTCGCCGCTCAGCGTCTGATGGCGCGGATACCGCGGCGCGGCGCGGTCATCGAGAATGGCGGCGTCCCAGCCATGGGTGGTGTCGAAGAACCGCGCCACCCCGGCTTCGCCGAATTCGCGCAGATAGCCCTGCACCACCACATCGACATAGCTGAGCAGGATGGGATGCGCTTGTGTCGGTGCGCCGTGATGGCCGTCGGGGATGGTATAGACCGCGATCTCGGGCGCATGCGGCAGGGCGTGGCGTACCTGATGCGAGGCGGGGGCGCGGATATAGGCCGCCTCGCGCGCGTCGAGCGCGGGCCAGTCCGCCCCTGGCACCGGCGCAATCAGCCCGTCGATCTCGGCCCCCTCGTCTGGCACCACCGTGAGATAGGCCACGGGCCGCAGATCGGTATGCCGCCAGATGCGCCGCCAGCCCCTGAGATGCGCGGTCTGCGCGCCCTCGAATACATGGGTCGCGCGGTTCACAAGGCTGCCATAGCCGAAGAAATATGCATCCTGCATGAAGGTTTTGCCGCTCCTTTGATCTGAATCATGGTTTCTCGTTAGTCTCGGGGCAATCCTCGCGGAGTTCAAGCAAGGGAGCCGGACACCATGCGGATCACCAAACGCACCAATATCGCCATCCGCCTGCTCATGTTCTGCGCGGCCAACGAGGGGCGTCTGGTCACCAAATCCGAGATCGCCGAGCGTTGCAACACCTCTGAGAGCCATCTGGCGCAGATCATCAACAAGCTGGGTCAACTGGGATTTCTGCACACGCAGCGCGGGCGCACTGGCGGTGTGACACTTGGCCGCCCGATGTCGGAGATCCGGGTGGGCGAGGTGTTTCGTCGGCTGGAGGAAAATACCCCCGTCGCGGAATGCTTTGCCGATGTGGACAATACCTGTCCTCTGACCTCGGCCTGCCGCTTGCGCGTTGCCCTCGTGGACGCGGTTGAGGCGTTTTATGCCCATCTTGACGAGGTGACGCTCGACGCGCTGGTCTGCGACAACGAGGCGCTTTTCACGATCTTTTCAGCGGTGCCCTGCATGAAACGGACTTGAAGGCCTGCGCGCGGTATACTAGCGTGCACGCTGACTGGACAGGGAGAACTGGCGCGTGCCAGTGCCGAAGGAGCAACCGCCCCGGAAACTCTCAGGCAAAAGGGACCTGCCCCGTCAAATGAACTCTGGAGAGACCCGGCTGCGACATGCGGGGCGCCGAAGGGATAGCGATCTCAGGCGAAAGGACAGAGGGGGCATCGCGGCGCAGCCTGTGGGCTTGCGTCTTGTCGGTGCCGGAGCGATCAGCACATGATCCGGCCCGGATGGATAGGGAAGGACGCTGATGGCCGATATGGAGATCACACCGCTCAACGCGCTGCACCGTGACTTGGGGGCCAAAATGGTGCCCTTTGCGGGCTATGACATGCCGGTGCAATATCCCATGGGCGTGATGAAGGAGCATCTGCATTGCCGCGCCAAGGCGGGGCTGTTTGATGTGAGCCACATGGGGCAGGTGATCCTGCGCGCGCCCGGCGGCTATGCAGAGGTCGCCCGCGCGATGGAGGCGCTGGTGCCCGTCGATCTGCTGGGTCTGGGCGTGATGCGGCAGCGTTACGGTTTCTTCACCAATGACGCAGGCGGTATTCTGGACGATCTGATGCTGGCCAATCGCGGCGATCACATGGTCGTCGTGGTCAATGCCGCCTGCACGACCGAGGATATCGCGCATATGCGGGCCTGGCTTTCGGGCGTCGAGGTCGAGGCGATCACCGACCGTGCGCTGCTTGCATTGCAAGGCCCCGCCGCCGAGGGCGTGCTGGCGGAACTGGTGCCGGGCGTGGCGCAGATGCGCTTCATGGATGTGGGCATTTTCGACAGCGGTTTCGGAGACCTGTGGATCTCGCGCTCGGGCTATACCGGTGAAGATGGCTATGAGGTTTCCGTGACCGAGGATCAGGCCGAACCGCTTGCCCGCGCCCTGCTTGCGCATGAGGCGGTGGAGCCCATCGGCCTTGGGGCGCGCGACAGCCTGCGGCTGGAGGCGGGGCTGTGCCTTTACGGGCACGACATCGACACCACCACCAGCCCGGTCGAGGCGAGCCTGAACTGGGCCATCCAGAAGGTGCGTCGGGCGGGCGGCGACCGGGCCGGGGGCTTTCCGGGTGCCGCGCGCATTCTGGATGAGCTGCAGAACGGTGCAGCCCGCGCCCGCGTTGGCCTGCGCCCCGAGGGTCGCGCGCCGATGCGCGAAGGCACGCCGCTTTTCGCCGCAGCCGAGGGGGGCGAACCGGTGGGCCATGTCACCTCTGGCGCGTTCGGACCAACGATCGAAGGGCCGATGTCGATGGGCTACGTGCCCGTCCAAATGGCCGCCGAGGGAACCGAGCTTTTCGGGGAGCTGCGTGGCAAGCGCCTTCCTGTCCGGGTGGCCCGGCTGCCCTTCACCCCCGCCAATTTCAAACGCTGAATCAGCATCAGGGAGCACAACATGAAATTCACCGAAGAACACGAATGGCTGCGCGAAGAAGACGATGTCGTGGTCGTGGGCATAACCGAGCATGCCAGCGAACAGCTGGGCGATGTGGTTTTTGTCGAACTGCCCGAGGTCGGCAAGGTTGTCACCAAGGACGACGAGATCGTGGTGATCGAGAGCGTCAAGGCGGCCTCGGACATCCTCGCCCCCATCGACGGCGAGATCGTGGAGGTGAACGAGGTGCTCACCGACGAGCCCGGCAAGGTCAATGACGATCCGATGGGCGATGCGTGGTTCTTCAAGATCAAGCCCTCAGACCCGAGCCAGATGGACGACCTGATGGATGAGGCCGCCTACCGGGCTTATATTGGTTGAGGGTCTGCCTTCGGCGAGAGTATTTTCGGAAAGATGAACCAGGGGGTCGGCGCCTGCCGCCTCCGGATGCGATGAGGACACCGCCATGCCGTTCAAAGCGACCGACTATCTGCCCTATGATTTCGCCAATCGCCGTCATATCGGCCCCTCGCCCGAGGAAATGGCGGAGATGTTCAACGTGCTGGGTGTCGACAGCCTCGACGCGCTGATCGACGAGACGGTGCCAAAATCAATTCGACAGGAGGCCCCACTCGATTTCGGCAAGCCCAAGTCGGAAAGCGAATTGCTGCATCACATGTGGCAGACCGCATCCAAGAACAAGGTGCTGACCTCGCTCATTGGGCAAGGCTATCATGGCACGGTCACGCCGCCCGCGATCCAGCGCAATATCTTCGAGAACCCGGCCTGGTACACCGCCTACACGCCCTATCAGCCCGAGATCAGCCAGGGGCGGCTGGAGGCGCTGTTGAATTTCCAGACCATGGTCAGTGACCTGACCGGGCTGGAGATTGCCAATGCCTCGCTTCTCGACGAGGCGACGGCGGCGGCCGAGGCGATGACCATGGCGCAGCGCGTGGCCAAGTCGAAGGCGCGGGCGTTCTTTGTCGATGAGAACTGTCATCCGCAGAATATCGCCGTGATGCGGACCCGCGCCGCGCCTATGGATATCGAGGTGATCGTAGGCGCGCCCGAGGCGATGCAGGCCGACAAGGTGTTCGGCGCGATCTTCCAGTATCCCGGCACGCACGGGTATCTGCGCGATTTCAGCGCTGAGATCGCGGCATTGCATGAGCAAAGCGCCATCGGCATCGTGATTGCCGATCCATTGGCGCTGACGCTTCTCAAAGAGCCGGGGGCCATGGGCGCCGATATCGCCGTAGGATCTACACAGCGGTTCGGCGTGCCGGTGGGCTATGGCGGCCCGCATGCCGCCTATATGGCCACCAAGGATGCCTATAAGCGCGCCCTGCCGGGGCGGATCGTGGGGGTGAGTGTGGACAGCCACGGCAACCGTGCCTACCGCCTCAGCCTTCAAACCCGCGAGCAGCATATCCGCCGCGAGAAGGCCACCTCGAATGTCTGCACCGCGCAGGCGCTCTTGGCGGTCATGGCGTCAATGTATGCGGTGTTTCACGGCCCCAAGGGGCTGCGCGCCATCGCTCAGCGCATCCACCGCAAGACGGTGCGTCTGGCCAAGGGGCTGGAGGCGGCGGGCTTTCATGTGGAGCCGGGCGATTTCTTTGACACGATCACGGTCGATGTGGGGCTCTTGCAGCGTGGCGTGCTGCAATCGGCGGTGCGCGAGGGTGTGAACCTGCGCCGCGTGGGCGACACCAAGATAGGCATCACGCTTGATGAACGCACCCGCACCGCGACCGTGGAGGCGGTCTGGCGCGCCTTTGGCATCATCATGGAGGACAGCGATTTCACGCATGAGTATCGCATCCCCGAGGCGTTGCAGCGAGAGAGCGCGTATCTCACCCATCCGGTCTTTCACATGAACCGGGCCGAGACCGAGATGATGCGCTACATGCGCCGTCTGGCGGATCGTGATCTGGCGCTGGATCGCGCGATGATCCCGCTTGGGTCCTGCACGATGAAGCTCAATTCTGCCGCCGAGATGATGCCGGTCAGTTGGCGCGAATTCTCGCTCTTGCATCCCTTTGTGCCCGCCGATCAGGCGCTTGGCTATAAGGAGATGATCGACGATCTGAGCACCAAGCTCTGTGACATCACCGGCTATGCCGCGATTTCGATGCAGCCCAATTCCGGCGCGCAGGGCGAATATGCGGGGCTCCTGACGATTTCCGCGTATCATCGGGCGAATGGCGAGGGGCATCGCAAGGTTTGCCTCATCCCGGTTAGCGCCCACGGCACCAACCCGGCAAGCGCGCATATGGTGGGCTGGGATGTGGTCGTGGTGAAATCCGCCGAGAACGGCGATATCGACGTGGAGGATTTTCGCGCCAAGGCCGAAAAGCATTCCGAGAACCTCGCCGGCTGCATGATCACCTATCCCTCAACCCACGGCGTGTTCGAGGAGACGGTGCGCGAGGTCTGCGACATCACCCACAAACATGGCGGGCAGGTCTATATCGACGGGGCCAACATGAACGCCATGGTGGGGCTTGCACGGCCCGGTGACGTGGGCGGCGACGTGAGCCATCTCAACTTGCACAAGACCTTCTGCATCCCGCATGGCGGCGGCGGGCCCGGCATGGGACCGATTGGCGTCAAGGCGCATCTGGTGCCGCATCTGCCGGGCCATCCGGCGACGGGCGGCGAACAGGGCCCGGTCAGTGCCGCGCCCTATGGCTCGCCCTCGCTGTTGCCTATTTCATGGGCCTATTGCCTGATGATGGGTGGCGCGGGCCTCACGCAGGCGACGCGGGTGGCGATCCTCAATGCCAATTACATCGCCAAGCGGTTGGAGGGGGCCTATGACGTGCTCTACAAGGGGCCGACGGGCCGGGTGGCGCATGAATGCATCCTCGATACGCGCCCGTTCGAGAAGAGCGCGGGCGTCACCGTGGACGATATCGCCAAGCGGCTGATGGATTGCGGCTTTCACGCGCCCACGATGAGCTTTCCGGTGCCCGGCACGCTGATGGTGGAGCCCACGGAGAGCGAGACCAAGACCGAGTTGGACCGGTTCGTTGACGCGATGCTGGCGATCCGGCAGGAGATCCGCGACATCGAGGAGGGGCGGATGGATGCCGAGAACAACCCGCTCAAGAACGCGCCGCATACGATGGAGGATCTCATTCGCGAGTGGGACCGGCCCTATAGCCGCGAACAGGGCTGTTTCCCGCCGGGGGCCTTCCGGGTGGACAAGTACTGGCCGCCGGTCAACCGTGTGGACAATGTCTATGGCGACCGGCACCTGATCTGCACCTGCCCGCCGCTCGAGGACTATGCGGAGGCGGCGGAGTAGGGGGCTGTCCGGAGACTGCAAGCGAAATTCCGCAAGACGAAGACGTATTTTTACCTTTCCTTCACCTCGACCCGGTGGTGTACTTTTGTTGCAATCCATTGCAGCAGAAGGAGGTGATCAGGCTGAATGAAAGCAATTTTCGAAAATGGATGATCTTTCTGGCAGCGGGAACGCTGTTGGTCACGGTCATCCGGCTTTTGACGGGGCTTTGAGTTCCTGAAAAAGAAGACCCTGCGGAGTTGGCCCTCCGCAGGGTCACGTTTTCGGTGCTCAGACTGAAAACAACTTTCGAATAGTCGGTATATTGCCGTTTCCTTAGCAAAAAGTAAAGTGCGACCCGCGCCAAAAGAAAACGCCGCCCCGGAGGACGGCGTGATCTGTAGTCGTCGTGCCCGTGGTTTCAGAAGCCGAGGCCGGCATACTTGTTCTTGAACTTCGACACTCGACCGCCGGTGTCCATCAAGCGCGAGGAGCCGCCGGTCCAGGCCGGGTGCACCGACGGGTCGATGTCGAGCGAGAGCGTATCGCCCTCGGCCCCGTAGGTCGACCGCATCTGAACGATGGTGCCGTCGGTCATCTTGACGTCAATGAGGTGATAATCGGGATGGATGTCTGTTTTCATCTTGCCAGTCCTTACGCCGACTTGCCCTTGAGGGGCTTGTAATGGGTGTCTTCCGCGATACGGGCCGATTTGCCACGGCGCGCGCGCAGGTAGTAGAGCTTGGCGCGGCGGACGCGGCCACGGCGCACCACCTCGATATGCTCGATATTGGTCGAATAAAGCGGGAACATGCGCTCCACGCCTTCGCCAAAGGAAATCTTGCGGACCGTGAACGAGCCTGCGATGCCCTTGCCGTTGTTGCGGCTGATGCAGACGCCTTCGAAGTTCTGCACACGGGTGCGGGTGCCTTCGGTCACCTTGTAGCCGACACGGATCGTGTCGCCGGCCTTGAAATCGGGAATGGTCTTCCCGAGCGAGGCGATCTGTTCCGCCTCCAACTGAGCGATAATGTCCATCGCTATTCTCCTGATATGCCTGCGGTTTTTTCCGCAAAGCTGTTGTGCGTCCCTCAGAGCTCTTGGTCTTCTTCCGGGTCCGCATGTGCGCCCGCCAGAGATCAGGGTCGTCCTTGTCTTGTTCAGTCGTTTCTTCGGGCACCCCTCAAGGCCGAAGAAGGCCGGGCGGTCTGATGTGCCATATGAAACATGCCCGGAACAGCGATGCCGATTCCAGACTGCGCGGTGTATAGGCGCAATCGGGGGGCGGATCAAGCCTTGTCGCGGCGCGATTTAAGGTGACGCTCCCACAGGTCCGGACGGCGCGCGGCGGTAAGGCGTTCGGACATCTCGCGCCGCCACGCCGCCACCTTCGCATGATCGCCCGAAGTCAGTATCTCAGGGATCGCGCGGCCCTGCCATTCGGCGGGGCGGGTGTAGTGTGGATGTTCCAAAAGGCCGCTCGAATGGCTTTCCTCGACGGCGCTCTCGGCATTGCCCAGAACCCCGGGGAGGAGCCGCACGCAGGCGTCGATCAGGGCCTGCGCGGCGATCTCTCCGCCGGTCATCACGAAGTCGCCCAGAGAGACCTCCTCGATGCCGTAATGTTCGATCACGCGCTCATCCAGCCCCTCGAACCGACCACAGATCAGCGTCACGCCAGGCCCTTGGGCGAGGCGCTGCGCCATTGCCTGATCGAAGCGCCGCCCGCGCGGGCTGAGGTAAATGAGCGGCGCGCCGCGCGGTGCGCTGTCCTGTGCGCGGTCGATGGCGCGGCCCATCACGTCGGCGCGCAGCACCATGCCCGCGCCGCCACCGGCGGGCGTGTCATCGACATTGCGGTGCTTGCCCTCGCCGAAGGGGCGCAGGTCGATGGGGGTGAGCGACCACAGCCCGTTCTTGAGCGCGCGGCCCGTCAGGCTCTCGCCCAGAACACCCGGAAACGCCTGCGGCAGCAGGGTGATGACCTGCGCCTTCCACGCGCGGGCAAGCTCCGGCGTGGGGGTCATCAGCTCTCGCGGTTGCAGGGTGGCGCGGATGGATTTGCGCCCGTGGGATTTGGCGGTGTCGCTCATGATGCTGCCGCTTAGCCTTTGGTACGGGGGCAGGCAAGGGATTTTGCGGGGTTCAGCTATCGGACTGCTCGGCGCGACGGTAGCGGCGCAGCACCTTTCGCTTGGTCTCGGACAGGGCCTCGTCACCCATGGCAGAGCGGTTGAGCGCGAGAAAGTCGCGTGCCGCGTTTTCAGGCTGCGTGTTGTGTTGGGGCAGGGCGCCCAGCCCTTCGGTGGTTACGCCGAGGTGCCGCAATGCCGCGCCGAGCGGGCCGAGCGGTTCGGGGCCGATGTCTTCGATGCGGTCAGTCTCGACCTGTGCTTTGGTACCGAGACAGCGGCGCGCCTCGTCCACGATACGGGCGTGATCGGCGGCGGGCGCCATGCGGTCACGAAACGGCTCGAACTCTTCGGTCAGGCGCTGCGCGCGCAGGTTCTGCCAGTAGAGGCTGCGCAGCCATGTCTGGGGCGCGCGGGTGGTGAACCAGACGGTGATCGCCGCCTCTGCGCCGTAATGGCGGCGCAGGATGTCCACCGCAGCGCGGGCAAGGGCCGGGGCGGCGGCATAGGTTTTCACCCCCCTGAGGCCGGGCAGATGGCCGCTCAGCACCTCGGAACTGATCAGGAGCGGTCGTCGGTCGCTGCCGTCCCGCGCCTCGACAGCGCGTTGAAATTCCGTGGTAAAACGGTCGAGATATTCATCTGTCCGCCGCTCGGAATAGTGCCGCGCGGCACGGGCGGCCTTGATCAGGTCGGGGGTGAGCATCAGTTGCAGACGTCGCCCGAGCATGTCCATTTGCGCCGTCGCGCCGCGTTGCAGGCTCGACGTGCCGGTCTTGTGAAAACCGGGGTGGAGCAGGATGCGCATCGCTCAGAACAGCCCCTCGGGCGGGTCTGCGACAATCCGTCCGGCGGAAAGATCCACCGTCGGCACCGCCTCGCGCGTGAAGGGCAGGAGCACCGTGGATTTGAGGCCGGGACCGTGGATTTCCAAGAGATCCGCCGCGCCGTGGTTGAGCACCGCCTTGACCCGGCCAAGCGACGTGCCGCCGGTATCGAACACCTCGAGCCCGATCAGGTCGGCGTGGTAGAATTCGTCATCCGGCAGGCTCGGCAACCGGTCGCGGGGCACGTAGAGACGCATACCGCGCAGGGCGTCGGCCTGTTCCTTGGTAGTGACGCCTGAGAGCCGCGCGGTGAGCGCGCCGGAGGTCTGCCCTGTCAGGGTCAGATCGAAGCTGCGGCTGCCGTCCTCGGTCGTGAGCGGCACGTAGTCGGCGATGTCCTCGGGGGAGGCCGTGAAGCTCTTGAGGCGCAATTCGCCCTTGACGCCGAAGGCCCCGGCGATAGCCCCCACGCAGATGCGGTGATCGTCGCTCATGCTTCTCTCTCACGGTTGTGACCTGCCGGGCAGGCTAGGGGAAAATTGCGCCGATGCAAAGGGTTGGCACACATCAGCGGGTCTCCGTCGGCAGGGTGGGGCGCCGCGTCTCCCATCCGGCCTGTTCAAGCTCGGGGGTGTCGCTGCGGGCCTCGGGCCAACCGACGCAGAGATAGGCGACGAGCGACCAATCTTGTGGTATATCAAGATCCTGGGCCAATTTCTCGGGGTCGAGGATCGATACCCAGCCGACACCGAGGCCCTTTGCGCGGGCGGTGAGCCAGAAGAGCGTGATCGCGCCCACCACGGAATAGCGGCGGGTTTCGGGCATGGTGGCGGCCCCGAGGCCTGCGCCCTTGTCGGTGCTGTCGTCGCACCAGATGGCGAGTTGCACCGGGGCCTCTTGCATGCCCGAGAGTTTCAAGTTGCTGTAAAGATGTGCCTTTTCGCCATCATAGCCGTCGAGTGCCTGGGCGTTGGCGGCGCTGAAATTGGCGAGGGCGGCGGCGCGGGCGGCGGGGCTTTGCACCTCGATCACGCGCCATGGCTCGCTGAGGCCCACCGAGGGGGCCAATAGAAACGTGTCGAGGCAATCGTGCAGGATTGCCTCGTCCACGGGACCGGTGCGGAAGCGGCGCACGTCGCGCCGCCACCGCATGAGATCGCGCAACCTGGTCTGGAAGTCTGCGGAAAACTCTGACATTCCAGTGCCTTGCCTGTCTTACTCTTCCGCCGTCGCCTCTTCGGCGGGGGCGTTCGCGGCTTCGGCGGCGGCTGCGGCCTTGGCGGCTTTCTCTTCGGCGCGGTCCTGGGCTTTCTTGCCGGGGACGGCCTTTTTCAGGTTGGCGCGCTCTTTCTTGGCGATCACGCCCGCGCTTTCCAGCATGCGGCTGATGCGGTCGGTGGGCTGGGCGCCCTGCGCCAGCCAGTGCTGGATGCGCTCTACGTCCATCTTGACGCGGTCTTCGCTGTCCTTGGGCAGGAGCGGGTTGTAGGTGCCCAGTTTCTCGATGAAGCGGCCATCGCGGGGCATGCGGCTGTCAGCGGCCACGATGCGATAGAAGGGGCGCTTTTTCGAGCCACCACGGGCGAGACGGATTTTCATGGCCATTTGATATTCTCCTTTAATGGCGGGGATTTGGTGGGGTTGAACCCCACCTTACGATTGGTGCTTCTGGTGATGCCGGATCACCTCGGCGATGATGAAGTTCAAAAACTCCTTGGCAAAGGCGGGGTCGAGATCGGCCGCTTTCGCCAATTCTTCGAGCCGTTCGATCTGCGCGGCTTCGCGCGCGGGATCGGACGGGGGAAGGTCGTGTTCGGCCTTGAGCTTGCCCACGGCCTGGGTGTGCTTGAACCGCTCGGCCAGGGTGAAGACGAGGATCGCGTCGAGGCGGTCGATGCTCTTGCGGTGCTCGGCCAGAAGGGCGGCGGCGCGAGTGGCGTCACTGGTCATGGCGGTTCTCCGAACGGGCGAAAATGCCGGTCTGCATGACGTCGGTATCACGTCGGTATTGCGTCGGTGCGCGGGTCAGGGTCATGTCAGTCAATGGGCATTCCCTTCGGCTTGAACATCGGGTCGCAGTAATGGTTGATCTCGAGCTCGATCCCGTCGCGCAACTGCCCCGAGGCGGCGGCGGACGGGGACGGGTGGCGATAGACCGCATCCGAGCCGTCGATGGTCGCGGCCTCGCGATCCTTGGTGCAGCCGAGACGTTCGGCCAGGCGGATGCTGTCGAGGTTCTTGGGGTCGATATAGCTGACCGCCCCGTCCCAGCCCTGCCGCTCGTAGAAATGGCGACGCACGGCATGGGTGGCTTCGAGCGCGTATCCCTTGCCGGCCTTGTCGGGCCAGATGATCCAGGCGATCTCGCGCTCGGGCCATTTCGCGGGGAACCAGCCACCGGCCATGCCGTAGGTCTCGTCCGTGTCCTTGTCGTGGACCATCCACATGCCGAAGCCGCGCACCGCCCAATGGCCGATCTCGGCGGCGTAGAGCATCCACGCCTCGTAAGGATTGAGCGGCCCGCCCATGAAGCGCGAACGGTAGGAGGCGAAGGTCGCCTTGAAATCGGGATAGTCCCCGGCCTCGGGGCCGCGCAGCACGAGGCGGCGGGTCTCGATCACCGGGATATCGGGATAGGTGCTCATGCCACCACCTCCGACGCCCTGGGATGGCGCCAGACCTGACAGGGCTTGCCCAGAAGCGTGCCGTCCCGCTCGAACCATGCGCCGATACGTCGGGCCAGCGCCAGCGAGCGGGTGTTGCCCGCGTCGATATAGGAGATCACGCCATCGAGGCCGAACTGCGTGGCCCCGTGTGCCCGCGCGGCGCGCGCGGCGCGACAGGCGGTGCCGCGCCCCTCGTGCCCGTCCCAGACCTGCCAGCCCAGTTCCGGCTCGTCCCAGCCCTCGCGGTAGATGAAGCCGCAGATCCCCATCGGGTCGCCATTGGCGCGGTCTGAGATCACCCACATGCCATAGCCGCGCAGCGCCCAATGGCCGAGGTTGCCGGCGATGAGCCGCCAGCAATCGGCGCGCTCCAACGGCCCGCCGACAAACTGGCTGCGCGCGCCCGCGTAGAACGAGGCGAGCGGGTCAAGATCGTCTTCGCAGATGGCGCGCAGCACGATGTCACCAGCCTCGACCGTGGGGATATGCAGGGTGAGGGTGGTCATGCGTAGGCCTCGACCGAGCCGTCATCGTCGCGGCCAGGGGCGGTGTCGGTGGCGGCGTCGGGGCCGGGGTGGCGGTAGAGCATGTCGCGGCCCATCGAGACGTTGTCATACTCGCGCTCGAACCAGGCGCCGAGGCGTTCCGCCAATGCGACCGAGCGGGTGTTGCCCGGCAGGATGTTGGAGGTCAGCGTGGTGAAGCCCAGATCCTCATAGGCGTAGCGGCGGACGCGGAGTGCGGCCTCATAGGCGATGCCGCGGCCCTCGAAGCCCTCGAACACGACCCAGCCCAGTTCCGGCTCGGGCCAGCCTTCGGGGTTCCAGATGCCGCAGATGCCCGCCGGCGCGCCGCTGGCCTTGTCCTCTATCGTGAAATAGCCGTAGCCGTGGATATGCCAGTGGCCGATATTGCTGGCCCACCAGCGCCACGCATCGGGGCGCGTCTCGGCCCCGCCGAAGCCCCAGGCGCGGTCGGGATCGGCGAAAAATGCCGCCAGCGCGTCGAACTCGCGCATCTGCGGCCCGCGCAGGATGAGGTGCGTGCTGTCGAGCACGGGGGCGTTGGTGAGGGTCATGGGCGTGCCCTCCCCCGGCGGTGTGCCGGTTGCGCGGTGGGATATGAGTATTTGAAGAACGGTGAAAGCATCGGTTTATTTCTTCTTGCCGAAGCCCGAAAGGCCGGGGGGCAGGCCCATGCCGCCGCCGCCCATGCCGCCCAAACCGCCGGGCAGTTTGCCGCCCATGGCGCGTGCCGCCTCTTCCATCGCCTTGGGGTCGTTCATGTCGGGCATTCCGCCGCCCTTGCCGAACATGCCCTTCATGGCCTGTTTCATCATGCCGCCTTTGCCCTTGCCGAGTTTCTTCATCATGTCGGCCATCTGGCGGTGCATCTTCAGCAGCTTGTTGAGATCGGACACCTCTTGCCCGGCACCCTTGGCGATGCGTTTCTTGCGGCTGGCCTGCAACAGGGCGGGGTTGGCGCGTTCCTTTTTCGTCATCGACTGGATGAGGGCGATCTGGCGCTGGATCATCTTGTCGTCAAAGCCTGACTCCTGCACCTGCTTGGCCATCTTGCCCATGCCGGGCATCATCCCCATCAGCCCTTCCATGCCGCCCATCTTTTGCATCTGCTCAAGCTGGCTGCGCAGGTCGTTCATGTTGAACTGACCCTTTTGCATGCGGCGCATCATGCGTTCGGCCTGTTCGGCCTCGATGGTCTGCTGCGCCTTTTCCACCAGCGCCACGATGTCGCCCATGCCGAGGATGCGGCCGGCGATGCGCTCGGGCTCAAACGTCTCGATGGCGTCCATCTTCTCGCCCAGGCCCACGAAGCGAATGGGCTTGCCGGTGACGGCGCGCATGGAAAGCGCCGCACCGCCGCGCCCGTCGCCGTCCATCCGGGTGAGGACGACGCCGGTGACGCCGATCTTGTCATCGAATTCGGTGGCGACGTTGACGGCATCCTGGCCGGTCAGGCCATCGACGACCAGCAGCGTCTCGCGCGGGTTGGCCACGTCGCGCACCGCCGCCGCCTGCGCGATCAGCTCGGCGTCGATATGCAAGCGGCCGGCGGTGTCGAGCATGTAGACGTCATAGCCGCCAAGGCTCGCCTGCGTCCTCGCGCGCCTGGCGATCTGCACCGGGTCTTCGCCCTTGACGATGGGCAGGGTGTCGACGCCGATCTGACGACCGAGGATGGCCAGCTGTTCCATCGCCGCCGGGCGATTGGTGTCGAGCGAGGCCATCAGCACTTTCTTGCCGTCACGCTCTTTCAGGCGCTTGGCGAGTTTGGCGGTGGTGGTGGTCTTGCCCGAGCCCTGCAGGCCGACCATCAGGATCGGCGCGGGCGGGTTGTCGATCTTGAGCGCGCCGGGGTCTTCGCTGCCCCGGAGCGTCTCGATCAGGGCGTCATGGACGATCTTGACGACCTGCTGGCCCGGCGTCACCGATTTGGTGACCGCCTGACCGGTGGCCTGAGATTCCACCTTCTTGATGAACTCGCGGGCGACGGGCAGCGAGACGTCGGCCTCAAGAAGTGCCACGCGCACCTCGCGCAGGGCGGTCTTGACGTCGTCTTCGGAAAGCGCGCCCTGCTTGGTCAGCCGGTCGAGGACGCCGGAGAGGCGTTCGGACAGATTTTCAAACATCACTCGGGCTCCTTCGCCGGTTGCTCATCTGTCACCCGATATAGGGGCAACGGTTAAAACGATAAACGCCCCCGTGGGCGCAACGCGCTGACGGGGGGCGATCCCGGACCGCGCCCGGGACCGGAAGCGTGCGGCTTCCGGGGTGTTGGGGGGGCGTTTACGCGCGCGGGGCGGGCGAGTCAAGCGGGCGGGGTGGCATCGGTGCCGCGCAGTTGCGCCAGCCAGTCGTTGATGGCGCGCACGACCTTGCCCGAGGCGGAACTGCTGTCGTAGATCTCGGTGATCGGGCGCAGCACCTCGCCGCCCGCGCCGTCCGAGAGCACCAGCGAGGGGCGGTGCAGTTTGCGGCGGACGCGGGCCGGGTCGATGCCTGCATTACTGCCCGAGAGCGTGGTCTCGCCGGTGGCGCGCAGCACGTCGGAGAGCGGCAGCACCTCTTCGCGCTGGCGCAGGATGGTGCGGGCGCGCAAGGTGGCGGTACCCGCCTGCGCATCAAGGATGATTTGCAGCCGCTCGACGAAGATGCAGATCGCGGCAAAGCACATGCCGCCGCCGATGCCGCCCATCACGAAGGCTCCGATCAGCGACTGCGAACTGACCAAGAGGCCCACGCCGACGAAGAGCAGCAGGCCGAGCGAGAGCATCACCGCGATGAACCACGGCGTCTCTTCGGCGATCAGCAGATCGGGGGTGGTGCGGGTGATCTTCATCGGCGCGCCTCGGAACAGCGGTACGGGATGATACCCACCGCGCGGATGATTGCAACTGGCGCAAGGCCGCCGCATAGTTGCGCGGCCAGGGAACAAGCGGACAGGATAACGCGGGTGATGGACAATTGGGACGAGGTGCGCACCGCCTATAACGTGGCGCGCGTGGGCACCGTCAGCGGAGCGGCGGAGGTGCTGGGCGTGCATCATGCCACCGTCATCCGCCATATCGACGCGCTGGAGGAGCGGCTGGGGGTGAAGCTGTTTCAGCGCCATGCGCGGGGCTATACGCCGACCGAGGCTGGCGATGACCTGTTGCGCGTGGCGCAGGCGACCGACGATCAGTTCAACCAACTGGCCGGACGGATCAAGGGGCGCGGCAATGATGTGTCGGGGGAATTGGTGGTGACCTCGATCGGCGGCTTGAGCCATCTTCTGGCCCCGGTGCTGGCGGAGTTTCAGCAGGGCTATCCCGATCTGGTGGTGCGCTACCTGACCGGGGATCGCCTGTTTCGGCTGGAATATGGCGAGGCGCATGTGGCGATCCGGGCGGGCGCGGTGCCGGATCAGCCCGACAATGTGGTGCAGCCGTTCTTTCAGCAGCAATTCACGCTCTATGCCAGTGAGGGCTATGCCGCGCGGCATGGCTTGCCCAAGGGTTGCGCGGAGTTCGGGCAACACCGCTTTATCGGGGCGGATGATCCCAAGACGCGCGCGCCGTTTCATCGCTGGTTGCAGGATAATGTGCCGGGCGAGAATATCGTCTTTCGCTCGGGCGACGTGCATGCGCAGCGCAACGCGATCCTTGCCGGGGCGGGGATCGGGTTTACCTCGGTGTTGCAGGCGGCAGAAGTGCCGGGGCTGGTGCAGGTGATGCCGCCCAAGCCGGAATGGGCGGCGCCGCTGTGGCTGGTGACCCATATGGATTTGCACCGCACCACCAAGGTGCAGGCGTTTCTGACCTTTCTCAAGGCGCGCGCGAGCGCGTGGCAGACCGGGTGAGCGGGGCCGTGCGCGGGCATCTGGCGATGCTCTGCTTCTCGGGGCTGGTGGCGGGGTCTTTCGCGCTGGGTGCAATGGCGACGCCGCATATCGCGCCCGCCGCGCTCAATGCGCCGCGCTTCGTGCTGGCCGCGATGGTCGTGGGGGCAGGGGCCGCGCTTGGCCCCGGCATTCCGCGCACCACCTGGCGCGCGCCCTGGCGGTATCTGCTGCTGGGCGGCGCGATGGGGCTCTATTTCGTGCTGATGTTCGAGGGGCTCAAGACAGCAGCGCCGGTTTCGGCCGCCGCCGTCTTTACCCTGACGCCGGTGGTCTCGGGGCTGGCGGGCTATGTGCTCTTGCGGCAGATCACCACGCCGCGGATGGCGCTGGCGCTGGCGGTGGGGGCCGCAGGCGCGCTCTGGGTGATCTTTCGGGCCGATCCGGTGGCGCTGATGGCCTTCGAGATTGGGCGCGGCGAGGCGATTTTCTTTTGGGGCTGCGTGGCGCATGCGGTCTACACGCCGCTGGTGCGGCGGCTCAATCGGGGCGAGACGCCGGTGGCGTTTTCCTTCGGCACGATGATCGGCGCGGCGCTGCTGGTGACGGCGGCGGGCTGGTCCGAGATCCGCGCGACCGATTGGGCGGCGCTGCCGGGCATTGTCTGGATCACGTTGGTTTACACGGCGGTCTGCGCCACGGCGATGTCCTTTGTGTTGCTGCAATATGCCAGCCTCAACCTGCCGAGCGCCAAGGTCATGGCCTATACCTATCTGGTGCCGACATGGGTGGCGCTGTGGCAGGTGGCGCTGGGCCATGCGCTGCCGCCGGTGATGGTGCTGGGCGGCGTCGGGCTGACGGTGCTGGCGCTGGTGATGCTCTTGAAGGACGAGAGCGCAGCCCTCAGATAAAGCCGCCCGCCCGCAGATCGGCGCGCAATTGGCGCAGTTCGGGGGGCAGGGCGCTTTGGTGGCCCTCGGGCTGCGCGTCGGTGCGGACCTGCGCGAGCGCCTGCGTGGTCTGGAGATCGGCCTCGCCGATGACCTCGATCTGGCGGGCGATGGCGTCGAAGACCGACTGGCGGGTGCGGCGCTGAATGAGGCCGACGCGGGTGCCGGGCTGCATCACGAAGGGGGCAAGGTGAAAGGCCGAGCCGTCGGGGCCGACGATCACCCGCGCGGCGCGGTAGCGGGCGATCTGTTCGGTGACGCTGTGGCGTTCGGGGTGAAAGATGGTGAACCCCGCATGCGACATCCAGCGTTCGATCTGTTGCTCGAAAGGCACCTGCTGCGCCGGGGTCTTGAGCCTGCGGCGCGAGATATAGAGCGTCTCGGGCCCCTCGGCAGGCACGGCGGCGCAAAGATGCGTGCGCATGTAGCTGCGCGCCTCGGGGGTGCCGTGGGTCCAGTGCAGGTGACCGAAGCCTTGTGAGGGGATGATCGCCTCGTCGACCTGCACCGGGGTTTCCACCAGATGTACCGGCAGGCCCTGCCCGAGAATGTCCATGAGCGGGCCAAGGCGGCGGCGCAGCACGGCGGCGATGTCGCGCCCGGCCATGGGAACCAGCGCGATGCCGTCGGGCCTAGTGCTCAGGTGGTCGAGCGCCCAGAGCCGCGGTAGCGCTTCGAGCAGGAAATGCCCGAAATGATGCCGCCCGACCCCGGCAAAGAGCCATCGACCCGGCAGGTGGGTGGCCGGTGTTTCGGACGGTGTCGGATCGGGGGTAAACCGGCTGGCCGAAAGCAGGGTGCGCGCAGCGGGTACGGGGGCGCCGTCTGCGTCGAGCACGCCGCAGGCGCGATCCTGCGCGCTGGGCATCGGCAGGAGGGTGGCGCGCGCGACAAGGGTGATCTGCGCCTCGGGGAGGCTGCGGGCGTCAGGTGTCATCGGGCAGTTCCGTGCGCAGGAACCGCTCGAACGCGTCGAGATGCACCGCCTCGAACTGGCCGAAACCCTGCATCCAGATCGAGGCGTCGCGCAGCGCGTCGGGCTCGAGCCTGCACCAGACCACGCGGCCGCGCCGCTCCTGGCTGATCAGACCGGCGCGGCTGAGGATGCCGAGATGCTTGGAAATCGCGGCGAGGCTCATCTCGAACGGTTCGGCCACATCCGTCACCGCCATATCATCCTCGAGCAGCATCGACAGGATCGCGCGCCGGGTGGGATCGGCGAGGGCGGCGAAAACGGTGTCGAGGGCGGTGGCCTTGTCCATGCCGCTCATAAGCCCGAGCGCGCCCGGCGCGTCAACGGCCATCGCGGGTGGAGGCATCGCAAATGCGCCGTTTTTCCGGGTTTTTTGGCCGGAAAAGGGGTTTGATCTGGGACAAAGCAGTGTCAGGCTGGTGCCGTTAGGCTCAAACAGCGATCCAAGGAAACGCGAAAGGAAAGAATATGTTCTCCAAAATCATGGTTCCCGTCGATCTGGTTCACAAGGACACGTTGGGCAAGGCGCTCGATGTGGCCGGGGACATGGCCAAGCGCCATGGCGCGTCGATCGACGTGGTCAGTGTGGGCGGTGAATTGCCCGGCGAGTTGGGCCACACGCCACAGGAATTCGGCGACCGCCTGCAGGGCTTTGCCGATGAGCTGCGCGAGAAATACGGTGTGACCGTCAAGGCCGATCCGCTGATGGCGCATGATCCGGCGGTCGAGACCAATGCCGAACTGATGAGGGCGATCGACAAGACCGGCGCCGATCTGGTGATCATGGCCAGCCACAAGCCCGGCTTTCTCGAGCATATCTTCAGCTCGCATGGCGGCTATATCGCGCAGCATGCGCAGTGCTCGGTTTTCGTGGTGCGCTGATACTCAACCGAAAAGTTGAATATGGGCAAACCGCCCCATTGGTCCGGTGGGGCGGTTGCGGCAGAAGGGCACTGCTGTTTCTTTATGGCAAAAATACTCATTTAAACAATGGCTTGAGCCTGCGCCACGCTGGCGCGTATGATGCTTGACTCGAGGCCCCCCGCGCCATAGCAAAGGCGCAACATTCGACAAGGGGCCCCGCGTGACCGATCCCGAGCAGAGCAAGCGACTGGCAGAGCTGGACGCGAGGATTGCGAAGCTCAAGGGCAAGGATGCGCCGAAGCCCCACCAGGACGAGCATTACTCACAGGCGCAGCTGGCCTGGCGGATGGTGATCGAACTGGTGGCCGGTCTCGTGATCGGCTTTGGCATGGGATACGGGTTGGATACGCTCTTTGGCACCATTCCGATATTCCTTGTCATATTCACATTTCTGGGCCTCGCGGCCGGCGTCAAGACGATGATGCGCAGCGCCGAGGAGATCCAGAAGGACGCGATGACGCCCAAGACGGGCGCGCAAGAGAGGGAAAAGGATGGCGACTGAAGCGCAGGGGGCCGAGGACGGCGGCATGGTTTTCCACCCGATGGATCAGTTCATGGTCAAGCCGCTCTTTGGCGACGGCGAGGTAGGGATGTTCACGCTCACCAATGCGACGCTGTGGATGGCGTTGACCATTCTGGCGATCTTCGCGCTTCTGGTGATGGGCACCTCGGGCCGCGCCACGATCCCGTCGCGCATGCAGTCGGTGGCTGAACTGGCCTATGATTTCGTGCGCAAGATGGTCGAGGATGTGGCGGGCAAGGAGGCGCTCGTGTTCTTCCCCTATATCATGACGCTGTTCATGTTCATCGTGTTTGCCAATTTCCTCGGGCTGTTGCCGATGGCGTTCACAACCACCAGCCATATCGCGGTGACGGCGGTGATGGCGATGATGGTGTTCCTGACGGTGACGATCCTCGGTTTCGTCAAGAACGGCCCGGCCTTCCTGAGCCTCTTCTGGGTCAGTTCCGCGCCGCTGGCGCTGCGGCCCATTCTGGCGATCATCGAGTTGATTTCCTACTTCGTGCGCCCGGTGAGCCACTCCATTCGTCTGGCGGGCAACATGATGGCCGGTCACGCGGTGATCAAAGTGTTCGCGGGCTTCAGTCAGGTGGCGATGATCGCGCCGCTGTCGATCCTCGCGGTGTCGGCGATGTATGGGCTCGAAGTGCTGGTGTCCTTCATCCAGGCCTACGTCTTTACCATCCTCACCTGCGTCTATCTCAAGGACGCGCTGCATCCGCATCACTGAGGGTGCCGGTGGGTTTGTCCCACCCTACGAACAACCAGACGACGGCGGGTTCGCCCGCCTGACGACCAACCTAGCAATGCCAATTCCAACGTAAGGAGACATCTCATGGAAGGCGATATCGCACAACTGGGTCAATTCATCGGTGCAGGCCTCGCAGGCATCGGTTCGGGTGCTGCCGCGATCGGTGTGGGCCATGTGGCCGGCAACTTCCTCGCGGGCGCGCTGCGCAATCCGTCGGCGGCCGCCGGTCAGACCGCGACGCTGTTCATCGGCATCGCATTCGCCGAAGCCCTGGGGATCTTCTCGTTCCTCATCGCGCTTCTGCTGATGTTCGCCGTCTGAGCCTTACGGGTATCTGATCCTTACGGCCGGAGGGTGGCAACGCGCTGCCTTCCGGTGTAACCGGAACATTCCCCAGGGAGGACGACATGGCGACCGAAACGCAAGGGGCCGAAGCCGCAACGGGCTTGCCTCAGCTCAATATCGACACCTTTTCCAACCAGATCTTCTGGCTGCTGGTGTCACTGGTCGTGATCTACTTCATCCTGTCGCGCGTGGCCCTGCCGCGGATCGCGGCAGTGCTGGCCGAGCGTCAGGGGACGATCACCAACGATCTTGCCGCCGCCGAAGACCTCAAGGCCAAGGCCGTCGAGGCCGAGGAAGCCTATAACAAGGCGCTGGCCGATGCCCGCGCCGAGGCGCAGAAGATCATCGCCGAGACCAAGGCCGAGATCAAAGCCGATCTCGACAAGGCCAACAAGGAGGCCGATGCCGAGATCGCGGAACGGACCGCCGAGGGCGAGAAAATGCTTGCGGAGATCCGGGAAAGTGCCATGGAGAGCGTGCGCGAGGTGGCCAAGGATACGGCTGCCGAGATCGTCTCTGCCATGGGTGGCAAGGCCGATGGTCGCACCGTCAACGCCGCGATCAACGCCCGGATGAAAGGATGACTGCCATGTGCAAGCTGACCGCGACCATGGTTGCATCCCTGAGCGCCAGCCCCGCGCTGGCCGCGTCGGGCCCGTTCTTTTCGCTGAACAACACCGATTTCGTGGTGCTGCTGGCGTTTCTGCTGTTCGTCGGGTTTCTGACCTACATGAAGGTGCCGGGGCTGGTCGGCAAGAAGCTGGACGAGCGGGCCGCTGGCATCAAGTCCGACCTCGACGAGGCGCGCGCGTTGCGCGAGGAGGCACAGACCCTGCTGGCAGGCTATGAGCGCAAGCAGAAAGAGGTGCAGGATCAGGCCGAGCGAATCATCGCCCAGGCCAAGGAGGAGGCCAATCAGGCCGCCACCGAGGCCAAGGACGAGATCAAGGCCTCGATCGCGCGGCGTTTGCAAGCCGCCGAGGACCAGATCCGGAGCGCCGAGGCACGGGCCATCCGTGACGTGCGGGATCAGGCGGTGACGGTGGCCATCGCCGCCGCGCGCGACGTGATCGCCAAGCAGATGACCGCCGCCGATGGCAATACGCTGATCGACAACGGCATTGCCGAGGTGGAAGCCAAGCTGCACTGAGCGGTAATTTCGAGACATCCAACGGCTCGCTCCGGCAACGGGGCGGGCCGTTTTCATTTTCATAGTTTCTCTTGTGATCACAAAATTTCAGACCGCAAATACCTGAAACCGCCGCCGTACCGCGTGTCCGAGGCAGAGACTCACCGCTGCGGCGTGGCGTTTCCTGCGAGATGTTCTGTGTCGTTGTGATCACACGATTATTTATGTGATCACAAAGCCGAAGTTTTTGCGGCGAATTGCCCTGATTGAGGGGAATTCTTGTCTGTTGCAGGTGACAGCGCCCTGAAAAAGTTTCAGAACGGGTGCAGCTTGAGCCGGCCCATGCGCCGCTGCCATCTGTAAAGGAGGTTCTCCATGGCCGAAACCGATCTGGCCCGTAGCGAACAGGTAGAACGCCCGCTATCGCCGCATCTGCAAGTCTACCGCCCGCAGTTGACATCCATCACCTCGATCCTGACGCGGATCACCGGCAACGCGCTGATCGTGGCGGCGCTCTTGATCGTGTGGTGGCTGCTTGCGGCCTCGACCTCGGACGCGTATTTCGCGACGGCCAATGCCGTGCTGACCTCGTGGTTCGGCGATCTGGTGCTGACGCTGTCGCTGTGGGCGATCTGGTATCACTATCTGGCGGGGCTGCGGCATTTCTATTTCGATGCGGGCAAGGGCCTCGACATTCCCACGGCGGAAAAGCTGGGCTGGGGCTGTATCATCGGCTCGGTCGTGTTGACCGTCATCACGCTGCTTCTGGTCTGAGGAGGGAAAGATGCGTTATCTGACCGCACGTAAACGGGCCGAGGGCAAGGGGGCATCCGGCACCGGCACCGAGCATTTCTGGTACATGAAGATATCGGGCGTGGGGCTCGCGATCATCACCCCGGTCTTTCTGGTGGCCTTCGGGCGCGCCCTGGGGGGCGACCGTGCCGAGGTGCTGGACGCCTTTTCGCATCCCGGCATGGCGATCCTCACCGGCCTGATGATCTTTTTCGGGCTGCGCCATTATGCAGGCGGCGCGCAGACGATGATCGAGGATTACGCGCACGGCACGACGCGCCGGGCCCTGATTATCGGCGTGACCGTTCTAAGTTACGGGATGATCGCCACCGGGCTTTTCGCCCTCGCCAAGATCGCGCTGTGAGGAACTGAATAGATGGCTGCTTATGAATACGAGACGCATGATTACGATGTCGTGGTTGTGGGCGCGGGCGGCGCGGGCCTGCGGGCCACGCTCGGCATGGCCGAACAGGGGCTGCGCACGGCCTGTGTGACCAAGGTGTTTCCGACCCGCTCGCACACTGTTGCCGCGCAGGGCGGCATTGCCGCAAGCCTTGGCAATATGGGCCCCGATAGCTGGCAGTGGCATATGTATGACACGGTCAAGGGCTCGGATTGGCTGGGCGACACGGACGCGATGGAATATCTGGCGCGCGAGGCGCCCAAGGCGGTCTATGAGCTGGAGCATTACGGTGTGCCGTTTTCGCGCACCGAAGAGGGCAAGATCTATCAGCGGCCCTTTGGCGGGCACACGACCGAGTTTGGCGAAGGCCCGCCGGTGCAGCGCACCTGTGCCGCCGCCGACCGCACCGGCCATGCCATTCTGCACACGCTTTACGGCCAGAGCCTGAAGGAAAAGGCCGAGTTCTACATCGAGTATTTCGCGATTGACCTGATCATGACCGATGGGGCCTGCACCGGCGTGGTCTGCTGGAAGCTGGATGACGGCACGATGCATGTCTTCAACGCCAAGATGGTGGTGCTGGCGACGGGTGGCTATGGCCGGGCGTATTTCTCGGCCACCTCTGCCCATACCTGCACCGGCGACGGCAACGGCATGGTGGCGCGGGCCGGTCTGCCGCTTCAGGACATGGAATTCGTGCAGTTCCACCCCACGGGTATTTTCGGCGCGGGCTGCCTGATTACCGAGGGCGCGCGCGGCGAGGGCGGGTATCTCACCAATTCCGAGGGCGAGCGGTTCATGGAGCGCTATGCGCCCAATTACAAGGATCTGGCACCGCGCGACTATGTCAGCCGCTGCATGACGATGGAAATCCGCGAGGGGCGTGGCGTGGGGCCGGGGGGCGATCATATCCACCTGAACCTGAGCCACCTGCCGCCCGAGGCGCTGAACCTGCGCCTGCCGGGGATTTCCGAGAGCGCCAAGATCTTTGCCGGGGTCGACGTGACCAAGGAGCCGATCCCGGTGCTGCCGACCGTGCATTACAACATGGGCGGCATCCCGGCGAATTACTGGGGCGAGGTGATCAACCCGACCAAGGATGATCCGCATGCGATCGTGCCCGGCCTGATGGCGGTGGGCGAGGCGGCCTGTGCGTCGGTGCATGGCGCGAACCGGCTGGGCTCGAATTCGCTGATCGACCTTGTGGTGTTCGGGCGTGCGGCGGCCATTCGCGCAGGAAAAGTGGTGGATGCCGAAAGTGCGGTGCCTGCGACCAATGTGGCCGAGGTGGACCGCGCGCTTGACCGGTTCGACACGCTGCGCCACGCGACGGGCGCGGTGCCGACCGCCGATTTGCGGCTGGAGATGCAACGGACGATGCAGGCGGATGCCGCCGTGTTCCGCACCTCCAAGACGCTGGCTGAAGGCGTGGAGAAGATGAAGGGCGTCGCCGCCAAGATGGCCGATATCAAGGTCACCGACCGCAGCCTGGTGTGGAACTCCGACCTGATGGAGACGCTGGAACTGACGAACCTGATGCCTTGTGCGCTGGCGACGATCTTTGGCGCCGAGGCGCGGCATGAAAGCCGGGGCGCGCATGCGCATGAGGATTTCAACACCCGCGACGATGAAAACTGGCGGGTGCATACCATCGCGCGGATCGGTGAGACGGATGTCGATCTGAGCTATCGCCCGATCATCGAGGACCCGATCACGCCCGAGGATCAGGGCGGCATCAGCCTCAAGAAGATCGCGCCCAAGGAGCGCACGTTCTGATGCGGATACTGTTGGCCTGTGCCGCGCTGTTTGCGCTAGGCGCCTGCGAGGCGACCAATCAGGTGGCCGACGGTATCGCGCGCGAACGGGCCAAGAGCGTGGTCAACACGGTTGTTGAACGCCGCTTCCCGGGCGTGAATGCCGCACCCGTCACCGATTGCATCATCGACGCGGCCTCGGCCGGCGAGATCCTGCGCATCGCCGGGGCGAGCGCCACCGGCGTCACCCCCGAGGTGGCGCAAGAGGTTATCAGCATCGCACAGCGCCCCGAGGCCGTGCAATGCATCGCCGCAAATAGCCGGACCCTGCTGGGCGGCTGAAAGGAGTAGAAAATGGTTCAACTGACACTCCCCAAGAATTCGCGCATGGTGGCGGGCAAGACCTGGCCCAAGCCGGAGACCGGCGGCACGATGCGCAAGTTCACGATCTATCGCTGGAACCCGGATGACGGGCAGAACCCGCGGGTGGATACGTATTTCGTCGATCTCGACGATTGCGGGCCGATGGTTCTGGATGCGCTCATCTACATCAAGAACAAGATCGACCCGACGCTGACCTTTCGCCGCTCCTGCCGCGAGGGGATTTGTGGCTCTTGCGCGATGAATATCGACGGGATCAACACGCTCGCCTGCATCTACGGGATGGACGAGATCAAGGGCGATGTGAAGATCTACCCGTTGCCGCATATGCCCGTGGTCAAGGATCTGATCCCCGACCTCACGCATTTCTACGCGCAGCATGCCAGCATCATGCCGTGGCTGGAAACCAAGACCAACGCCCCCGCCAAGGAATGGAAGCAGTCCATCGAGGACCGCGAAAAGTTGGACGGCCTCTATGAATGCGTGATGTGCGCCTGTTGTTCGACCTCTTGCCCGTCCTATTGGTGGAATGGCGACAAGTACCTTGGACCGGCGGCGCTGTTGCACGCCTATCGCTGGATCATCGATTCACGCGACGAGGCGACGGGCGAGCGGCTGGACGATCTGGAAGATCCGTTCAAGCTCTATCGCTGCCACACGATCATGAACTGCACCAAGACCTGTCCCAAGGGCCTCAACCCCGCCAAGGCGATTGCAGAGATCAAGAAGATGATGGTCGAGCGGCACGTGTGAGGCGAATATAGTATAGAGTGTCGCCATGCCGGATATCTGGTCTGCGCTGCTGCTGACCCTGATAGCCGGGGCGGCGATGCCGTTGGGGGCGGCTCTGGCGTTGTCGGCCACGTGCCGGAAGCTGCCGGACGCGATCACCCATGGCATCATGGCCTTCGGGGGTGGCGCACTGCTAGCCGCCATCGCTCTGGTTCTGATCCCGCACGGCCGCGAGGATCTGTCACCGTCCGTCACGCTCTTGGCTTTTGCGGCGGGGGGAGTGACGTTTTACCTTGTCGATCGGCGGCTTGAGGCCGGGGGCGGGCGCGGCGCGCAGCTTCTGGCGATGCTGCTTGATTATCTGCCCGAGGCCATGGCCATCGGCGCATTGCTGGCGGCGCAGAAAGAGCGCGCCATTCTGCTGGCCGGTCTGATCTTTCTGCAAAACCTGCCCGAGGGCTTTGCCGCGTTTCGCGAGATCGTGCGGGGCGGTGGAGTCCGTGTCACGCGGATCGTCCTGCTTTTTGCCGGTCTGGCCTTGCTTGGCCCGGCCTGTGCCGCCATCGGGTTCACCTTTCTGGTCGAGAGACCGCAGGTTCTGGGTGGAATCATGCTGTTTGCGGCGGGCGGTATCCTTTACCTGATTTTTCAGGATGTCGCGCCGGATTCGCATGAGGGGCACGCTTGGTCACCGGCTCTGGGCGCGGTGCTGGGGTTTAGCCTTGGCCTGTGGGGCGATCTGATGATCGGGTGAGACCTGCAACCCCTGCATGTCGAGCATGCGGCTTTGGGGGTTTATGCTGCAGTGCAGCGACATATCTTGATGCCATGGAAAATGGAGATCACACCATGGCTTATCCGATCAAGACACCCGCAACCCCCGTGCCTGCCCAACCCGATTGGGTCGAGGTCTATTACACCCCCGAGGCGCCGGCGAACCGGCCCGAGGCGCCGACCCTGAGCGTGCTGGAGCAGATGTACGCCTATTACGACGC
The DNA here is from genome assembly GCF_053628595.1 of Roseovarius sp. MBR-154. Lineage (NCBI taxonomy): Bacteria > Pseudomonadati > Pseudomonadota > Alphaproteobacteria > Rhodobacterales > Roseobacteraceae > Roseovarius > Roseovarius sp. MBR-154. The sequence goes on from NZ_JBRJGR010000003.1 coordinate 132,418, forward strand.
GTGACATGAGGCTCACGCAGATGTGCCCCCTGCCGCATGCGGCGGGGGGTTTTCTTTTGTCCGGGCGTTTGGGAGGATCGCGCCCAAAGAAGGAGACACCGATATGCCGCTCTTGCCGAGCCTGCCCGACCCTGCGCATCTGATGGACCTCTACGCGCGTTTTCCCGAGAATGTGCGCCCCTTGATGGAGTATACCGATGGGCTGTTGCGCGGCGAGGGGGAGCTGAGCGTGGGTGAGCGGGAACTGATTGCCACCTATGTCTCGGCGCTCAATGCCTGCACGTTCTGCGCCGGCGCGCATCGCGCCTATGCGGAGGTGTTCGGGATCGACGGCGCTTTGATAGATGCGCTGATCGAGGATGTGGAGAGCGCCCCGGTGGACGAGAAGCTGCGCCCGGTGCTGGCCTATGTGGCCAAGCTCAACGCCCTGCCGAGCAAACTGGTGGAGCGGGATGCCAGGGCCGTCTATGACGCGGGCTGGTCCGAGGCCGCGCTTTACGAGGCGGTGCAGGTCTGTGCGCTCTTCAACATGATGAACCGGATCATCGAGGGCACGGGGGTGAATTTCGATTATGCCGACGCGCCCGAGGGGCACCCGGCGGCGGGGTCCTCGCCGGAGGCGCAGGCGCGGAGCTATGGCGAGTTCGGGGACAAGATAGACGCGCTGGCCAAGAGGTAGGATGTGCTTGTCGTCGTCGGGCTGATCGTTGCCTTTATCCTCGTGCTGATCTTTTCAAACCGCGCGACGCGGCAGTGCCGGTGGCGCGAATACCGGGTGAGCGGCTGTGATCTGCGGCGGCGCTGGCATTGCGTGGCCTGTGGCGCTGAGGTCTTTACATCCGACGGGACCGCGCCGAAGGTCTGTCACGACCCCCGCCGCAAGAGGACGTGACGCGATGACCCGAAGCCCCGCCGATGCCGCCGCCCGCCGCGCCGTGGCCCCCGTGATCTGCTATCCCAACGACACGTTGCCGGTGCCCGATCTGGCGCTTTATACGGCGGTGCGCGAGGGGGCGGAGAAGGTGGCCGAGGTGGTGGTGCCGCCGCGCGAGGCGGCCTGCTTTCGCGTGGGCGCGGGTGAGTTTTTCAGGATCAGCAGCATCGAGGGGCCGCAGGTCGGCGACCTCAACCTGTGGAACGCGCATGACCTGTCGGAGCGGTTCTATTCCGGCAAGACGCGGGCGCTGCATGGCACCCATGTGACGCGCGGCGAGCGTCTGTGGTCGTCGTTTCCACATCTGCGCCCGATGGCGACGATCGTCGCGGATACGCTGGAATGGTACGGGATCGACGCGTTCGGCGGCTCGGTGCATGACGTGATCGGCACGCGCTGCGATCCCTATACCGGGAACCTGCTCTCGGGGCTGCAGTATCACCATTGCTGCCATTCCAACCTGACGCGCGCGGTGGCGGATGAGTTGGGGGTGTCGCTGCCCGAGGCGGAGGGGCATGTGCATGATGTGCTCAACGTCTTCATGTGCACCGGGTTTACCCGCGACACCGGGCAGTATTTCATGAAGGCGAGCCCGGTGCGGCCCGGGGATTTCCTGGAGTTCCTTGCCGAGATCGACCTGCTGGGGGCGTTGAGCGCCTGCCCGGGTGGGGATTGTTCGGCGGAGCATACCAGCGATGCGGCGGTTTGCCATCCGCTGATGGTCGAGGTCTTCCGGCCTGTGGAGGGGGCGCTGTGCGGCTGGCAGAGCCCGGCGCGCAACGGGTATGATCGCAGTCACGGCAGATAGGCGTCCGCTGGGGGGCCTGCCACGCCTTGAGGCGCAGGGCGATCCATCCACAACATATTGCCTTTGTCCCCAACAATTTGCTTTACAGCCCGGCAGAATGCCCGCACCATATCTTGTATGGGCGGAGGGAATGGCCCCCGCCCGTAGAGCAGGCACCTAGCATTGGGGGTGCGTAGCCATCCCCCGCGCTACAGCAAATGAGGCGGCGCCATGGCACTTTCCGAAAGCTTCTTTCAAGAAGACCTCCATCCCATTGATATCGTGGAACATATTGCCGAAGATCACGATTGGGACTTCGACCGTATCGGCGACGATCAGATCGCCATGGCGGTCGAGGGACAATGGCGCACCTATTCGCTGACCCTTGCCTGGTCGCACCATGACGAGACGCTGCGGCTGGTGTGCACCTTCGACATGGAGCCGCCCGAGGACAAGTTGCCCGCGCTCTATGAAATCCTGAATGAAATCAACGATCAGTGCTGGTCCGGCGCGTTCACCTGGTGGGGGTCGGAGAAGCTGATGGTCTATCGCTACGGCCTTGTCATGGCGGGCGCGCAGGCACCCACGCCCGAGCAGATCGACACGCTGCTGAGCGCCGCCGTGCTGAGTGCCGAGCGCTATTACCCGGCGTTTCAACTGGCGATCTGGGGCGATCAGACCCCGCAACAGGCGATGCAAGTCGCCATTGCAGAGGCCTACGGGCGCGCGTAACACTGACCCCCGCGAAAAGGTGCAATCAGACGCGGGGGATCACCATGACCATGGATCACGTGGCCGAAAACGGCCTTGTTCTGCTGGGCTGCGGCAAGATGGGCAGCGCCATGTTGCAGGGCTGGCTGGCGGATGGATTGCCGCCCGCCTCGGTCTGGGTGATCGACCCGAACCCGTCGGACTGGCTGCGCGGCACCGGTGTGTGGATCAACACCGATCTGCCCGCCACGCCCGCCATCGTGCTGGTCGCGGTCAAGCCGCAGATGATGGGCAAGGCGCTGCCGGTGCTGCGCGACCGGGGCAATGGTGCGACGCTCTTTGTGTCGGTCGCAGCGGGCACGCCGATTTCCGCATTTGAAGAGGCGCTTGGGGCAGAGACCCCGATCGTGCGGGCGATGCCCAATACCCCTGCCGCCGTGGGGCGCGGCATCACCGCGATCATCGGCAATGCCCATGCCACGCCTGAGCAACTCGATCTGGCCGATATGCTGTTGCAGGCGGTGGGGCAGGTGGTGCGGCTGGAGGATGAGGGGCAGATGGATGCGGTGACGGGGCTGTCGGGCTCTGGCCCGGCCTATGTGTTTCACATGATCGAGTGCATGGCCAAGGCGGGCGAGGCGCAGGGGCTATCACCGGAGCTTGCCATGCAACTGGCGCAGGCGACCGTGGTGGGCGCCGGGGCGCTGGCCGAGGCGGCGGATGAGACGCCCGCGCAGTTGCGCCAGAACGTCACCAGCCCCAATGGCACCACGCAGGCGGGGCTGGAGGTGCTGATGGACGAGGACACCGGCCTGCCGCCGCTGATGGCGCGCACGGTCACGGCTGCCGCGGATCGTTCGCGGGAGTTGCACAATGGCTGAGATCACGTTCGACGACTTTCTCAAGGTCGATATCCGGGTCGGCCGTGTCACCCGCGCCGAGCCCTACCCCGAGGCGCGCAAGCCCGCGATCAAGCTCTGGGTGGATTTCGGCCCGGAGCTTGGCGAGAAGAAATCGAGCGCGCAGATCACCGCGCATTACACCCCCGAGGCGCTGATCGGGAGGCAGGTGCTGGCGGTGGTCAACTTTCCGCCCCGGCAGATCGGCAAGTTTCTGTCCGAAGTGCTGGTTCTGGGGCTGAGCGATAGCAAGGGCGATATCGTTCTGATACGCCCTGACATGGACGTTCCCATCGGAGAGAGACTGCATTGAAACGGATCCTGATCACCCGGCCCATGCCCGACCGCGTGCTCGACGTCGCACGCGCCCATTTCGAGGTGGAGATGCGCGACGATAACACCCCGCTCAAGCTGGGGCAGATGCGCGGGGCGCTGGCGCTTTATGACGGTATCCTGCCGACGCTTGGCGACATGTTCAGCGCGGATGTATTCACCGAGGCCGAGGGCAGCCGCTGCCGGATTCTGGCGAATTTCGGGGTGGGCTATAACCATATCGACGCGGGCGCCGCGCGGGAGGTGGGGATCGCCGTCACCAACACGCCCGGCGCGGTGACCGATGCGACCGCCGACATCGCGATGACGCTGATCCTGATGAGCGCGCGCCGCGCGGGGGAGGGCGAGCGGCTGGTGCGGGCGGGCAAATGGCCGGGCTGGAACCCGACGCAGATGCTGGGGCTGCATGTTACGGCCAAGACCGTGGGCATCATCGGAATGGGCCGCATCGGGCAGGCCATCGCGCGGCGCTGTCATTTCGGTTTTGGCATGGAGGTGGTCTATTACAACCGCTCGGACAAGCAGGTGGAGTTCGAGGCCCGGCAACTGCCACGGATCGAGGATGTGGCGGCAGAGGCGGATATCGTCGTCATCGCGTTGCCTGGCGGGGCCGAGACCAAGCATATCATCAATGCCGAGGTGCTGGCCGCGATGAAACCGACGGGGCATCTCGTCAATATCGCGCGCGGCGATGTGGTGGATGAGGCGGCCCTGATCGCGGCGCTGCAGGAGGGGCGTATCGCGGGTGCCGGGCTCGATGTCTACGAGCGCGAGCCGGAGGTGCCGGAGGCCCTGAAAGCCATGGAGAACGTGACACTGCTGCCGCATCTGGGGACCGCCGCGCTGGAGGTGCGCGAGGCCATGGGTCTGATGGCGGTGGAGAACCTGCGCGCGTTTTTCGACGGCGAGACCCCGCCCAACCTGGTGAACTGAGAGGCGGGCGGGGGATTTCGGGTATTTTTGCCAAGAAGAAACCCCGCTTGCCCGGTTTTTGCGCCACGTTGCGCTTGACCTTCGGGGAGCCCTGCGGTGATCTGGCCGGAACCTTGAGGAGAGCGACATGGGTCAGCCCGCGATAACGGGATCGGGTGTGTTCACGCCCGCAGAGGTGATCAGCAACGAGGAACTGGTCGAGGCGTTCAACGCCTATGCCGAGCGGTTCAACGCGGCCCATGCCGAGGCCATCGCGGCGGGTGAGGTGGAGGCCAAGGGCCTGTCCTCGCCGGAGTTCATTCTGAACGCGTCGGGCATCGAGCGGCGGCATGTGATGGACAAGCGCGGCGTGCTCGACCCGGAGGTGATGCATCCGCTGTTGCGTCAGCGCCGCGATGACGAGCCGGGGATCATGGCGGAAATGGCGCTCGATGCCTGTGGCAAGGCATTGGCGCAGGCGGGGCGCGCGGGGGCCGAGATCGACCTGATCATCTGCGCCGCCTCGAACCACGAGCGGCCCTATCCGGCGATTGCCATCGAGATACAGGAGTTGCTGGGCGCGGGCGGCTTTGCCTTTGACATGAATGTCGCCTGTTCCTCGGCCACGTTCGGGATTCAGGCGGCGGCGGACATGATCCGTGCGGGCAGTGCGCGGCGCGCCATCGTGGTCAACCCCGAGATCTGCTCGGGTCATCTGGAGTGGCGCGACCGGGATTGTCATTTCATCTTTGGCGATGTCTGCACCGCTGTCGTCATCGAGGCGGCGGAGGAGGCACAGGGCGCGCATTTCCTGATTCATTCGACGCGCTGTGCGACGAAATTCTCGAACAATATCCGCAACAATAACGGCTTTCTGCGGCGCACGCGTCCGGATGGGGTGGCCGACCGGCGCGACATGCAGTTCATGCAGGAGGGGCGAAAGGTGTTCAAGGAGGTGCTGCCGATGGTCTCGGCGCATATTCTGGGGCATCTGGACGAGGCAGGTGTCACGGCGGACGACCTGCGCCGTCTCTGGCTGCATCAGGCCAACAAGACGATGAACGATTTCATCGGCCGCAAGGTGATGGGGCGTGTGCCCGAGGCGGGCGAGCAGCCCAATATCCTGCAGGACTATGCCAATACCTCGTCTGCCGGGTCGATCATCGCGTTTTCGCAGTATTCCGATGATCTGGCGCCGGGGGACAAGGGGCTGATCTGTTCGTTCGGTGCGGGGTACTCGGTGGGCTCGGTTCTGGTGGAACGGGCCGGGTCCGCGTGACGGCCGGACCCCGCAAGCCTGCGGGATAAATTGCAACTGACATGTCCGGGCTTGTCCAGGGCCACCCTGAGCCGGAACGGCGACGTGATCGCCCTGTCACAGCGGTTCGCGCTGCTGATGGCCGGGTATCAGCAGAGCATCGAGGATGGCCGGATCACTGCGAACGAGGCCAAGCGGCTGTTGCGGGAAACCACGCAGTTGCAGCAGGTGCTGATCGGGATGAAGCTGCATCTCGAAGACGAGGTCAGCTGAGCCCGTTCAGCCGAAGAGTGCGGTGGAGGCGTCGTACAGCATCGCCACGACCGAGGCGCGGAACCCCGGCAGCACGAGGGCCGAGAGAAATCCCAGATGCAGCACCATGATCGCGTTGAGCGAGGTGCGGAACGGCTCCTTGCGGGTCTTGTGGCGAAACATCGCCTGTCCGGTCTTGGCCCCGAACGAGCCGCCGACGAGGCACAGCGTCAGCATCGTGCTTTCGGGCACGCGCCAGCGTTTCTGGATCGCGCATTGCTTGTCCCACCAAAAGAGGCCAAGCGTGACGAGGTTGAGCCCGACGATGTAGCTGAGGGCGAGGGCAAGCGGAGACATGGCAATATTTTCAGGTAGTTGAGTGGTTTCAGGTGCCGCGTGACGCGACGGCTCAGAGGCTTTTGCGCGCCGAGAGCGCCGCGCTGATCGTGCCGTCATCGAGATAATCCAACTCACCGCCAATGGGAACACCCTGCGCGAGAGAAGTGAGCGTAACCCTGCCTTCGAGTTGGTCGGCGATGTAATGCGCGGTGGTCTGGCCGTCGACCGTGGCGTTGAGCGCGAGGATCACTTCGGTGATGTCTTCGGCCTCGACCCGGCCGACCAGTTGCGGGATGCGCAGCATCTCGGGCCCGATCTGATCGAGTGCCGAAAGCGTGCCGCCAAGGACGTGGTAGCGCCCCTTGAAAGCCTGTCCGCGTTCCATCGCCCAGAGGTCGGCCACGTCCTCGACCACGCAGATCTGGCCGTTGGCGCGTTTCTCGCTGGCGCAGATGTCGCAGGTCTCGGTGGTGCCGATATTGCCGCAGGTCATACATTCGCGCGCGGTGGCGGCGACGTTCTGCATCAAATCCGCCAGTGGTGTGAGCAGCAGCGCGCGTTTGCGGATCATGTGCAGCACCGCGCGCCGCGCAGACCGGGGGCCAAGCCCCGGCAGGCGCGCCATCATGTCGATCAGGGCGTCGATGTCGCGGGTGCTGTTCAATCGTCAGATCCGTTTCGCGCGCCGATGTCGCCGCATGAGTATTTCCGGGAAGATGAAGCTGTGAGACTCAGAATGGCAGTTTCATGTCCTTGGGCAGGCCCATGCCCTCGGTCAGCTTGCTCATCTCTTCCTGCGCGCGGTCGCTGGCCTTGGATTGCGCGTCCTTGATGGCGGCGAGGATCAGGTCCTCGACCACTTCCTTGTCGTCGGAATTGAAGATCGACGGGTCGATATCGAGCCCCTTGAGTTCGCCCTTGGCGGTGCAGGTCGCCTTGACGAGGCCCGCGCCGCTCTGGCCCTCGACCATGATGTTGTGCATTTCCTCCTGAAGGTCGGCCATTTTCGTTTGCATTTCCTGCGCCGCCTTCATCATCTTGGCCATGTCGCCCATCTGGCCCAAACCCTTGAACATGTTCTGATCTCCTCTGGATCGTGGCCCGCAGCGAGGGCCGGGAAAGATTTCGCCGCCTTTAAGCATATTGGCATGACAAAGGCGACAGGCAAGCGGCGGGATCAGTCCTCCTCGAAGGGATCCCATTCATCCTCGACCTCGGGCAGGGCCTCAACCCCGGCGTCGGTGGCGATATCCCGGGCGGTCTTGATGTCCTTGATCGTGGCCCTGGGGAAGGCCGCGAAGACCGCCGCGACCAGCGGATGCGCGCGGGCCTCGGCTTGCAGCGCGGTGCTCTCGGCCTCGCGCGCCTCGCGGAGGGTGGGGGTGGTGGCGGAATTCACCAGCGTGACGGCCCAGCGGTTGCCCGTCCAGCGTTGCAGCGCGCCACCCAAACGCTGTGCGAGGTCCTGTGGCGCGTCGGGTGTCGGCGTGAATTCGATCCGTCCGGGGCGGTAGGCGGCGAGACGCAAGCAGCCTTCGACCTCGATCAGCAGTTTGGCGTCGCGATTGGCGCGGATCAGGTCGAGCACATGCTCGAAGGTGGGATAATGGGCGAGCGCCGCCTCGGTGTCCTGCGCAAGGGCCGTGGCCTGTCCTGTGCCCCGTGCGCCTGGCCCCGAGGGGCCGGAATGGGTGGGGTGGGGCAGGGACGTGCCTTGGGCCGAGGTGCCTGGCCCTTGCGCCTGCGGCCGCGCGCCGCCTCCGCCGCCCGGCTGTGGCGGCGGGCTGTCCTGCAAGCGGCGCACGAGGTCTTCGGGCGTCGGCAGGTCGGCGACGTGGGTCAGGCGGATGATCGCCATCTCGGCGGCCATCATGGCATTGGGGGCGTCGGCCACCTCGTCGAGCGCCTTGAGCAGCATCTGCCACATGCGCGTGAGGATGCGCATCGGCAGGGCCGAGGCCATGTCCTGCCCGCGGGCGCGCTCATCGGGGCCGATGGTGGGGTCGTTGGCGGCGTCGGGAGTGATCTTGACCACGGAAATCCAGTGGGTGATTTCCGACAGATCGCGCAGCACGGCCAAGGGATCGGCCCCTTCGGCATATTGCGCGCCGAGTTCGGACAAGGCGCCCGCCGCGTCGCCCTTCATGATCATGTCGAAAAGATCGAGCACCCGGCCCCGATCGGCCAGCCCCAGCATGGCGCGGACCTGCTCGGCACTGGTTTCGCCCGCGCCGTGGCTGATCGCCTGGTCCAGAAGCGAGGTCGCGTCGCGCGCCGAGCCTTCGGCGGCGCGGGTGATGAGGGCGAGCGCATCGTCGGTGATCTCTGCGCCTTCCTTGTCCGAGATGCGGCGCAAGAGGGCGATCATCACCTCGGGCTCGATCCGGCGCAGGTCAAAGCGCTGGCAGCGCGACAGGACGGTGACCGGCACCTTGCGGATCTCGGTGGTGGCGAAGATGAATTTCACATGCGCGGGCGGCTCTTCCAGCGTTTTCAGCAGCGCGTTGAACGCGCCTGTCGAGAGCATGTGCACCTCGTCGATGATATAGACCTTGTAGCGCGCCGAGGCGGCCCGGTAATGCACCGAGTCGATGATCTCGCGGATGTTTCCCACGCCGGTATTGGAGGCCGCGTCCATCTCCAGCACGTCGACATGGCGGCCCTCCATGATCGCGCGGCAATGCTCGCACTCTCCGCAGGGATCGGTCGTCGGGCCGCCCTGCCCATCGGGGCCGATGCAGTTCATACCCTTGGCGATGATCCGCGCGGTGGTGGTTTTGCCGGTGCCGCGGATGCCGGTCATGATAAAGGCCTGCGCGATGCGGTCGGCCTGAAAGGCGTTCTTGAGCGTGCGCACCATTGCATCCTGTCCGACCAGATCGGCAAAAGTTTCGGGCCGGTATTTGCGGGCCAGAACCTGATAGCCGGTCTTGGGTGTGTCGGACATGCGCGGGCCTTTCGGATTCGGAGGTCTGGGGCAAGGTAAAGCTGGGCAGGCGGGGCGTCCACCTTGCTTTTTGCGCAGGCCGCGGCAAAGCTGTGGCCGGTAGCCTTGGGAGGGGTGTGATGCGGAGCGGGGGAAGAGGCGTGCGGCGATGGCGGAGTTCGTGATCCACGCGCTGCATGTGGGGGGCGGCACGCTGGCGCTTGCGCCATTGCCGGGCACAAGCGGTGACCGCGCCGCCGACATGGCGCATCTGCGCGACTGGAAACCGGCGCTTGTCCTCTCGCTGACCACCGAGGCGGAGATGGTGGCGCAGGGCGCGGCGGATGTCGGGGCCGAGGTGCAGGACATGGGCACGCGCTGGATCGCCTTTCCGGTGGCGGACATGGGCGTGCCGGAGCGCGACAGCGCCGCCGACTGGCGCGCGGCGAGTTCGGCGGCGCGCGCGGCGCTCAGGGGCGGTGGCCGGGTGCTGGTGCATTGCCGGGCCGGTTGCGGGCGCAGCGGCATGGCGGCGCTGCGGCTGATGGTGGAATGCGGCGAGAGACCGGAGGTGGCCTTGCGGCGGCTGCGCGCGATGCGCCCCTGCGCGGTGGAGACCGAAGCGCAACTGGCCTGGGCGCTGCGCAAGTAAAGGGGGTCAGGATTTCACGCGCGCCATCGCCGGATCGAAGAGCGGTTTGAGCGAGGCGGTGGCAGGCAGTTTTTGCCCGGCGATGTCGATCTGCCAGTTGCCGTTCGCCACCAGCTCGGCGGTGAGCGGTGCCTCGGTTTCGGCAAAGCCGATGCCCACGGCACCGCCCAAGGTGTGCCCGTAGGCGCCGACCTGGATGTGGCCCACCGGCGCGCCGTCGAGCAGGATCGTCTCGTTGCCGTGCAGCAGCGGTTCGGGATCGGTGAGCAGGAGTTGCAGCATCCGCCGCCGGGGCGTGCCCGCCGCCTTGATCGCGGCGAGCGCGTCGCGGCCGATGAAGCCACCGGGCTTGTCAAGCTTGACGGCAAAGCCGAGCCCGGCCTCGATCGGGGTGTCGGTATTGTCGACATCGACCCCGAAATCGCGATAGGCCTTTTCCAGCCGCAAGGATGACAGCGTCTGCATGCCCGCGTCGCGCAGGCCCAGATCCGCGCCCGCCTCGATCAGCAGGTCATAGACCTGCACCGCGTGCAGGCTGGGCACGTGCAGCTCCCAGCCCAACTCTCCCACGAAGGTCACGCGCAGCGCCAGCACCTCGAAGAAGCCGAGGTCGATGGGGCGGGCCGACATGAAGGGAAAGCCCTCGTTGGAGAGGTCCGCGTCGCTGATCCTCTGCATCAACTCGCGCGCCTTGGGGCCATGCACGTTGATCTGCGTCACCCCGGCGGTGATGTCGGTGATGGTGACGAATTCGCCCTCGCCGATATGGCGGCGCATCCAGGTTTCGGTGTGGCCGTGGCTGTTCTCGCCCACCACCACGATGAACCGGTCCTCGGAGAGGCGGGTCACCGTGAGATCCGCCTCGAAGCCGCCCTGCGCATTGGTCCAGGCGGTATAGACCACGCGGCCCGGCGTCACGTCCACCTCGTTGCAGCTGATCCGGTTGAGCAGGGTGACGGCATCGCGGCCCTGCACGAGGAACTTTGCCATCGCCGACATGTCCATCACGATTACGTCCTCGCGCGCCGCACGGTGTTCGGCGGCGTGCCAGTCGAACCAGTTCTGCCGCCCCCAGCTGTAGCGCTCCACCTTGGCCTCTTCGGGCGTCGGCGCGAACCAGTCGGGCAGTTCCCAGCCGTGGCTCTCGCTGAAACAGGCACCTGCGGCCTTGAGCCGTTCGTGCAGCACCGATTGCTTGAGCCCGCGCGCGGTCTGGAAGCTTTCATTGGGGAAATGCGCGCCGAAGCTCTTGGCCAGCAGTTCGGGCGTGCGGGCGCGGCGGAAGGCGGGTGTGTTGTGGCTGCCATCGGCGAAGCGCTGGACGTTAAAGGCGGTGTGATCGACCGGGCAATGCCCCTCGGCGATCCAGTGCGCCAGCGTCCAGCCGATGCCGGGGCCGTAGAGGATGCCCAGCGAATTGAGCCCCGCCGCGACCCAGCAGTTGCGCAGCCCCGGCGCCTCGCCCACCAGCGGGGCAAGGTCGGGGGTAAAGCTCTCTGGCCCGCAAAAGAGCTTGCGCAGCCCGGCATTGGCGGCGGCGGGCACGCGGCGAAAGGCGGTCTCCAGATGCGGTGCGAGGCGGTCCCAGTCCGGTTCGATCTCGCCGAAGGAAAAATGTTCGGGGATCGCCTCGATGTTCCACGGCGCGGCGTCAGGCTCGAACAGCCCCACCAAGAGGCCGCCCACCTCCTCGCGGAAATAGGCCCAACTGTGCGGGTCCTCCAGCAGCGGCAGGTCGCGGTGGCAGCCCTGCATCGGCTCGGTCAGCAGGTAATAGTGTTCTGCGGCCTGAAGTGGCAGGTTGATCCCGGCCCGCGCGCCGATCTGGCGCGACCACATGCCGGCGGCGATCACCACGTGATCGGCGGTGATCTCGCCCTTGTCGGTGCGCACGCCGGTGGCGCGGCCATCGCGCGCCAGGATGTCGGTGACGCTGGTATCCTCGATGATCCGCGCGCCATGATTGCGTGCGCCGCGCGCCAGCGCCATGGTGGTATCCACCGGGTTGGTGCGCCCCTCCTGCGGATACCAGAAGGCGGCGATGGTGTCGGAGAAATCGCCGATGGGGAACCGCTCGGCGGCCTCGGTCGCCGAAATCTCGTGCACCTCGATGCCGAACCGGCTCATGAAGGCCGCGCCGCGCCGCATCTCCTCGAGCCGCTCGGCCGTATCGGCGGGTTGGATATAGCCCACCCGGCGAAAGCCGGTGGCCTGTCCGGTTTCCGTCTCGAGCCCGGCGATCAGGTTGCGGCCATGGGTGTAAAGCTCGCATTCCCACTCGCTGCCCAGCACGGCGGGCACGATCTCGCCCGCCGCGTGCCAGGTGGTGCCCGAGGTCAGCTTGTCGCGCTCCAGCACCACCACGTCCGTGAGGCCGCGCTCGCCCAGGTGATAGGCGATGTTGCAGCCGATCGAGCCGCCGCCGATGATGACCACCTGCGCGTGGCCGGGAAAGGATTGGTTCATGACGAGCCCCTGTTTGGCGATTCTGATTTTTGATCAAATTTTAGAGGGGACGCCGCTCGGGAATCAAGTCATTGATTGAAAGGTCATTCAATCGTGTCGGCTGAAAGCTCCGAAACCATGGAATGAAACGCTGATTGAGGTGTCGCTGAAACGCCGCGCTGGCAGTTGGTGCAGGCGGCGATCACGCAGCCAGCGCCGTTTGCGCATAGACGGATTCGTGAGGGCCGGCGACCTGCGCCGCCGGTCCATTCGCGCCCAGCCTCAGATGAAGCTCACATCGTCGAGGATGGCCGCGGAATTGGTGATGCCGGTGAAGGTCAGCGTGTCGCCGCCCCCGAAATCGAGCAGCAGGAAGCCGTCGGCGTCGCGCGTCGCGAAGGGGATGAGATCCGCCGGATCGGGCGTGCCGCCGCCCAGCAGCGCCGCCTCGATCTCGACCGCGTCCACGTTGCCGAAATCCACCACCCGATCATTGCCCGAGCCTGCGCGGAACACGAAAGTATCCGCCCCGAGCCCGCCGCGCAGCACGTCAGTGCCCGCGCCGCCATTCAGCGTGTCGAAACCGTTGAGCCCCTGCACCAGATCATCGCCGCCCCCGGCCTCCACCAGATCGAAGCCGATGCCGGTATTGATCACGTCATCGCCCCCGTCGATGGTGTCATTGCCAGCCCCGCCGAGGAGAATGTCGTTCCCGGACCCGCCTTCAATGCTGTCCTCGGTGCCCGCGCCGATGACGGTATCATCATCACTCCCGGCAATGATGAGTCCGCCCTCCGGATCGGCGTCGATGAGGTCATCGCCACCGCGTGTGAAAAGCGCGTCCCAGCGGGGTGCGGCCGCCTCGGCCACCTGTTCACCGAGCGTCAGCCCGTCGAGGTTGCCATCCTGGATGTGGATGCCGCCGTAGAGACGGGAGAGGCCCGCCTCTTCCGCAGCGGCTGTGAGGGTGTACCGTTGCAGGACGACGGGCGGGCCGATAGGCGATCCTCCGGTCATGCGGTTCGGAATTCGGGGTGACGTGGCGTCAATGGCCTTGTTCACCCGTGATTGCACAGTCTTTTTCAACCTCAGCTCTGCAGCTTGCGGTGCCGGAACGGCGCGTCACGCATCCTGCGGCACAACCCGGCCTCGCGACACGGCCTACCCTGCCGCCGGCCTGTCAGGGCCCCGCACCATGCACCGCGTGTGGTCACGGCATGATCCTCTCATCCCCCGACCGGGACGAGCTGGAACCGCATGGTTGGCGCAGGGCTGGCACGGTCTGAGTGAACGGTTCAGCCCGGGGGCCGCGCGGCCTGGCTTGTGTTGGTCCAGGTGCGACCGTGCCAGGTGCGCCGCAGCGGGCTACAGCACCCGCCGTCGCAGCAGCAGCCAGAGGAAATAGCCCCCACCGAGAACCGAGGCCACGCTGCCTGCCGGAAGCTGCATCGGATGGAGCGCCATGCGCCCGAGCCAGTCGGAGCCCACCATCAGCACCGCGCCGATGCCACCCGCCATCAGCGCCTGCGCCGTCACGCGGCGCGCGCCCAGCATCACCGCCGCATGCGGTGCCAAGAGCCCGACGAAGGCCACCGGCCCGAGCCATGCCGTGACCAGCGCCGCCAGCGCCGCCGCGAGCGTGAGGCAGAGAGGCCGCGCCAGCCTGAGCGATAGCCCTCGTGCCAGTGCCATGTCGTCCCCCGCCGACAGGAGCGTGAGCCACCGCCGCAGCATCAGCACCAGCCCGAGGCCCAGCAGGGCCGTCAGCGCCAGTTGCCCGGCCTCTGCCCCGGTGACCCGATAGGTCGAGCCACCGAGCCAGCCGATGATCGCGTAGCTGTCCTGGCTGCCGACGGCGAGCGCCACCTTCACCAGCGCGTCGATGAGTGCCGCGAGCGCGATGCCCGTCAGCGCCAGCACCGTGGGCGCATGATCGTGCCGTCGCCCCAGCGCGAGCAGGAGGGCCAGCACCAGCAGGCTGCCGAGGATCGCGGTGCCCGCCCCCACCTCGTGGATCGAGCCACCGCCGAGGAGCGCCGTGCCGACCAGCGCGAAGGTGGCCCCGGCGGTCATGCCCATGATGTCGGGGCTGGCGAGCGGGTTGCGGATCAGCCGTTGCAGGATCACGCCCGAAAGCGCCATGGCGAGCCCCGCCGCCGCCGCGCCCAGCACGCGCGGCCAGCGCAGATCGAAGGTGAGCGGGGTGGGCCATGCCGCTTGCCAGCCCGCCTCGGTGCGACCCAGCGTGAGTGCGGTGAGGGTGATGGCCAGCGCGGCCAGCATGAGGCCCAGCCAGACGGGGTCGGGCACCCGCGCGGGACCCGGCGGCAGGCGGTAGACCGCCTGATCCCCGGCCCCCAGCCGACGCCGCATCAGCCAGATCAACGCCGGGGCCCCCACCAGCGCTGCCACGGCCCCGCTCGGCACCAGGTCGCGCGTGACCTGATTGGCAAGGAGCGCCAGCAGGTCCGTGGCCAGGAGCAGCCCTGCGCCGAGGCCGATGCTCGCCAGCAACTCCGCGCGCGGGTGGCGTGCCCCGGCCAGGCGGGCGAGGTTGGGCGCGACCAGCCCGACAAAGCCGATGAGCCCCACCGCCGCCACCGCGTGCGCCGTGAGCCCCAGCGCCAGCGCGGCGGCAAGCGCGAGGAACGGCAGCAGCGACAGACCCCGCGCCTCGGCCCCCTCGGCGCCGGTGCGCAGGAGCGCGAGGCCCCGCGCCAGCAGCAGCGACAGCGCCAGCAGCGGCAGCAGGCGGGGCGCGAGCCACAGTGCCTTGTCCCAGCCCGACTGCCCCAGATCGCCCGCGCCCCAGATGAAGAGATGCCCGAAATAGGGGATTTGCAGCAGCACGATCGTGGCGGCGATGGCGCCGAACAGCAGGTTCACCGCCATCCCCGCCAGCACCGCGCCCATGCCGGTCAGCCCGCGCAGCCCCGCGATCGCCACCACCAGGCCGAAGGCGATTGTCGCCCCGGCGAAGGCCACCCATTCGCCATGATCCGCCGCCAGCGCGGGAAAGACCAGCGTCGCCACCACCAGCGCGAGCCACGCCCCCGAGGCCGCGCCGAGCGTCAGTGGTGCGGCCAGCGGGTTTTGCGTGACTTGCTGAAAGAGACTGCCCGCAAGGCCAAGCGCCGCCCCGCAGAGCGCCGCCATCACAAGACGCGGCAGCGCGGCATGGGTGAATTGCACATCGGCAAAGGCCTGCGGTTCGGCCCCGAGTGCCAGCGCCACCATGCGCGGCAGGGCCAGATCGCTGCCCGCCGCCAGATGCGCCGCGGCCATGGCCAGCACCGCCGCCGCGATCAGAACGGCGCGGATCATGGGGCGAGGTCGGTGAGCGCGGCATGGATTGCCTGCGCGTGGCGACCAAGCGACAGGATGCCGCCATAGCTCCAGAGCGGCGGTATCTCGGCAAAGCGGTCTTCGGCCACGGCGGGCAGGAAGCGCCAGACCGGGCTGTCGAAGACTGCGGCCCCCGGCCCGTGCGGCCGGATCGTCAGCACCGCGCCGGTCTCGACGCCGGCCAGCACGTCGAGCGGGCGTTGCGCCACGCCCCAGCGGCTCGGCGCTTGCGGCAGGGCATTCTCGAGCCCCAGCCGGTCGAGCGCGGCTTGGGCAAAGGAATTGTCGCCATAGACCCAGACCGTGGCGGCGTCGTTCAGGCGGATGATCGCGGCCTCGCGGATCGGGCTGTCGCTCAGATCGCGGGCGAGCCGGTCGATCTCCTTGTCCATCTCGGCCAGCCGCGCCCGCGCCAGCTCTTGTCGATGCAGCAGCCGGGCGAGCGTCAGGTAGATGCGCCGCGCCGCCGCTATGGTGTCCTGCGCCGCGTCGAACGCGTCGAAGGCCAAAACCGGCGCGATCCGTTCCAGCCGCGCCACGTCCTCCGGGGTGGCGTCGGCGACGAGGATCACGTCCGGCGCAAGCGCCGCGAGCCGTTCGAGATCGGGCGCGTCGCGGCGGCCTATGTCGGTCACCGTGTCGGGGATCGGCGGCGTTGCCACCCATTCGGAATAGAGTGCGATCTCTGGTGCCGCTACCGGCACGATGTCGAGATCGAGCACCTGCTGCGCCAGCGCCCAGTCGAGCACGGCAACACGTTCGGGCCGCTCTGTGAAGCCCTGCGTCCCGCGTCGATCCTCCACGCTGACCGGCCCGGCCTGCGCCAGCCCGGTCCATAGCAAGAGCAACAGCGCGAGCGCCCGCGTCATCGCGCGGCCTCCGGGTCGATGGTGAACAGCGCATCGCCGAAGGCCTCGGCCAGGTAGCCCAGCGAGAAAACGCCGCCGAAGGTCCAGACCGGGCGGGTCTCGGCATAGCGGCCCGCGCGGATGAACGGCATGAATTGCCAGATCGCACGGGCCGCGAGCGCGCCCTGCTCGGCGAAGGGGCCGATCTGCAGGACAATCGCCTGCTCGAACTGTGCCAGATCCTCGATCCGCTTCTGCACGAAGCCCCATTCGGTGGGATCTCCCGGTGCGGGATGCTCCAGGCCCATCCCTTCCAGCGCGGCGAGCGCCATGGAATTCGCGCCATGCAGGCGCAGGCTCTCGGGGGTCAGCAGACGCACGGGCAGGACGGGTGGCACCGCGCCGCCGAAATGATCGCGCACCCGCGCCCCCGCCGCCGCGATGCGCGCGTCGAGCGCCGCGAGCCGCTCATGCGCCAGCGCCTCGCGCCCTGTCAGGCGCGCGAGGTCGAGATAGGCGGCACGGCTCGCTAACGCATTGTCCTGCGCGGCGTCGAAGCCCCGGATCAGCCGCACCGGCGCGACCCGTTCCAGCACCGGCACGAGATCCGCCTGCTGGTCGGAGGCGAGGATGAGGTCGGGGGCAAGCGCCGCCAGCCGCTCCACGTTCGGCTCCTGCCGCAGGCCGAGATCGGGGATGCCCTCGGGCAGTGCCGGGCGCACGGCCCATTGCCGGTAGCCCGCCACATCGGCGACGCCCACGGGCCGGATATCGAGCTCGATCAGCAATTCCGCCAAGGACCAGCTCAGCGCGGCGATGCGTTCGGGCGGGGCATCCTCTGCCCGGGCGGTGCCAAGCGGCAGCATCAGGAAAAGCGCGAGGCTGATTAAAGCGTGTCGCATGATGTCTCCTTTCAGGCCACCACCGCCTGCGGCGGGCCGCCGGGATGCGGCAGCAGTGTCATTTCGATGCCGTAGAGGTGGCGCAGCACCGCCGGGTCGAGCATCGCCTCGGGCGGGCCGTCAAAGGCGACCCGCCCCGCCTTCAGCGCCACGATCCGGTCGGCGTGGCGCGCGGCGAGGTTGATGTCGTGCAGGACGGTGATGACATGCCGCCCCGCCGCGCGGCTGAGCCGGTGCAGGAGCGCCATCACCTCGTAGGCATGCGCAAGATCGAGCGCGGCCGTGGGCTCGTCCAGCAGCAGCACGGGCGCCTCCTGCGCCAGCAGCATCGCGATCCAGGCGCGCTGTCGCTCGCCGCCCGAGGCGGTATCGACCAGATGATCGGCCAGCCCCTCGCAGCCGGTGTCGCGCATCGCCTGCGCGATCACCGCGTGATCGGCGGGCCCCATCCGCCCCAGCGCGCCGCGCCAGGCGAAGCGGCCCAGACCCGCCAGATCACGCACGCTGAGCCCCGCCACGGGCGGCAGGCGCTGCGGCAGGTAGGAGACGCGCCGCGCCAGTTGCTTTTGCCGGTAGCGGTCGAGCGCCTGCCCCTCCAGCGTGATCCGGCCCGCATCGGGGCGCATCTGCCGGGCCAAGAGCGCCATCAGCGTGGACTTGCCAGAGCCGTTATGCCCAAGGATCACGGTCACCCCTTCGGCCCCGAGCGTCAGCCGGTCGATCCGCAGGATCTCGCGCCCGTCGCGGGCGACGCTCAGGCCCTCAAGGTCAAACATGGGCCTGCCACTCCTCCCGGCTGAGTGCGATTCGGGTGGCGCGGTCGCGCCTCGGGCAGGTCGTGCAGAGGAAATCCGGCACGGCGCGGTATTCCAGGCAGCAGGAGCGGCGGCAGAGCCACAGCCCCTCGGAGCCGTCATCGAGGGGCATCGACTCGAGCGCGCTCAGGCCATCAAGGTCGAGCGCGGCGAGCCAGTCCGTCGCCGCCGCTTGCGTGGCGGCAACCGGGGCAAGGCCCAGCATGGCGCGGCGGTGGAGCACGCCGAGCACCCGGTCGGCCAATTGCCGCCGCGCCAGTTCCGGGCGCAGGCGCACGCGCTGCGACAGAGCCTCGAGACTGGCGGCGGTGCAGCGGCTCAGGTGCGTGGCGGCCAGGCGGCGCACATCCCCGGACGGTTGCGGCACCTGCCGCAGATGACAGCCGAAGGGTGGCACCATGCGATAGGCGGCCTGATCCACCGCCGCCGCGCGCCCCTCGGCCTCGGCACAGAGCACGGCGATCAGGACGGGTTGCCAGATGATCACGTTCCAGGCCCGCATCGCCACATGGGCCGGGCCGCCGCCGGGGCCGATCCCGGCGATCACCTGCCCGATCCGATCCGCGTCACGGGCAGGCACAGCGGCTGCCCCTGCGTCGCACAAGGCATAGCCCGGCAAAACCGCGTGAAGCTCCCGCGCCAGGCGCGGAAGCCGCAAGGAGAGCGACAGGCCCTCGCATCCCATCTCAGAACCGCCGGGTATATCCGAGTGACACCGTCCGCCCCGGCGCACGCGCAAAGGCAAAGGACGAGTCGTAGGCCTGGTTGATCACCGGCGTGTAGTCGTTGTTGAAGATGTTCTCGATCCCCATTTCGACCGTGCCGCCCGCAACCTCGTGGATTTCACCGGACAGATCGAAGACGAGATAATCGTCGATATCACGGGTTCCGCCGAACTGCGTGCTGTTCACGTCCCGGTTCGCGGAATAGAGCGCCTGCAGCCGGGCGTTCCATTTGTCGCTCGGCGCATAGGCGGCATAGGCGGTGATCTTGGCCGGTGCGATCCGGGTGCTGGGCAGATCCTCTTCGAAACTGCCGTCGCCGTCGAGATCGACCTCGCCCTCCATCCAGGTGAAGGTGCCGCCGACGGAAAGCGTATCGGTGGCATAGACATCGAGCGTCGCCTCGACCCCCCAGATTTGCTCGGGCTGCTTCACGATATTGAGGTTCTGGTCAAAGGTCGTGCCGTTGTCGGATTCGTTGAAGAATGCGGCGATGGTCCCGTCCCAGCGATTCTGCCGTGTCCGGAGGCCGATCTCGTAATTGTCGGTCTTCTGCGCCTCGGATTTGGCCTCGCTCGTGGTTGCGAAGGTATTGTCGGTGATCGAGCGCCCGATATCGGCGACGGTGAACCCTTGCGAGAACCCGGCATAGAGATCGGTGCGGTCGGTGAGGAACAGCGTGCCGCTGAGATTGAACAGCGTCTCGTCGAATTCCAGCGTGCCGCCGGGCACGAAGGTGCCGTCGGCGCGGGTGAAATCGCTCACCTCCACGTCAATGATCTCGTGGCGCACGCCGCCGCTCAGCTTGGCAATGTCGCCCAGCGGCACGTCGAGTTGCACGAACCCGGCATAGGCGTCCTGCTCGAGGAAGGGATCGGTGTTCGGCGCATCGGTCGAGGTCTGCTCGGTCTCGTCATGCAGGTAATCGAACCCCCAGATGACATCGAACCCCGCACCGGCCAGATTGACCGGCGTCTCGACGGTCAGTCGGCTGCCCAGCTTCTCGGATGCGATGCGGGTCTGCGGGAAACCGGGAAACTTGCTGAACACCACATCGAGATCGGCATGGTAAAGCTGCAGATCGACGCTGCTGCCCAGCAGGTCGTCATGGGTGTAGGTGAAGCTGATATTGCGGTTCTCGGTGCCGGGATCGACCGGGTTGAAGTTGCCGGGCAGCGCCGGGGTCTTGGTGTCGGTGTCGGGATCGCCGGCAAAGCTGAGCCCGGCGAAATCGCTGTCCTGCTGCATGTCGTAATAGAGCGTGCTGACCTCGAGCCGC
This sequence comes from Roseovarius sp. MBR-154, assembly GCF_053628595.1. Lineage (NCBI taxonomy): Bacteria > Pseudomonadati > Pseudomonadota > Alphaproteobacteria > Rhodobacterales > Roseobacteraceae > Roseovarius > Roseovarius sp. MBR-154. Next base: position 152,777 of record NZ_JBRJGR010000003.1, read on the forward strand.
TGATCCTCGGTCAGCTGATAGCCCAGCTTGAGCATCAGGTTTGCGGTGTCGCTGTCGGCGATACCGCCCTGCGCGCCGGTCGGGTCGGCCGGGATACGGTCGCCATCGGCATCGAAGCGCCCGCCGCGTTGCAGGAACGAGCCGCTGAACACGTAGTCGAGCCTGCCGGTCCGCCCGGAGGCGTTGATATTCGTCTCCCAGTTGAAGGAGTCGTCCATATGCTCGGTCGAGAAACTGAGCCCGGCCCCGACCTCGAGGTTGAATTCGCCGTCCTCGGGGCGCTTGGTGATGATATTGACCAGACCGCCGGTGGCACCAAAGCCATACATCGCGGTGCCGCCGCGGATGATCTCGACCTGTTCGATGGCCTCGGGGCTGATCGAATTGAGCGAGCGCCGCCCGTCGCGCAGCGGCGTCGATTGCGGCACGCCGTCGATCAGCGTCAGGAACGGCCGTCCGCGCAGGGTCTGGCCGAAATCGGTGTTGGCCTCGGTGCTCTGGCTGAAGCCGGGCACCTGTTTAGACAGGATATCGGCGATGTTGTTGTCGACCCGGCGCTGCTCCTGCAGCGTAGCGCGATCGACCACGCTGACCGAGCGGGTGGTCTCGTCGACCGGTGTCTCCGTGCGGTTCGCCGACTCGAGCATGAGGGTGCCCAGTTTAACGGTTTCGTCTTCATTCGTCGTCTGCGCGATGGCCGGAAACGCAGTCAACGCAGCCAGGCAGACGGCCAAGGGCCGCTGTAGTTCCATTTCTTGATCCCCCGATCATGATCGTTCATTTTCTTGTCGATGCAATTGCCTGGCGCATGCTGGGGGATTGCGGTTCGGCCCTGATAAGTAAGTTGACCAATAGAGTCAACCACTCGAAAGGCTAGGAAATCGCCCGCCGAGAGGGGTGCGCAAGGCGGTCGTGGCGATGCGCCTGCGCAGATGTTTCGACGCCCACAGTCGGGCGTTTATGCCGGTTGCGGTTCACCATGGTTCTGAGGTTGCCCGCCATCACGATCCGCCATTGTAAACAGAACTGTACCCGACGAACGTCCAGCATGCCCTGTTTGAAGGGGCTTTGGTTTCACCGGATGAGTGGAGGAAAGGGTGAGAGGTTGGACAACGACCCAAGCGTGGCTCGTTACGGCTGCTTCCTTCCGGATCTGACCGGGTTGGCGAGGTGCCTGCCCGCGCCAACCTCTCACCGGGACAGATAGGCCGCCTTGAAGGGATTCGCAAGGGAAGGCTGCGATGCGGTTCGCGCCAGTGACAGGTGCAGGCGGAGAAAGCCGCGCTCGTTGGTTCCGGCATCGACGGCACCGAGCGCCGCGATTTCCGGCGCGTGGGCGCGCAGGCCCGGCCCGGTCTCGATCTCGACCGTGGCGCGGGGCAGGGGGGCAAAGCGCCATGTGTCGCGCGCCATGGGCACCAGCGTGCCGCGACGCGCCACATGATCGACGATCAGATCGCTGATAGGGCGGCTGCTGTGGTGCACCCGACCGCGCGCGGCGAGCGCGGCAAACGGCCCGCCGCCCCAGGCGCGATAGCTGTTGGTGGCGATGGCGAAGCGGTCGCTGTCCTTCACCGGCTGCCCGGCATGCTCCAGATCGCGGATCCGTCGGGCCATGGGTGCGACAAGTTTTCCGTGAAGGTCATAGCGCGCCGGTTCCGAGAGGTCGATGCTGTAGCTGAGCCCGTCGATCACGTCGAAATCATGCCCCGGCACGCGCGGATCGAGCAGCGGCTGCGGTGCGGTGCCCGCAGTGATCCGGTTGAAACAGATCGCCGCGCGTTCCAGCCAGTCGCGCAGTTCCGCGCCGGTCACGATCAGCCCGCAGAGCGTGTTGGGAAAGCCGTAGAGATCGGCAATGTTGCGCAGCCGCAGCGGCCCGGCGGGGATATCGGTATAGTGATCGCCCCCGCCGCGCCCGCCGGTCTTGAACGGGGCCGAGGCCGAGAGCACCGGCAGATCGGCATGCGGGGTGTCGCGCAGCGCCTCGGCCAGCACCGTGCGTTGCGCGTCATTGACGAGTTGCGTGGCCGAATCGTTGCGCAGCAGCGCGAGATAGCTGTGCAGCGGCGCGGTGGTCGCGCCGATCACGCGATCCGTCAGGCGGATCGTGTGGGCATGCGCCCGCGCAAGCGCCCGGGTGACGTCCCTGTGGGGCGGGGCGTCTTGCGCCGGGATCAGCGCCGCGCGATGCCGCGCGATGCGCCAGGCGCCATCCTGCCGCGCGAGTTCGAGATCGAGCTGCCCCAGATGCGAGCCGCCGAAGCCCGCATTGAGGCACGGCGTGCCGTGCAGCGTGGCCCGTTCGAGATCGGCCCCCGGCGTGCCCGCGTGATCCGGGCCGGGAAAGCGGCGGTGGCAATGCCCGGCCAGCACCGCGTCGATCCCCGGCAGTTGCGCCAGCGCCCGGGCCGCGTTTTCCATCATCGGGGTCTCGGGGCCCTGCTCGATGCCGCTATGGGCGAGGGCGATCACCAAGTCGGCCCCCTGCGCGCGCATCACCGGGATCCAGGCGCGCGCCGTCTCGACCATGTCGCGCGCCTGCACTCGGCCCGACAGATGGGCGTGATCCCAGGTGGTGATCTGCGGCGGGGTCAGCCCGATCAGCCCGATGCGCAGCGCATGGCGCGTGCCGTCGCGGTCGCGCAGCCCGCGCTCGAGCAAGAGGTAGGGGGGCATCAGGGTCTCGTCTTCGGTGGGGTCATCGCCCATCCGCGTCACCGCATTGGCGCAGGTCAGCGGGAATTGCGCCGCGCGCAGTGTCTCGCGGAGCCAGTCGAGGCCGAAATTGAACTCGTGATTGCCGAGAGTGGCGGCGTCATAACCCATCAGGTTCATGGTCCGCAGCACCGGATGCGGCCCGCGCCAGCCCTGACCGGGCTGCGCCGTCATGTCGCTGAGCGCGGTGCCTTGCAGGAAATCGCCGTTGTCGAGCAGAAGGCAGTTTTCCTCGCCGATTGCGGCCCGCGCGCGCTCAACCAGTGTGGCGATGCGGGCGAGCCCGTGGGGCCGGTTGCCCGCGTGGGTGAAATAGTCGAAGGGCAGGATATGGCCATGCACATCTGTGGTCACCAGGATGCGCAGCGTCACGGTTGGCGGCGCGTCGTCGGGCGCGGTCCGGGTGGATGGGGTCCTAGTCAAAGTGAAACGGCTACATTGTTCAACATGCGTGGGGCGGATCGAAACGCGCAAGGCCACAGTCCTTCAGGCAGATCCCATGGTTGTACTGTATGAGTTTAAATGCAGAAATTTCAATACACCCAGGGTTGAACTTATCGTGTTCGCCCGCTCTTGGCACAGGGCGCGCAGCATGAGATCGGCTTGCCTTCCCCGGCCTGGCCGTGAAAGTAAGGCGCGGCACAGGGGCAGGAGAACGGGATGCGACGGGCAGAGCGGGTGACATTCGGGGGATCGGGTCTGGACCGTGCGGACGAGTTGCGCGGCGATGCGGAGGCGATTGCGGCGGCGATGGCCGAGGGGCGGGCGCGCTCGGTCGTGCTCTGGCGGGGCAAGCCGCTGCTGGCCGCCGGGACGCTGGATCGCTTGATCTATGTGGCCGCCGATCATCCGGTGCTGGCGCGCTATCATGTTCCCCCGATCCTTCTGGGCCGTGACGAGAGCGGTGAATTGCTGCTTGCGCATGACATTTCCGCCTGGGTGCCGCCGGGGCTTGCGCCCGATCAGCTCGATACATTTCTGGACGCGACCGAGCAGGTTCATCCCGACCTGCCGGAGGGCAGCGCCTTTGCCGAATTGCGCCGGGTGATGTCGCATCTGGGCCCGCGCGAGGCAGAGCTTGCGGCCACCGCCAAGGCGGTCTTCGGCTGGCATGTCACGCATCGGTTCTGCGCGCGATGCGGCAACGAAAGCCGGATGATCCGGGCCGGGTGGCAGCGCGCCTGCGACCATTGTGGCGGGCAGCATTTCCCGCGCACCGATCCGGTGGTCATCATGTTGATCACACATGGTAACTCGGTGCTGATGGGGCGTTCGCCCGGTTGGCCCGAGGGGATGTACTCGCTGCTGGCGGGCTTTATCGAGCCGGGTGAGACGATCGAGGCCGCCGTGCGCCGCGAGGTCTGGGAAGAGGCGGGCGTGCGGGTGGGGCATGTCGGCTATCTGGCAAGCCAGCCCTGGCCGTTTCCGGCGTCCTTGATGTTTGGCTGTCACGGTGAGGCGCTGAGCCATGAGATCACCATCGACCCGCATGAGATCGAGGATGCCCGCTGGATGACGCGGGAGGAGGTTCTGGCCGCCTTCGCCGGTGAAAACCCGGATGTCCTGCCCGCCCGAAAAGGGGCGATCGCGCATTTCCTGTTGCAGAACTGGCTTGCCGATACGCTGGATTGAGGCGACACTGCGCCCGAGGTTCAGGTCGTCACGAGGCAGGCAGGTAGATAGCGCATGCAGTTCAGCAGCAAGGAAGACATCGAGGCACCGATAGACGCGGTTTTTCGGGAAATCACCGATTTTCAGGCTTTCGAGCGGTCAGCGCTGCGGCGTGGCGCCGAGGTGCAGCGCACGGACGCGCTCGACGCCCCGGCTGTCGGGATGAGCTGGCACGCGCGCTTCATGCTGCGCGGGCGCAAGCGCGAGATGGATATCGAACTGGTGGAATATGACCCGCCCAACGGCATCGGGCTGGAGGCACGCTCGCCCGGCGTTCTGGGGCGCATGCGGGTCGATCTGGTGGCGCTGTCGCGTGGGCGTACACGCCTCTCGGTCGATCTGGTGCTGGAGCCGCGCAGCATTTCCGGTCGGCTGATGGTGCAATCGCTCAAGCTGGCGCGCGCCAATCTGACCAAGCGGTTTCGGCTGCGCGTGGCGGATTACGCCGTGGATCTCGAAGAGCGGTTCAAGCGCAACGCCTGAGGGCTTGCGTCACGCGGGATAGATCCCCCACCAGCGCAGGGTGTGCCGCAGGTGGTCGCGGATCTCGGCCTCTGTTCGCGCGCTGTCCCCGGCCTCCATCGCGTCGAGGATCGCGAGATGTTCGCGCATCGCCGAGGCGATCCGGTCGGCGAGAAAGGGGCGGCTGTTCTGGATGATGGCGATGCGGTCGCGGTTCTCGGCATAGAGGCGGCGGGCAAGCGTCGAGCCAAGCCCGCCTGCGAGCGCGTCGTGCAGGGACAGGTCTGTCGTGATCGCGTGGCGCGGCAGGTCAGCGGTGATGGCGGCACCGGCGGCGTCGCGCAGGCGTTCATGCGCGGCGCGCAGCGGCGCGAGCGGAAACGGCGCGCCGGTTTCGATGATCCGCCGCGCGCCCTCGCAATCGAACATGGCGCGCAATTCGAGGCATTCGCGGGTGGTCTTCGGCCCGGCATCCATCACCGTGATCCCGCGCTTGGGCAGGATGCGGAGCAGGCCGCTCGCCTCGGCGCGTTTGACGGCCTCGCGGGTGGCGGCCATCGGCAGGCCGAGATCCGCGACCAGCATCGGCATCGACAGGAAACTGCCGCCGGGCAGACGGCCATCGCGCAGGCGGTCCAGCAGCGCCTGATGGGCCTGATCAGTCAGGCCCTCGCCGCCGTTCGAAACTGGAGCAGCCGTGGCGGAGGAGACTTGAGTATCTTGCAATCCTTGAAAGTCCTTTTTCAATTCGGGCATTATCACAGGGTAACATAGCATCTAACATTTCAGATACAATATCAGACGCGCGATCTCAGCCGCCAGTCAAACACGTGCGATGAGCAACATCGCCATGCGCGGCCATAACAGGGAGTTTTGAGATGCAGACGATGACACTCGACGGACAGGCCGCGCAGGGCGGCGACGACACTCTCGACCCGGTAACGCCCGATCAGAAGACCTGGGGCTGGTTCGCCATCTTCAACGTCTGGGCCAATGATATCCAGTCGCTCTTTGGCTACTCATTGGTCGCCTCGCTGTTCATTTCCTATGGGGTGAGCGGCTGGACGGCGTTTGCCGCGCTGATCTGTGCGGGGCTGTTCGTGATGTTCCTGGTGAACCTTTCGGGGGCGGCGGGCGAGAAATACGGCATTCCCTATCCGGTCTTCGCGCGTGCCAGCATGGGCACGGCGGGGGCGATGCTGCCGGCGGTGCTGCGCTCTACGGTGGCGGTGTTCTGGTACGGGGTGCAGGTCTATTTCGCCTCGACCGCGCTGGCGCTGCTGATCCGGTCGGTGACCGGCATCACCGGCGGGACAGAGGTTCTGGGGCTGACCGGCATCGACTGGCTCTCGTTCGTGCTGGTCTGGGCGTTTCACATCGTGATCTTCTGGCGCGGCATGGGTTGGGTCGAGACCTTTCTCAACATCGCCGGGCCCTTCGTCTATCTGGTGATGATCGGCCTTCTGGCCGTGCTGTGGGTGAAATCCGATGGCCAGCTTTTGTCGCAGGCGCAGACGATCTTTGCCAATCCGGACGCGACCTGGGCCACGGAGTTCAACGGGTTTATCGCGATCATCGGTACGATGGTGGCCTATTTCGCCGCCGTGATGATCAATTTCAGCGATTTCTCGCGCTACGCACGGGACAAGCGCGCGATGGTCGTGGGCAACCTCGTGGGGCTGCCGTTCAACATGATCCTGTTTTCGGCGCTGGCATTGCTGACCACGGCGGGCGCGGCGGTGGTCTATGGCGAGGCGATCATCAACCCGACCGAGATCGTGGGGCGCACCGACAGTGTGCTTCTGGGTGTCATCGCGGCGATCACCTTTTTCGCGGCCACGGTGGGCATCAACCTTGTGGCCAATTTCATCCCGGCGGTGAACGGCATCGCCAGCCTTGCGCCCTCCAAGATCGGGTTCCGCAAGGCGGGGCTGATCACCTCGGTCTTTGCCCTCGTGATCGGCGGGTTCTGGACCAGCTTCATCAGCGAATTCGGGATCAGCGGCTTCGTCAACACGCTGGGCGCGACGCTGGCCCCGATCTACGGGATCATGATCGTGGATTACTACCTGCTGCGCAAGGAGGCGCTGAAGCGCGATGATCTTTATGACATGGAGGGCGGCACCTATCACTATAGCGGCGGCTGGAACCGCAATGCGCTGCTGGCTTTCGGGATCGCGGCGGTGTTTTCGGTGGCGACGGTCTGGGTGCCTGCGTTGAGCCAGCTTGCGGGCTATGCCTGGGTGATCGGGGCCATTCTGGGCGGGATCATCTACTTTGTCCGCTGTCGGGCGTCACATCTGGTGTGAGGCGAGCGCGAGACACCTGCGAAGCCCGGCCCCGTGCCGGGCTTCGTCTTTTTGGCGTCAGTTTTCCTCGTGGCGTCGCGGATCGGCAGGATAGACCCCGAGAATGGTGATGTCCGAGGTGAAGTAATCCAGCTCATCGAGCGCGCGTGCGACAGCGGGATCGTCCGGATGGCCCTCGATATCGGCGTAGAACTGCACGACGTTGAAATTGCCGCCGATCATGTAGCTTTCCAGCTTGGTCATGTTGACGCCATTGGTGGCAAAGCCGCCAAGCGCCTTGTAGAGCCCTGCCGGGATCGAGCGCAGGCGAAACACCAGCGTCGTCATCATCCCGTTCTCGCCGCGCTCTGCAAAATCGGGCTCGCGCGCCATCACCAGAAAGCGGGTGGTGTTGGTGCCCTCGTCCTCGATATGCCGGGCGACGACCTCGAGGCCGTAGATATCGCCTGCCAGTTCGCTGGCGAGTGCTGCCAGTTCCGGGCGGCCCTCTTCGGCCACGTGGCGGGCCGATCCGGCGGTGTCGGCGCCGGTCACGCGGTGGATGCCGTGGCGCTCCAGAAAGGCGCGGCACTGGCCCAGAAGCATGGTGTGGCTCATCGCCTCTTCGATCTGGTCGAGACGCACGCCGGGCAGGGCAAGCAGGTTGATATGCACCCGCACAAAGGCCTCACCCACGATATGCAGCCCCGATTCGGGCAGCAGGTGGTGGATGTCGGCGACCCGGCCGAAGGTCGAGTTTTCGACCGGCAGCATGGCCAGATCCGCGCGTCCCTCGCGCACCGCCGCGATCGCGTCCTCGAAGGTGCGGCAGGGCAGCGGCTCCATCCCCGGATATGTCTCGACGCAGGCCTGATGCGAATAGGCGCCCGGCTCTCCCTGAAAGGCGATGCGGTTTGTCATGCGGTTTTTCCGTAATTTCGGCCCGGAAGGGCGTTTGGTCGCGGAAACTACACCTTGCGCGGCGGTAGGGGAAGCGGATAGATACGCGCCCAAGCGACAGAGCAAACGGAAGCGAGCCAATGTTCGACACAATGACACTGACCAAGACCGCCGGGGCGTTTTGCGGGGCCCTGCTCATTTTCCTGTTGGGTAACTGGGCGGCCGAGTCGATCTATTCCATGGGCGGCGGGCACGGTGAGGATCACGCGCAGGGCTACGTGATCGACACCGGCGGAGACGCGGCCGAAGAAGAGGTCGCCGACGAAGCGCCTGACATGGCCGCGATCTTTGCCTCGGCAGATGCCTCCAAGGGCGAGCGCGTGTTCAACAAGTGCAAGGCCTGCCACCAGGTCGAGGACGGCGCGAACGGGGTTGGCCCGCATCTCTATGACGTGGTCGGCCGCGATGTCGGGTCTGTCGACGGGTTCAGCTATTCCGGCGCGCTGAGCGAGGCGGCGGATGTCTGGACCGCCGAGAACCTCTATGCCTTTCTCGAAAATCCGGCAGGCTACGCGCCGGGCACCAGCATGGGCTTTGCCGGTCTGGGCAAGTCCGCGGATCGCGCCGACGTGATCGCCTATCTCGACCAGTCAGATGGTGAGACCGATATAGCTATCGAAGCCTCCGCCGAAGCCCCCGCAGAGGACGCTGCGGCAGAGCAAACGTCTGCTGAAGAGGCCCCGGCTGAAGAGGCCGGCACCGAGGAAGCCTCCACTGAGGAACCGGCGACCGAGGAAGCCCCCGCAGAGGAAGCGCCTGCAGAGGAAGCGCCCGCAGAGGAAGCTCCGGCAGAGGACGCGGCGACCGAGGAAGCCCCTGCAGAGGAAACAGCTGCCGAGGAAGCGCCGGCTGAAGAGGCCGCCACCGAGGAGACCCAAAGCGCGGATGCAGGCGGGTCAGAATTCGCCGCCATGGTTGCCTCCGCCGATGCGGGCCAGGGCGAGAAACTCTTCCGCCGTTGCCAGGCCTGCCACAAGCTTGAGGATGGCGCGAACGGGGTCGGGCCGCATCTCTATGGTGTCGTGGGCCGCGACATCGCCGGGGTTGAGGGGTTCAACTATTCCGACGCGCTCAAGGGCATCGACGGGGCATGGACGCTCGACCAACTCAGCGCCTGGATCGCAAACCCGCGCGAATTCGCACCGGGCAACCGGATGGGCTTTGCCGGTCTCAAGGACGAGCAGGACCGCGCCGACCTGATGGCCTATCTCCAGACCATCGGCAACTGAGCCCCGTATCCTGTCACGATCATGGCCGCTGCCCGGACGGGTGGCGGCCTTTTTCATGGGCCACGGCTATCGGCGCTTGAACAAGCTGCCCCCCCTCCTTAGCTTGCCGGGGACGGATCAAGCGCCAGATACAGAATAGCTGCGACAGCAGGAGGATGACATGACCGGACAGCACCCCCCGGCCAAGGCCCCGAGTTTCGACATTTTCGCGATCTGGCGCGGCGTGGTCCTGCTCACGGGGCTGTGCATCGCGGCGCTCATGGCGCAGGCGGCCATTGCGGATGAGCATGAAAAGGTCATCACCTCGCATGGCTATTCGTTCTTCGGCGATCTGAAATATCCCGCCGATTACGAGCATTTCGATTACGTGAACCCGGACGCGCCCAAGGGCGGTGAAATCTCGCTCTATGCCCCCGGCACCTTCGATTCGATGAACCCCTATTCGCGCAAGGGGCGCGCCGGGCGGCTGTCGTGGATGGTCTATGAGAGCTTGCTCGGTGGGTCCGAGGCGACCGGAGAGCCGCTGCCGGGGGATCGTTATAACGAAAGTTACGGGCTGTTGGCCGAACGCCTCGAATATGACGAGGGCAAGACCTGGGTGATTTTCCATATGCGCCCCGAGGCGCGGTTTGCCGATGGCACGCCGGTCACCGCGCATGACGTGGTGTTCTCGCATAACCTCTTTCTGGAACAGGGGCTGCGCTCGTATGCCGAGGCGGTCAAGCGGCGGGTGTTGAGCGCCGAGGCGCTGGATGATCACCGGGTAAAGTTCACCTTTGCCGAGGGCATCTCGCGCCGCTCGCTGATTGATCAGGTCGGTGGCACGCCGGTGTTTCCGCGCAAGTGGTATGAGGAAAACGACGCGCGGCTCGATGAGCCGCGGCTGGAGGCGGCCCCGGGCTCTGGTCCGTATCAGGTCAAAAGCTCGGAGGTGAACCGCAATATCGTCTATGAGCGCAACCCCGATTACTGGGGCTGGCACCTGCCGATCAACAAGGGGCGGCACAATTTCGACCGCATCCGGATCGAGTATTTCGCCGATGACAATGCCGCCTTCGAGGCGTTCAAGGCGGGGATTTACACCTTCCGCCCCGAGGGCAATTCGAAGACATGGGCGACGGGCTATGACTTTCCGGCGGCTAATAAGGGATATGTGGTGAAAGAGGAGTTGCCCGACGGGCTGCCGCCGACGCCTTCGGGCTTTGTCTTCAACCTCGGGCGCGAGGTGTTGCAGGACAAGCGGGTGCGGCAGGCGATTGCACTCGGCTTCAATTTCGAATGGACCAACCAATCGCTGCAATACGGCCTCTTCAAGCAGCGCCATTCCTTCGTGCAGGACACGCCCTTGCAGGCCGAGGGCGTGCCGGAGGGGGCGGAACTGGAGTTGTTGCAATCGCTTGGTGATCTGGTGCCGCAAGAGATGCTGACCGAGCCTGCGGTGATGGCGCATTCCTCTGATGGTGACCGGCTCAACGACCGGCGCAACCTGCGCCGGGCGATGAAACTGCTGGACGAGGCGGGCTGGCCCGTGAGTGACGACGGCAAGCGGCGCAATGCGGATGGCGAATTGCTGAGCATCGAGATCCCGATTTCGGCCTCAGGCTCTGCCACCATGTCGGCGGTGGTCGAAAGCTTTGTGTCGAACCTGCAACTGATGGGCATCGACGCGCGCTTCGACAAGATCGACGCGGCGCAGTACACTGCCCGCGAGCGCGACCGCGACTATGACCTGATCTTTGACAGCTACATCGCCTTTCTGGAGGCGGGCACCGGCCTGCATCAGCGCTATGGCAGCAAGGAAGCCGAGTTCAGCCTGTTCAACCCGGCGGGGCTGGCGAGCCCGATGGTCGATGCGATCATCGACCGCGCGCTCGAGTCGGGCAGCAAGGAAGAGCAGGACGTCGCATTGACCGCGCTCGACCGGGCGCTGCGCTACGAGTTCTTCATGATCCCGACATGGTATCTCGACAAGAGCTGGGTCGCCTATTGGGACATGTACGACTATCCCGAGCCGTTGCCCGCCTATGCGACCGGCGTGCTGGATTTCTGGTGGTATGACGAAGAGAAGGCGCAGGCGCTGAAAGACGCGGGCGCGCTTTGATCTGGGAGATCCACTGAGATGGGGGCCTATATCCTGCGGCGGCTGTTGCTGATCGTGCCGACGCTCTTTGGCATCATGGTGATCAACTTTGCGCTGGTGCAATTCGTGCCGGGCGGTCCGGTCGAGCAGATGATCGCCAACATGCAGGGGCAGGGCAATGTCTTCGAGAGTTTCTCGGGCTCCGGCTCTGACGCCGGGCAGGACATGGGCGGTGGTGCAGGCGGTAACGAGCAATATGTTGGCGCGCGCGGCTTGCCGCCGGAATTGATTGCCGAGTTGGAAGAGCAATTCGGCCTCGACAAGCCGCCGTTGGAGCGGTTCGTCAACATGATGTGGAACTACATGCGCTTCGATTTCGGCGAGAGCTATTTCCGCAAGATCGACGTGCTGGATCTGGTGCTGGAGAAGATGCCGGTCTCGATCACACTTGGCCTGTGGTCGACTGTCATCGCCTATCTGGTGTCGATCCCCCTGGGCATCCGCAAGGCGGTGCAGGACGGATCAAGGTTCGATACATGGACCAGCGGGCTCATTATCGTGGCCTATGCGATCCCGGCGTTTCTGTTTGCGATCATGCTGCTGGTGCTGTTCGCGGGGGGCAGTTACTTTCAGATCTTCCCGCTGCGCGGTCTCAGCTCGGACAATTTCGAGCAGTTGAGCCTGTTTGGTAAAATCGCCGATTACCTCTGGCATATCGCCCTGCCGGTCATCGCCTCAACGATTTCGGCCTTTGCGACGCTGACGCTGCTGACCAAGAACAGCTTTCTCGACGAGATCAAGAAGCACTACGTGATGACCGCCCGCGCCAAGGGGCTGGGCGAGCGCCGGGTGCTCTATGGCCATGTGTTCCGCAACGCCATGCTGATCGTGATCGCGGGCTTTCCGGCGGTGTTCATCGGGGTGTTCTTCGGTGGCTCGGTGCTGATCGAAACGATCTTTTCGCTCGATGGGCTGGGGCGGCTGGGGTTTGAGGCTGCGGTGGGGCGCGATTACCCGGTGATGTTCGGCACGCTGTTCCTGTTTGGCCTGATCGGCCTGATCGTCGGTATCCTGTCGGATCTGATGTATGTGCTGGTCGATCCCAGGATTGATTTCGAGAAGCGGGAGGGCTGAGGTGATGGCGCGCGCCATATGGGGGCGCTGCCCCCGCCGCGCCTGCGGCGCGACTCCGCCGGAGTACTTGCGGAACGGTGAAGGAGAGGCGTTGTGATCCGGCTGTCCCCTCTCAATCAGCGGCGCTGGCGCAATTTCCGGCGCAATGGGCGGGCCTTCTGGTCGCTGATCCTCTTTTCGGTGATCTTCACCGTCACGCTCTTTGCCGAGTTCGTGGCCAATGACAAACCGATCCTCGTGCAGTATCGCGGCGAGTTCTACGCGCCGATTTTCAGATTCTACCCGGAGACCGCCTTTGGCGGCGATTTCCAGACCGAGGCGATCTATCGCGACCCGGAGGTGCAATGCCTGATCGCGAGCGGCGGGATGGATATCTGTTTCGACGACCCCGAAGGCGTGATTGCGGATGCCGAGGATGGGGTGGTTGACGGCGAAGAGATCGTGACGGGCTGGGCGATCTGGCCACCCATTCCCTATAGCTACGACACCACCGTGGACCGGCCCGGGGCCGCGCCCCTGCCGCCCAATGAGCAGAACTGGCTTGGCACCGATGACACCAAGCGCGACGTGCTGGCGCGGGTGATCTACGGGTTCCGGCTGTCGGTGATGTTCACCCTGATCGTGACGCTGCTGTCGTCGGTGATCGGAGTTTTGGCAGGCGCGGTGCAGGGCTATTTCGGCGGGCGCACCGACCTCATCTTTCAGCGGATCATCGAGATCTGGGCCTCGACCCCGCAGCTTTACGTGATCATCATCCTGTTCGCGATCCTGCCGCGCAGTTTCTGGTTGTTGGTGGTGATCACCGTGCTGTTTGGCTGGATGGCACTGGTGGGCGTGGTGCGGGCAGAGTTCCTGCGTGCGCGCAATCTCGAATATGTGCGGGCGGCCAAGGCGCTGGGCGTCGGCAACATCACCATCATGTTCCGCCACATGCTGCCCAATGCGATGGTGGCGACGCTCACCATGCTGCCGTTTGTCATCACCGGCACGATCTCGCTGCTGGCGGGGCTGGATTTCCTGGGCTTCGGGCTGCCGTCCTCCTCGCCCTCGCTGGGGGAATTGACGTTGCAGGCCAAGCAGAACCTGCAAGCCCCGTGGCTGGCCTTCACCGCGTTTTTCGCCTTTGCCATCATGCTGTCGCTGCTGGTCTTCATCTTCGAGGGCGTGCGCGACGCGTTCGATCCCAGAAAGACGTTTGAATGAGTGTGCTGACGGTCAGTGATCTGCGGGTGAGTTTCCGGCAGGACGGGCAATTGATCCCGGCGGTCAAGGGCGTCTCGTTCAGCGTCGACCGGGGTGAGACGGTGGCGCTGGTGGGCGAGTCTGGCTCGGGCAAATCGGTCACGGCACTCTCGACCGTGTCGCTCTTGGGGGCCTCGGCGGAGGTTACGGGCAGCGTCACCTATGCGGGCCAGGAGATGATCGGCGCGGATGACAAGCGCCTGCGGCAGGTGCGCGGCAACGATATCAGCTTTATCTTCCAAGAGCCGATGACCTCGCTCAACCCGCTGCACACGCTGGAAAAGCAGCTGCGCGAGAGCCTTGAGTTGCATCAGGCGTTGACCGGCGATGCGGCGCGCGCGCGGATCGTGGAACTGCTGGAGCGGGTCGGCATCCGCGATGCGGCAAGCCGTCTCGGGGCCTATCCGCATCAGCTCTCGGGCGGGCAGCGGCAGCGGGTGATGATCGCCATGGCGCTGGCCAACAAGCCCGACATCCTGATCGCGGATGAGCCGACAACCGCGCTCGACGTGACCATTCAGGCGCAGATTCTGGAACTGCTGGCCAATCTCAAGCGCGACGAGGGGATGGGGCTGCTCTTCATCACCCATGATCTGGGCATCGTGCGACGCATCGCCGACAAGGTCTGCGTGATGAAGGATGGCGAGATCGTCGAGGCGGGCAGGGTCGACGAGGTCTTTGCCGCGCCGACGCACGACTATACGCGCAAACTGCTGGGCGCGCAGGCTGTGGGAGTGCCCGCGCCGGTGCCCGAGGGCGCGCAGGTGGTGGCGGAAACACGGGATCTGCGCGTGTGGTTTCCCATTCAGAAGGGTTTTCTCAAGCGTACCGTCGGCCATGTGAAGGCCGTCAATGCCGCCACGCTGACGGTGCGGGCGGGCGAGACGCTGGGGATCGTGGGCGAATCCGGGTCGGGCAAGACCACGCTGGCGCTGGCGATCATGCGGCTCATTGCCTCGGAAGGTGCGATCCGCTTTGCCGGCGAGGATGTCCATGGCTGGTCGACGCGGGAATTGCGTAAGCGACGCGCCGAAATGCAGATCGTCTTTCAGGACCCGTTCGGCAGCCTGTCGCCGCGCATGACCTGTGCGCAGATCATCGCCGAGGGGTTGGGCGTGCATGGCAATCCGGGCGGGCGGCCGCAGCGCGAACTTGTTGCCGAGGTGATGGAGGAGGTGGGTCTCAACCCCGCCACGATGGACCGGTATCCGCATGAGTTTTCCGGCGGTCAGCGGCAGCGCATCGCCATCGCCCGCGCCATGATCCTGCGGCCCAAGCTGGTGGTTCTGGACGAGCCGACAAGTGCGCTCGACATGACCGTGCAGGTGCAGATCGTCGACCTGCTGCGCGATTTGCAGGTGAAATACGGGCTGGCCTATCTTTTCATCAGCCATGACCTGCACGTGGTGCGCGCCATGAGCCACCGGGTGCTGGTGATGAAAGATGGCGATGTCGTGGAGGCGGGCGAGGCCGAGACGCTCTTTACAGCGCCGCAGACCGAGTACGCGCGCACCCTGCTGGCGGCATCGCTGGAGGGACGGGCCGAGGCAACTGACGCTGCACAAGCGACGCAGGAGAGGTGATCGCACGCACGCGACCGCGGTCACATCCGTTCACGTTCCGCCCATCTGCTCTGGCAAGACCCGCGTCGGCCCCCATCTCGGTTGGGCAACAGCATTATCAGGAGGTCACCATGTCCCGCCAAAAGACGATCACAGGCCGCACCCGCCCTACCTTGCTGCGCCGCCGCCCCGTCCCCTGGCATTTCGATGACTGGGCCGCCATCTGACGCGACCGCAAGGCCACAGTTGGCTGTGCGCAATGCCCGTTAACCGGTTTTGATTTTTGCGCCCTTGTATCATCCCGGTATAATTACGACATCCCGTACAGGAGGTTTGCCCATGATCCATCGACGCCATTTCCTCGCCACTGGCCTCGCCGCCGCTGCCCCCGCCCTTGTGCCGGGGCTTGCACGGGCCTTTGAACTCGATCCGAGATTCGCGCCGCAGGAGGTGCGTTTTGATCCGGTCTATCAGACCGGTCAGCTTATCGTGCTGCCGCGGGCGCATTTCCTCTATTTCGTCACCGCACCGGGCCGTGCGCGCCGCTATGGCGTGGGGGTGGGCCGTGCCGGGCTCGAATTCACCGGCACCGCCACCATCGACGTCAAGAAGGAATGGCCGACATGGCGGCCCACCGATGAGATGATCGAACGCGAGCCGCAGACCTATGACCGCTTCAAAGGCAACGATTATGTGCAACCCGGCGGCCCCGAGAATCCGCTCGGCTCGCGGGCGCTTTATCTGTTCCAGAACGGTGTCGACACCTATTACCGGATCCACGGCACCAACCAGCCGTCCTCGATCGGGCGCTCGGTCTCGAATGGCTGCATCCGGATGATCAACGCGCATGTGCAGGACCTCTATCAGCGCGTCCCGATCGGCACGGTGGTGACTGTCCTTTGAGACAGAAGTCTCTCGGGGGCGGGCGGTTTGCTGCCCCCGGACTTGGCCGAAACCTGCCGCGTTTTCACAAGTTGCAACACTGCGGATTTGATGTGACTTGATTTTGGAATTCTCCAACCCCATAATTCGAGACGCGACGTTACCACTATCGACCATCTGCTCCTTTACGGCTCAGTCACTCGATCTTGCACGACAGAGCCGGGCTGCCGCACTCCTGCGGGCAGCAAAAACCGAAGGAGATCAGAACGATGGCTTCTGGCACCGTGAAATGGTTCAATTCCACCAAAGGCTACGGCTTCATCGCGCCCGATGGCGGCGGCAAGGACGTGTTCGTCCACATTTCCGCCGTTGAGCGCGCCGGTCTGACCGGTCTGGCCGACGACCAGAAAGTGAATTTCGACATCGAAGCCGGCCGCGACGGCCGCGAATCAGCGTCCAACATCACCCTCGCCTAAAGCGTTGAAAGTGATAACGGAATTGGGCCCCGCGCGGGCCCTTTTTCATTGCGCGGCGGCGATCAACTCGGCCACATGCGGCCCCAATGCCTCGACGATCCGCCGCACGCCTTCGGCATTGGGATGAATGCCGTCGGGCTGAAAATAGCGCTGCAACGCCGCCGGGTCGCCCTCACCCAGCCCGGCAAAGAAATCCGGCGCCAGCATCGCGTCGTAAGCCTCTGACAACTCGGGGTAAATCGCGTCGAACTCGGCCTTGTAACCGGCCCCGTAATTGCCCGGTGCGGCCATCAGCACCAGCAAGACCTCGACCTCCCTGGCTTCGGCCACCTGTAGAATTGTCTCGATGTTCCCGCGACTTACCGCAGGGTCGATGCCCCGCAACAGATCATTGCCGCCAAGGGTCACGATCATCGCGTCCACCTCGGGCGTCAGGCTCCAGCCCACCCGCGCGGCGCCGCCCGCCGTGGTGTCCCCGGATACGCCACCGTTGATCAGGTCGGCCTCAACCCCCTGATCTTGCAGCCAATTCCGCATCTGCGGGACAAAGCCGTCTTCCTCGGGCAACCCGTAGCCCTGGGTCAGGCTGTCCCCCAATGCCAAAACCGTGACCGGTTCTGCCGCGCTTGCCGGGCTGACAAGCGCGCCGATCACGGCTAAGACCTTGCCCATCCCCCGCAGGGTCCCATATGTCAAAAAACCCTTTTCAATCAGGCGCAAACGCATGAACTCTCCTCTTCTGTCCCTTTCCGATGCCTCGCTCGCACTGGAGGGGAATACCGGTCTCGTCCGGATACTCCACGGGATCACGCTGGATGTCCACCGGGGCGAGAGTGTCGGGCTGGTCGGCCCGTCGGGCTCCGGCAAATCTTCGCTGCTGATGCTGATGGGCGGGCTGGAGCGCGCCACCGGCGGCACCGTCCGCGCACTCGATCACGATCTTGGCGCGCTGACCGAGGATCAACTGGCTCGCCTGCGCCGCGACAATTTCGGCATCGTCTTTCAATCTTTTCACCTCATCCCCACGATGACCGCGCTGGAAAATGTCGCGACGCCGCTTGAACTTGCGGGCGCGCCCGATGCCGATGCCCGCGCGCTTGAGGAACTCACCGGCGTCGGGCTCGCGGACCGCGCCGGGCATTACCCTTCGCAGCTTTCGGGCGGCGAACAGCAGCGCGTGGCGCTTGCCCGCGCCGCAGCACCACGCCCGGCGATCATCCTGGCCGATGAGCCAACCGGCAACCTCGATAGCAGCACCGGCGAGACGATCATCGAGTTGCTGTTCGGGCTGCGCGACCGCCACGGCGCGACGCTGGTTCTGGTGACCCATGATGCCGATCTTGCCACGCGCTGCGACCGGGTCATCAGCCTGCGCGACGGGCGCATCGAGGGCACCGCATGAGTGTGAGAACAGCGGCGAATTTCGCCCGGCGCGAGCTGCGCGGCGGCCTGCGCGGGTTTCGCATCTTCCTCGCCTGCGTGATCCTCGGCGTGGCCGCCATCGCCGCCGTCGGCACCCTGCGCGAGAGCGTGCGCGCGGGGCTCGCCGATCAGGGGGCGGCGCTTCTGGGGGGCGATGCGGAACTCGAACTGACCTATCGTTTCGCCACCGAGGCCGAGCGCGACTGGATGGAGGGCGCGGCCCTCGACGTCTCGGAGATCGCCGATTTCCGCTCCATGGCGCTCGGGCCGGACGGCACGCGCGAACTGACGCAGGTCAAGGCAGTCGATGGTGCCTATCCCCTTGTCGGAGAGGTGGAACTATCCCCCGAGATGCCGCTCGAGGCGGCGCTTACCGGGGCGGAGGACCTGCCCGGCGCGGTGATGCAGCCGCTCCTGATCTCGCGTCTCGGGATCGAGATCGGCGATACGTTTCGCCTCGGCGAGCAGGAGTTTCGCCTGATGGCCGAACTGGTGCGCGAGCCCGACCCCTCGCGCGCGGGCTTCGGCCTCGGCCCCCGCACCATCGTCGCACGGCTCGCCCTCGACGGCTCCGGGCTTTTGTCGCCCGGCTCGCTCTTCACCTCGAAATACCGGCTGACCCTGCCCCCCGGTACTGATCTAGCCGCGATGGAGCGCCGCGTCACCGAGGAGCTTGACGGCAGCGGCTTTCGCTGGAACGACGCCCGCAACGCCAGCCCCCGCGTCGCTGAATTCGTCACCCGGCTCGGGGCCTTTCTCGTGCTCGTGGGGCTCTCGGGCCTCGCTGTGGGCGGCGTCGGCATCTCGGCGGCGCTGCGCAGCTATCTGGCGGGCAAGGTGCAGGTCATCGCCACCCTGCGCAGCCTCGGCGCGGATCAGCAGACGATCTTTCTGACATACTTCCTTCAGGTCGGCGCATTGGCCATCCTTGGCATCATCGGCGGGCTCATCCTGGGCGTCGGCCTGCCGGTCCTGCTCGGGCCGTTCATCGCCGCGCGCCTGCCGGTGCCCGCGGTCTTTGCCGTCTACCCCGCCCCGATGATCGAGGCGACGCTCTACAGCGTGCTCAGCGTGCTGATCTTCACTCTCTGGCCGCTTGCCCGGGCGCGCGAGGTGCGCGCGGCTGCGCTCTACCGCGAGGCGGCGGGCGCGCGTCATGGCTGGCCCGGCACGCCCTATGTCATTGCCACGCTGGCGCTTCTCGGTCTGCTGCTGGTGGCGGCGGCGCTCTTTTCCGGCAATCTGACGCTTACCCTCTGGACGGCGGGCGGGATCATCGGCGCGCTTTGCGCGTTGAGCCTCGCCGCCGTCGCCGTGCAAGGCGCCGCCCGCGCCCTGCGGCCCCGTCTGCGCGCCCGCCCCGCGCTTGGCTGGGCGCTTGGGGCGATCGGCGGGCCGAGCAGCACGGCGGCCCCGGTCATGCTCTCGCTCGGGCTTGGCCTGACGGTTCTGGCCGCCGTCGGACAGATCGACGGCAATCTGCGCCGCGCCATCGCCGGGGACCTGCCCGAGCGTGCGCCGTCCTTTTTCTTCGTGGATCTGCAAAAGGACCAGATGCCGTGGTTTCTCGACCGGCTGGAGACCGACCCAAGCGTCAGCCGCATCGACCACGCCCCGATGCTGCGCGGCATCATCAGCCGCATCAATGACCGCCCGGCGCGTGAGGTCGCGCCGGGGCATTGGGTGGTCGAGGGCGACCGCGCCATCAGCTATGCCGAGACCCTGCCCGAACGCACCACCCTCACCGCAGGCGACTGGTGGGGCAGCGACTACACCGGCGCGCCGCAACTCAGCTTCGCCGCCGAAGAGGCGGCGGAAATGGGCATTGGCCTCGGCGACGAGATCACTCTCAACATCCTCGGGCGCGACATCACCGCGCCCATCACTTCGCTGCGCGAGGTGGATTTCTCCAGCGTTGGGATGGGCTTTGTCATGCTGATGAACCCCTCCGCCCTTGCCGGTGCGCCGCATACCTTCATCGCCACGGTCTATGCCGACAGCCAGGCCGCCGAAGAGGTGATCCTGCGCGAGGTCACCGACCGCTACCCGAACGTGACCGCCATCAATGTGCGCGACGCGCTGATGCGGGTGACAGACCTTTTGGCCAGCCTCGTCTCGGCCACCTCATGGGGCGCCTCGGTGACGCTGCTCACGGGTTTTCTGGTGCTGATCGGGGCGGCGGCGGCGGATGCCCGCGCGCGCACCTATGAGGCCGCGATCCTCAAGACGCTTGGCGCAGCACGTGCGCAGATCCTGACCAGCATCGCGCTGCGCGCCATCCTGCTGGGCACAGCCGCAGGCGGCGTGGCGCTGGCGGCGGGCATAGGCGGGGGCTGGGCGGTCAGTCATTTCGTGATGGAGACGCCCTTCACGGTGATCTGGACCTCGGCGCTTGCCATCGTCGCGGGCGGCATCGCGGTCACGCTCATCGCCGGTCTCGCCTTTGCCCTGCGCCCGCTGCGCGCCCGCCCCGCCCGCATCCTGCGGGCCCGCGAATAGCGCCTTCTTTTTGGCAAAAATACTCTCGGCGGTCCGGGAGTGAAACCCCCGGCGGATCGGCCGGCGTCAACCGGTCGATCATCCCGCCACCAAACGCCACGTTGATTTCGCGCAATCCGGCTGGCACTGCATCCGCGCATCGACAGGAGAGCCCATGAGCGATTCGCTACCCATCCCGCTATCACCGCCGCTGACGCCCGCGCAGCAGACCGCGCTGGTCAATCTCGTGCGCCGCGCCGCGCGGGCCGAGATCATGCCGCGCTTCCGCACCCTTACCCGCGCCGAGGCCGATACCAAGTCCGGGCCGACCGATCTGGTGACCGAGGCCGACCGTCAGGCCGAGGCGATGCTGGCGCGCGGCTTGCAGCGAATGTTCCCGCATGCGCTCATCGTCGGTGAAGAGGCCGTGGCCGAGAGCCCGAAGCTGCGCGATGCGGTGGCCGAGGCAGAGCTTGCTTTCATCATCGACCCGGTCGACGGCACCTGGAATTTCGTCCATGGTCTGCCGCTCTTTGGCGTGATCATCGCCGTCACCCGCTTTGGCCGCCCGGTGCTGGGGCTGCTTTATGATCCGGTTTCCGACGACTGGATCATCGCCGACGAGGCCAGCCCGGCGCGTCTTGTCGCGGCACTTGGCGCCGAGCGGCCGGTGCGTGTCTCGGGCGGCGGCGATCTGGCCGATCTGCAAGGCTACATGCATTACTACCTGATGCCACAGGCGCAGCAGGAGCGGATCGCGCCGCTGCTGCCTGCGCTGTCGCGCTGCATCGCCTTGCGCTGCTCGTGCCACGAATACCGCCTGCTGGCGCAGGGGGCGGTGGATTTCACCCTGTCCGGCGTGCTCAACCCGTGGGATCACGCGGCGGGTGTGCTGATCTGCCAGCAGGCGGGCGGCGTGGCGCGGATGCTCGACGGGCGCGATTACACGACCGCGATCAGCAAGGGGTTCCTGCTCTGCGCCTCGGATCAGGCCACATGGGACCGCTTGCGCGATCACTTCGCCTGTCTTCTGGAGGACTGACCGCCGCCGGGGCGGTTCAGGCGACCATCGCTTCGGCTTTCTTGAGATCGACCGACACAAGCTGGCTGACCCCCTGTTCGGCCATGGTCACGCCAAAGAGCCGGTCCATCCGGCTCATCGTCACGGCGTGGTGGGTGATGATCAGGAACCGCGTCTCGGTGCGGCGGCACATTTCATCCAACAGGTCGCAGAACCGCGTGACATTGGCGTCATCGAGCGGCGCATCGACCTCGTCGAGCACGCAAATGGGCGCGGGATTGGCGAGGAACACCGCGAAGATCAGCGCCAATGCGGTCAGCGTCTGCTCGCCCCCCGACAAAAGGCTCAGCGTCGACAGTTTCTTGCCCGGCGGCTGGCACATGATCTCGAGCCCCGCCTCCAGCGGGTCGTCGCTCTCGACCAGCACGAGATTGGCCTCGCCGCCGCCGAAGAGATGCCGGAAGAGCAGCGTGAAATTGGAATTGACCTGCTCGAAGGCGGTCAGCAGACGCTCGCGCCCCTCGCGGTTGAGGCTGGCAATTCCGCCACGCAGCGTCTTGATCGCCTCTTCCAGATCGGCCTTTTCCGTGACCAGCGTGTCGTGCTCGGCCTCGACCTCCTTGGCATCCTCCTCGGCGCGCAGGTTGACCGCGCCGAGCGCGTCGCGCTGCCGTTTGAGACGGTTCACATCCGCCTCGATGGCGTCGGAGCCGGGCATGGTGTCAGGATCGGCCCCAAGGCTTTCGAGCAGGGCGTCGGGCGTGGTGTCCATGGCCTCGCCAATCCGCTCGGCGGCCAGATCGCGGGTCTCGCGCGCGGCATCGACGCGCGCCTCGGCGCGGGCGCGGGCTTCGCGCGCCTCTGATGCCTGCCGCTCGGCCTCGCGCTCATTGAGCCCGGCCTGCCGCGCCGCCCCTTCGGCGGTCGAGAGCGCGTCGGCGGCCTCAGCCCGGCGCGCCTCGCTGCGGGTGATCTCTTCGCCCAGTTCCGCGCGTTTGGCGGCGAGGATCTCGGGCGTGGCACTCGCTTCGGCCAGTTCCGCCTCGGACGCGTCCTTGCGCTCTGCCAATTCGGCACTGCGTTTCTCGGCAGTCTCCAGCCGGTGCCGCCATCCGCTGATTTCCTTGGCGATTTCCTGACTGCGGCGGGTGCGCCGTTCGCCGTCGCGGCGCAATTCATCCGCCGCCGAGCGGCGCGCCATCATCGTCATGCGCGCGGCCTCGACGGTCATCTTGATGTCTTCGAGATCGGCGCGCGCGGCCTCCAGATCGCCCAGTCCAGAGAGCCCCTTTTCGGCCTCTGCCAGCCCCTTGCGCGCCGCCATCGCCTCTTCCTCGTGGCGCGTTACCGCGAGGCTCGAGGACTCGAGCCGCGATCCGGCAAGGTTGCTGTCGGCCTCGGCCCGGCTCAGGGCGCGATTGGCCTCGTTGACAGCCGTATCCGCTGCCCGGCGCGCCTCGCGCGCGGAGCGGTCCTTTTCGGTGCACTGCGCCAGTTGCTCGCGCAGCGCCTCATGCGCGCGCATCGCCCCGTCAGCGCGCGCGGTGGCATGTTCCAGTTGCTGCTTCAGCTCTTCCAACCGGTTCAGTTGTTGCAGGCGGAGTGCCGCCGCCGAAGGCGCGTCCTCAGCCCAGGCCCGGAACCCGTCCCAGCGCCACAGATCGCCCTCGGTGCTGACCAGCCGCTGACCGGGCTTCAAGAGCGGGTGTAGCCGCGCGGCGTCCTCGGCATCAATGAGCCCGATCTGCGACATGCGGCGCGCCAGAACCTCGGGCACCGAGACGTGATTGCTGAGCGCAGTGACCCCCTCGGGCAGGGGCTGCGGCGCCTGGTATCCCGGCAGAATGGTCCAGCCCGAGGGACCATCGGCCCCGACCTCGGGCGCGCGCAGATCGTCGGCCAGCGCCGCCCCAAGCGCCTTCTCGAAGCCTTGCTGCACCTGCAGGCGATCCATGATCTGCCCACCCTCGGCGGTGTCGCGCTCGACCAGTTTCGCCAGCGCCGTGACCTCGGCGCGCAGGGCGCCCGTCTCGCCCTCGGCCTCGGATCGGGCGGCACGGGCCTCGGCCTCACGGGTCTGCGCCTCGGCGCGGGCCTCGTCGGCGGTAACAAGCGCGGCCTCGGCGGCCTCTGCCGCCGCCACCGCCTCGGCCTCGGCCTTGGCCGCCGCCGCCTGATCGGCCTCTGCCTTGTGCAGCGCCTCGTGCGACCCGGTCTGTGCCGCGCGGGCGCGCTCGGCCTCGGCCTCGCTCTTGGCCAGCGTCTTGCGGCAATCCTCGATCAGGCGCTGCGCCGATTGGTGCCGCGCCGAGAGCCGCGCCATGTCCTCGGTCATCTGGCTCAGATCGCTTTCGCGCTGCTGCAACACGCGGGCGGCGTCGCGCGCCTCCTCCTGCGCCTCCTCCAGCCGGGCCTCATGCCCCTCGGCCCCCTTGGCCAGTTCCGCCGCCTCCCAGTCGAGGCGCTTGATCGTCTCGCCCGCATCGTGGTTCAGCCCGGTTTCACGCTCGATATCACGGGCAAGCTGGGCGATGCGGCCCGCCAGCGTCTCGATCCGGTCGCGGGCGCTGGCCTCCTGCTCGGAAATCGTATCGCGCTGCACCGTCAGCCGTTGCAGGATCGCCCCCGCGATCGCCTCTTCCTCGCGCAGGGCGGGCAGGGCCTCATCGGCCTTTGTGCGCGCGCGAGCGGCCTCGCGTGCGGCCGTTTCGGCGCGTGCCGCCGCCGTGGTCCGCTCGCGCAATTCGTCCTCGGCCCGCGCGCGCGCCTGATCCGCCTCTTTCCAGCGGCGATAAAGCAACAGCCCCTCGGCCTGCCGCAACTCCTCGCCGATCTGGCGATAGCGCGCCGCCTGCTTGGCCTGCCGCGCCAGTTGCGCAAGCTGGCTGGCGAGTTGCTCGACCACGTCATCAACGCGGGTCAGATTGGTCTCTGCCGCGCGCAGCTTCAACTCCGCCTCGTGCCGCCGCTGGTAGAGACCGGAAATCCCCGCCGCCTCTTCAAGGATGCGGCGGCGCGATTTCGGCTTGGCGTTGATCAGCTCCGAGATCTGCCCTTGCCGCACCAGCGCGGGCGAATGCGCGCCGGTCGAGGCATCGGCAAAGAGCATCTGCACGTCGCGCGCGCGCACATCCTTGCTGTTGACCTTGTAGGCGCTACCCACGTCGCGGGTGATCCTGCGCACGATTTCCAGATGATCGGCATCGTTGAACCCGGCAGGCGCCAGCCGGTCGGAATTGTCGAGATGGATGACGACCTCGGCGAAGTTACGGGCGGGCCGGGTCGCGGCCCCGGCAAAGATCACATCCTCCATCCCGTCGCCACGCATGGCGGTCGGGCGGTTCTCGCCCATCACCCAGCGCAGCGCCTCCAGCAGGTTCGACTTGCCACAACCGTTCGGCCCCACCACCCCGGTCAGGCCATCGGCGATGATCAGGTCGGTCGGGTCGACAAAGCTCTTGAAGCCGGTCAGTCGGAGTTTGGAAAACTGCACGCGCACCTCGGGTCTGGCGATTCCATCAAAGCAGAATGTGACCAGCCCGCCGCGATTCTGTCAACGACCAACCACAGGATATGGGGCGGGTCGGCCAGTTATCCACATGATATTGCGGATTTCCGCCGGGGTGGCGCTACTTGCTCCCTGCGACGGGCCTGCTAATCTCGTACGGGTTATCCCGTCAGAGAGGCCCCGAATGCCCGCCCCCGCCACAGATACACCTTTCCGCATCACAGCCGCCGACCCCAAGGAGCCGGGCACGCGCGCGCTGCTCGAGGCGAGCCACGCGCTGATGCAATCGCTGTTCCCGCCCGAGGACAACTTCTTTCTCGACATCGACGCGCTCTGCGCGCCCGATATCCGGTTTTTCGCCGCGATGGAGGGGACGACCTGCCTCGGCACCGGCGCGCTTGCCTTGCGCGATGGCTATGGCGAGGTGAAATCCATGTTCGTCGATGAGATCGCGCGCGGGCGCGGGGTGGCCGAAGCGATCCTGAGCCGCATTGAGGTGGAGGCGCGCCGCGAGGGGCTTGGCCTGCTGCGGCTGGAAACCGGCAAGGGGCTGGATGCGGCGCATAGGCTTTATGCGCGGCACGGATTCGCGGTTTGCGGGCCGTTCGGGGCATATCCCGATGCGCCGTCGTCGGTCTTCATGGAGAAAGCCTTGTAGCCGACTCAAATGCGGGGAGGAGGGCCTGGGGCTGTCGTTGGCGGATTCAGGGAAGAGCCGCGCGGTGCCCGCCCGTCACGCCAAAGGCGTGCCGGTGCTATCGGCTCACCTTTGGTGCGACGGGGCGGTCGCGCGCTGCGCTGCGGCGCGTTCCGCGCCTTGATTCCGCGCATTGGTGCTAGAGGCGAAGGTCCGCTTCAGGCCGATTTCAACCTTCGCCCCCTTCAGTCGTTGACCGCCTCATCCTCTTCGACCTGCTCGATCCACTGCGCGAGGATTGAGCGCAGCAGGGCCATGTCGCGGGTCTCGATCGCCTCGGAGAGCGACTTGAGCGCCTTGGCAAGCTCGATCTCCGACAGATGCCCCTCCTGTGCGCGCAGGATGCGGGGATGCGGCGTGGTCAGCATGTCCGAACCTATCAGCAGTTCCTCGTGCAGCTTCTCGCCGGGGCGCAGCCCGGTGATCTCGATCTCGATATCGCCGCGCGGATTGGCAGCATCGCGCACGCTATAGCCCGAGGCCTCGATCATCCTGCGCGCGATGTCCTGAATGGCGACCGGCTCCCCCATATCGAGCACGAAGACATCGCCGTCGCGGGCGAAAGAGCCTGCCAGCAGCACGAGGCGCACCGCCTCGGGAATGGTCATGAAATAGCGCGTCACCTCCGGATGGGTCAGCGTCACCGGCCCGCCCTGCGCGATCTGATCGGCAAAGACCGGGATCACCGAGCCCGACGAGCCCAGCACATTGCCGAAACGAACCATGGAAAATCGCGTCCGGTCCGAGCGGGTGGCAAGATCCTGCACGATCATCTCGGCAAAGCGCTTGGAGCCGCCCATCACCGAGGTCGGGCGCACCGCCTTGTCGGTGGAGACGAGGATGAACCGCTCGACCCCGGCCTCGCGCGCGGCATTGGCGACGGTGCGGGTGCCGAGGACGTTGTTGCGCATCCCCTCGATGGCGTTCGATTCCACCAGCGGGACATGCTTGTAGGCCGCCGCGTGCAGCACCACGTCGATCTTCTTGGCGCGCATCAGCACGTTGACGAGCGCGGCGTCGCAGACCGAACCGAGGATCGGGATGATCTCCAGATCCGGGGCGAGGCCACGCAATTCGCGCTCGATCTGAAACAGCACATGTTCGCCGTGATCCATCAGGATCAGGGATTTGGGGTGGCATTGGACCAGTTGACGGCACAGTTCCGAGCCGATCGAGCCGCCCGCGCCGGTGACGAGGATACGGCGGTCGGCATATATGTCGCTGACATCCGGCAACTCGTTGTCCAGCGCATCGCGCCCCAGAAGCGCGGCGGGATCGACGGCACGGCCGGTTGGCCGGGTCTGCCCATCATGGCGCCGCCAGAGGTGACGCGCGCCCGAAAGCAGCAGATAGGCCATGCCCGCCACGATGAAGAGCGCGTCCGTTGGTCCCGCTGCGCTGATTGCCGACAGGGCCATACCGATGAGACTGGCGACCGCAGCCACAAGGGCGATCCGGCCCATGTCGCTGGTCAGGTGGCGGATCGGTGTGGCGCGGTGCAGATCGAGTGCGTTGCCCAGGAGTCCGGCAACGAGCAGCAGCGGCAGCGCCCAGACAAGACGCGTGGCGAGCGGTGCCGCGTCGTCCGTGAGCAGCGCGCCAAGGCAGACGGCCACCAGCATCAGCCCCGCCTCGATCAGTGTGTGCAGGATACGCCCTCGCCCGGGGCGCGGAAGGCGGGTCAGCCAGTCGGGCATGGTCATCTCCGCAGGAAAAAGCCACGCGTCGCGCGCAGTTCTACAGGTACAATAGGGTTGGCGCGTCCCTTGGGGCAATGCTCTTCACCGTGGCGTGACTGGACCGGACCATGATGTGAAGGATTATGTCCAAAGCTGCGGTACGCCGGGTCAGCTGCTGGGGTCGCGGACCCTGCGCCAATCGGAGATCATCTGGGTGGGGGTGACATGCCGCCGCGCAGCCGGCAGCAGCCGGGCCAGCCGGTCGGTATCGAGCGAGACCTCGGCCTGCGCCTCGGGTGGGGCTTCGCGCCAGGTGATGGCACACCCCGCCGCGCGGACCAGATCCTCCATCGCCACCGGATGGGGGGCGGCAATGTTGAGGGTATCGGGCAGGTCGCCCTCGGGGAGGCGGGCCAGCCCGGCCAGCACCCGCGCCAGATCGCCCGGCGCGATATAGCTGCGGCGCGGCCCGGTGCCATCTGCGAACCGGTCGAGGGTGACGCCCCGCGCGGGATCGGCCAAGGCGGGCGCGAGGCTGTCGGCGCCCACCACGTTGGCCAGCCGCAGGATCACATGGCGCAGGCCATCGGGCGGCAGGTTGGCGATGGCCTGCTCCATCTCCAGCTTGGACGACCCATAGGCGTTGACCGGGGCAGGGGCGTGTGTCTCATCCATCGCGCGGCCCGGGCCATAGATCGCGGCGCTCGAGATATGAATCAGCCGCCGCGCCCCGCAGGCATCGGCCAGCCGCTGACCCTGCGCCACCAGCGCCACGTTCTGCGCGAGGGTTTGCCGGTCGCCGGATGTCTGCCCCCAGAGCGCGATCACGGTGCCGCAATGCGGGACATCGGGCAGCGGGGTCTCGGGCGACCAGCACAGGTCGGCGGGCGCGTGGCGGGACAGCCAGATCGGCCTGCATGACGGGTCAGTTGGCCAGGCGCGTCGCAGCATCCGGCCAAGGCGTCCGTTTGCGCCTGTCACAAGGCACCGAGAGCCGGGATCTGGCATGCGGCCTCCGGGTTGTGGCGCGTTCCTGATTTTGCAATTGTCTATCATGGGCCAGACAGGGTAGTAACCCGGTAGTGAACGACAATCGGCTTTTGGGATCGAGGGATTACGCTTTGCTGTTGAAACTCCGCGCGCTTGTGCTCGCAGCCTGTGCCCTGTCTCTCGCCGCCTGCTCGCTTCCCAGTGGTGCGGCCCTGCAATCGAGCGTGGTGAGCGAGGGCAGCGGTCAGAACCCGAGCCTGCAGGTCGTCCCGGTCACGCGCAGCAACGTCTCGATGCTGTCTGAGTGGCCTGCAACCGGCTGGAGCGGGCGATACAATTGGCTCTCGGCGTCGCGCGGTCCGGATTCGGCGCTGATCCAGACCGGTGACACGCTTCAGATGGTGGTCTGGGACACCCAGGAAAACTCGCTTCTGGCCTCGTCGGACAGCCGCATGACCACGGTACCGCCGATCCCGGTGAGCGCATCCGGCACGATCTTCATGCCTTATGTCGGTGAGGTGGCGGTGCGTGGCCTGACCGCCGATGCGGCACGAACGAAACTGCAAGAGTCGCTGTCGGATATCGCGCCCACAGCGCAAGTGCAGCTTTCGGTGGAGCAGGGCCGCAACAACGCGGTCGACATGGCCTCGGGGGTGGGGCTGCCGGGGCGGTACATGCTCGAATCGCGCAACACCACGATTCTCAGCGTGATTTCCGAGGCCGGCGGCATCAGCCCGGCCCTGCGCCATCCGCTGATCGTCCTGCAACGGGACGGCAGACGCTACGAGACCCGGGCAGAGGACCTTCTGAACGATCCGCAGCGCGACATTCTGCTGCGCGGTGGCGATCGCATTGCGGTGGTCGAGGATGATCGCAATTTCAACGCGCTGGGCGCGGCCGGTCAGCAGAGCGTGATCTATTTCGAGGAGGAGTCGATCACGGCGATGCAGGCCGTGTCGCAGATGGGCGGCTTGCTGGCCTCGCGGGCCAATCCCAAGGGGCTTTTGGTGTTGCGCGATTACACGCAAGAGCTGCGCGAGCCTTTCGCCGCCGGGCCGCATATGGAGCAGGTCGTGTTCACGCTGGATTTCACAACCGCCGACGGTCTGTTCGCCGCGCGCAAGTTCGAGATCAATCCGGGCGATACGCTGCTTGCGACCGAATCGCCTGTGACGCGGGTCCAGACCATCCTCGGTCTGCTCGGCACCGTGGTCGGCTTTACCGCGACGGCCAATAACCTGACGCAGTAAGCTCTCGCGAATCGAAACGTCCGTCGCTTTCGGCGACGGACGTTGATTTTCGGTGACGGATATCTGACGAAACGGGTCAGTCCTCGACGGTCTCGTCCTCGGCCTGTTCGGCGATCCATGCGACCGAGACCACCTCTTCGCCCTTGCCGGTGTTGAACACCTTGACCCCGCCCGCGCTGCGCGAGCGGAAGGAAATGCCCATGACCGGCACGCGGATCGATTGCCCGCGTGACGTGGCGAGCATGATCTGATCCTCCAGCGTCACCGGGAAGGACGCCACGAGCGGCCCGCCGCGCATCGCGCGGTCGATGGCGGCGACCCCCATGCCACCGCGCCCGCGTACCGGGTAGTCATGGCTCGACGACAGCTTGCCCGAACCATTGGCGGTGATTGTCAGGATCAGGTTCTCGGCGGCCTGCATCTCTTCGAACCGCTCGACGCTCAGTGCGGCATCGGCGTTGCCTTCATCCTCTGTCCCGTCGTCATCGGGCGCCCCGGCGGCGGCGCGACGCATCTTGAGGTACGCGGCGCGTTCGTCTGCCGTGGCCTCGAAATGGCCGATCACCGACATCGACACGACGCGGTCGCTGTTTTGCAGGCGAATGCCGCGCACGCCGGTGGATTTGCGGCCCTTGAAGACGCGCACATCGGTGACCGGGAAACGGATCGCACGGCCCGAGTCGGTGACCAGCATCACGTCATCCTCTTCCGAGCAGATCCGCGCGTTCACCAGTTCCACGCCCTCGGGCAGGTCCATCGCGATCTTGCCGTTGCGCTTGACGTTGGTGAAATCCGACAGCGCGTTGCGGCGCACGTCGCCCGCCGAGGTGGCAAACACGATCTGCAGGTCGTCCCAGTCTTCCTCGGCGCGGTCCACCGGCATGATCGCGGCGATGGAGACGCCCGTGGGGATGGGCAGGATATTGACGATTGCCTTGCCCTTGGAGGTGCGGCCGCCAAGCGGCAGGCGCCATGTCTTGAGCTTGTAGACCATGCCCTCGGTGGTGAAGAACAAAAGCTGCGTGTGGGTGTTGGCGACAAAGAGCGTGGTCACCACGTCCTCATCCTTGGTGGCCATGCTGGAAAGGCCCTTGCCGCCGCGTTTCTGGGCGCGGAAATCCGCGAGCGCGGTGCGCTTGATATAGCCGCCCTGGGTGACGGTGACGACCATCTCCTCGCGCTCGATGAGGTCTTCGTCCTCCATGTCGCCGGACCAGTCGACGATCTCGGTGCGGCGCGGCACGGCGAATTGCTCGCGCACCTCGCGCAGCTCGTCCGAGATGATCTGCATGATCCGCTCGCGGCTGGCGAGGATGGCGAGATACTCCTTGATCCTGCCCGCGAGGTCCTGCAGCTCGTCGGTGACTTCCTTGACACCGAGTTGGGTCAGGCGCTGCAGGCGCAGGTCGAGAATGGCGCGGGCCTGGGTCTCGGAGAGGTTATAGGTTCCGTCCTCGTTGGCGCGATGGGTAGGGTCGTCGATCAGCGCGATATATTCGAGGATGTCGCCCGCAGGCCAGCGCCGCTCCATCAGTTTCTGCCGTGCCTCGGCGGCGTCGGCGGAGGCGCGGATGGTCGCCACCACCTCGTCGACATTCGAGACGGCGACGGCGAGACCGCAGAGCACATGCGCGCGTTCGCGCGCCTTGCGCAGATC
Source organism: Roseovarius sp. MBR-154 (assembly GCF_053628595.1). Classification (NCBI taxonomy): domain Bacteria; kingdom Pseudomonadati; phylum Pseudomonadota; class Alphaproteobacteria; order Rhodobacterales; family Roseobacteraceae; genus Roseovarius; species Roseovarius sp. MBR-154. Next base: position 184,183 of record NZ_JBRJGR010000003.1, read on the forward strand.
AAAGGCGGTGCGCCGCGCGACCACCTCTTCGCGGAACAGGATGAACAGCGACAGGAAGCGGTGCAGGGTCAGTTGCTCGGGCTTGCCGCCGTTGAGGGCCAGCATGTTGCAGCCGAACGAGGTCTGCATCGGCGTGAAGCGGAACAATTGGTTGAGCACCACGTCGGGGGTCGCGTCGCGCTTGAGCTCGACCACCACGCGCACGCCGTTGCGGTCGCTCTCGTCCTGGACATGGGCAATGCCCTCGATGCGGCGGTCGCGCGCGGCCTCGGCGATGCGCTCGATCATCGTCGCCTTGTTAACCTGATAGGGGATCTCGTCGATGACGATGGCGTAGCGGTCCTTGCGCAGTTCCTCCACCCTGGTCTTGGCACGGATGATGACGCTGCCGCGCCCCTCCAGATAGGCCTTGCGCGCGCCGGAGCGGCCCAGCATCAGCCCGCCGGTGGGGAAATCGGGGCCGGGGACGTATTGGATCAGGTCCTCGCTGCCCAGATCCGGGTCGTCGATCAGAGCCAGCGTGGCGTCGATCACCTCGCCCAGATTGTGCGGGGGAATGTTTGTGGCCATGCCGACGGCGATACCGCCCGCGCCATTGACCAGCATGTTCGGAAAACGCGCGGGCAGGACGGTGGGTTCGCGATCCTTGCCGTCGTAATTGTCCTGAAAATCGACCGTCTCTTTCTCGATATCGGCCAGAAGGAAGGACGCAGGCTTGTCCATGCGTACTTCGGTATAGCGCATCGCCGCCGCGTTATCGCCGTCCATCGAGCCGAAATTGCCCTGACCGTCCAGCAGCGGCAGGGACATCGAGAAATCCTGCGCCATGCGCACCAGCGCATCATAGATCGCGCTGTCGCCATGCGGGTGATACTTGCCCATCACATCGCCCACGGCACGCGCCGATTTGCGATAGGGCTTGTCGTGGGTATTGCCGCCCTCATGCATGGCATAAAGGATGCGCCGGTGCACAGGTTTCAGGCCGTCGCGCAGATCGGGGATCGCGCGGCTGACGATCACGCTCATCGCGTAATCGAGATAGGAGGTCTTCATCTCGTGGGTGATGGAAACCGTGGGCCCGTCATATGCGGGAGGTAAATCATCCGTGTTTTCAGGGGGTTGAGGCGTATCGCTCACGTTTTTTACCGTCCTGTGCTCTTGCGCTATATTTTGTTGGGGTGACTATATCAGAGCCATGATATGGGGTGCAATGGCGCAGCGGGGTGGCATTTGTCAGCCACAGGTGCAGAGTGCCAACATACTGTTTTTATTGAAAAGTAATTTCTTTCGGGCATCATCGGAGGACAGGCAGTAACAGGAGCGACATATGGAGACCTCTGAAACCGAACTGATGCTCAAGGGCTATGGGCTGACCACGGCGGAATTCTTTTACCGGATGCCCGACTATCAAAGCGTGCTTAACAGTTATCTCTGGCAGGAGTACGACCTTGCCCCCGATCACCCGAAGCTGTTCGAGTTCATCGAATTCTGGCAGCGCGAGATCGAGGGGCCGCTGCATTCGGTGCGCTTTACCCATCGCAAGCTGATCGCGCCGGGCGAGTGGCGCAACGTGACCGGCGAATTCACCCTGCACTGAGCCCGGCGGCCTGCCCGCAGGGCGGGCCGCGTCCGACTCCGTCGAAGCGGATCATGCTGCGTTGCAGCGTGATCTGGGAATACCACAGGACACAAAGTGCTACAAAGCGTAACATTTGCCGCTCGACGCGACCTGTCGTGCAAGCCTGCATTCTGGCCGGGATCTGAGGTCAAGGCCGGATCATGCAGCAGGCACCGGTTCGTCCGGGCGCAAATTGTACATGTCAAACATGTCTTTTTCTGTCGCCATTAAGTCGTTGTTATGGTTGCTATTTGGGTCATCTGTGCAGGCGGCGCACGTTTCCCTGCGGGGGCGCTGACTGTGTTGAACGTGGTCTGCCCGGCCCTGTCGGACGCGTCGGAAGATGCTCGGCGCAGCGCAATTTTGCCTTTTAGCTCACGCACTTGAAGCATTTGTGTAACAGAAATGTTATGTGGAAACGCGATCAGGATTGTGGCATCTGATCGGAACATGCGCGAGGCGGCGGGCATTAGACCTGTAGCCGGTGAGAGCGGCAGCATGAGAGCAGCAGCAAAGGTGATCGACAATGCAACCCAGCACGACCGACAGCGGTGTGACCCATCGACCGGGGGATTTCGCTTCCCTGACCGAAGCACTTGATCATGCAGCTCTCGGTGCGTGCGGTCTAAATTTCTACGGGACGGACGCCACCCTGATCGAGACGCTGCCCTATGCCGTGTTGCGGTCGCGGGCGATTGACCTTGCCGGTCGGCTTGCTGCGATCTATCCGCGCCACGCACGGATCGGACTCATTGCCGAAACGACGCCGGAATTCATGGTCGCCTTCATGGCCTGTCAATATGCCGGGCTCGTGCCCGCGCCGCTGACCGTGCAGGCGGCCTTCGGGCGCCGCGAGGTCTATGAATGGCAAATGTCGCGCACCGCGCAGACCGCCGATCTTGCCGCCGTCATGGCCACCGACGAGGTGGCCGAGGTGCTGCGCGCCGCGCTGGACGAGATCGATATCCCGCTGATCGCGATCTGTGGGCGCGACCTGCCCGAAACCGGTGTCGTGCCGGTCCCGCATGGCAAGGACGATCCGGCCTATATCCAGTTCTCCTCGGGCAGCACCAGCGCGCCCAAGGGCATCTACGCGACGCAGAAGAGCGTGTCGGCGAATTGCCACGCGATCATCAACGAGGCGCTGCACATGACCGCCGAGGATCGCTGCGTGTCCTGGCTGCCGCTTTATCACGACATGGGGCTGGTCGGCTTCTTCATGGTGCCGCTCTACAACCAGACCTCGGTCGATTACATCTCGCCCACCTCGTTCGCGCGGCGTCCGATCTCGTGGCTCAAGCTGGTGAGCGAGAACCGGGGCACGATCGTCTACAGCCCGAGCTTCGGCTACGATCTGTGCGCGCGCCGCTATCGCGGCGAGACGCTCGACCTCAGCTCACTGCGCGTCGCGGGCATCGGCGGCGACATGGTGCGCGAGGATGCGCTGGTCAGCTTCACCGATATCTTCGGTCCAAGCGGCTTTGACGGGCGTGCCTTCGTGCCGAGCTATGGCCTTGCCGAGGCGACGCTCGGGGTGGCCTTCGCCCCGCTCGATACCGGCATGAAACGAGATCTGGTGGACACCGGGCGGATGCAGACCTCGGGCCGTGCGGTGCCGGCCACGGCGCAGACGCACTCCGGACAGTCGCGCTGCTTCATCTCCTGTGGGCGGCCGCTGCCCTCGTTCGAGATGCGTATCGTCGACACCGACGGGCGCGAAACCCGAGGCCGCGATATCGGCCGCATCATGATCAAGAGCCCCAGCATCGCCGACGGCTATTTCCGCGCCGGTGAGCCTTTGCAGCCGCTCACCGATGCGGACGGATGGATGGAGACGGGCGATCTGGGCTACTGGCTCGAGGGCGAGGTGGTGATCACCGGGCGCTCCAAGGATCTGATCCTGTGGAACGGCCGCAACATCTGGCCGCAGGATATCGAATGGGTTGCGCAGAATACCGGCGGCAAGAACATCTCGGGCGCGGGGGCCTTCGAGGTCGGCGATACCGACGGCGGGTCGCGCATCATCCTGCTGGCGGAATGCTGGTCGCGTGACGAGACCGTGCGCGCGCAGCTGATCCGCGACATCTCGGCGGCGACACGGGCCACGACCGGGGCCCCTGTCTCGGTGGAGCTGGTCGGCGTGCGCTCCCTGCCGATGACAAGCTCCGGCAAGCTGAGCCGGGCCGCCGCGCGGGCGCGCTATCTGGCGGGCGATTACGCCCCCGCCACGCCTGCGGACGAGCGAGTGACCGCAGCGGCTCCGGCACGCGGTGCCTGAGCGGCAGGTCACCGTTAGCGCGCCTTATCCCAGACTTGCACTGACGGGCGCGACCGGCTTTGTCGGTCGCAGCCTTCTGGCGCGGCTCGACGGGGCCGGGCGGTCTGTCCGGGCGCTTGCGCGGGCCAGACCGGGCCGGGCGCTTGCGCCTCAACCGGGGCTCGACTGGGTGGCGGGCGGGCTGGATGATCCCGACGCGCTCGCGGCCCTGATGGACGGCGCGGAGGTGGTTCTGCATTGCGCGGGTGCGACCAATGCCCTGACACGGGACGCGTTTCACCGGGTCAATGCGGACGGCACGGCAGCCGTGACGCGGGCCGCGCGCGAGGCCGGGGCCCGGCATGTGATCCTGCTCTCCTCGCTGGCCGCCACGCGGCCGGAGGTGTCGGATTACGCCGCCTCGAAAGCCTCCGGAGAGGCCCGGTTGCTGGCCGAATCGGGGGATACGGCGGTGACGATCTTGCGGGCTCCGGCGGTGGTCGGGCCGGGGGACGCGGCCACAGCACCGCTGTTCGGGATGCTGGCGCGGGGCTGGATGCCGGTGATCGGCGGAAATACGCGCAGCGCCCGGTTCTCCGTGATCGACGTGGAGGATCTCGCCGCGTTGCTGCTCGATCTCGCGGCCGACATGCCGGAGCGCGGGCAGCGTCAGGACTGCGCCCCCTATGGCCACGCGGCGCTTGGCTGGGGCGATCTTGCGGCGAGTGCCGAACGGGTAACCGGCCGCCGGGTGCGCGAAGTGGTCCTGCCACGCGCCGCCGCCGTGCTGCTGGGGCACGGCGCGGATCTGGTGGCGCGGGTGAGCGGACGCTCGCAGGTGTTCTCGTCGGGCAAGGTCCGCGAGATGTGCGCGGGCGACTGGATCGGGGACACGCCGATTGCCGCAACGACACCGATTGACGAGACGATGGGGCGTTGCCTCGCCCCGTTTCTGAGACTAGGGAAGGCGCAAGAGTGATGCCTGCCCGCGACAGACTGGAGCCTGAAATGCAAGCCAATAACCAAGCCATGTTCGACAAGGTTTGCGCTATTCTCAAGACGCATGCCAAGGCAGATACGGAAATCACGCCCGATACGCAGATCGCCGCCGATCTTGCCATCGACTCGGTCGAGATGTTCGATCTGGTGATGGAGATCGAGGAAGTCTATGATATCAGCTTCCCGATAGAGGAGGCATCTGCTATCGATACCGTCCAATCCCTGATTGAAGCAATCGAGCGTATCACCGATGTTTGACAGTGATGACATGAAAACCAGCATTTTCGGCAAGTTCCAGAAACTGTCCGAGCGCGTCGACACGCTGCGCGTCTCCGGGCGGCTGCCGTTTGGCTTGCAGATGGACGAGATGCTCTCGCAGACCCGGGCGCGGATCGGCAATCGCGAGGTTTTGCTTGCCGGGACCAACAATTACCTTGGCCTGACCTTCGACACGGATGTGATGGAGGCCGCCAAGGCGGCGATCGACGCGCAGGGCACCGCGACCACGGGCAGTCGGCTCGCCAACGGCTCCTACGCCGCGCATCTCGACCTTGAGGAAAAGCTCAAGGAGTATTTCGATGTCGCCTCGGCGATTGTCTGCACGACGGGCTATCAGGCCAATCTCGCCTCGATCAGCGCGCTTGCCGGGCGTGGCGATCACCTGCTGCTCGATGCCGACAGTCATGCCTGCATCTATGATGCGGCCCGGCTCAGCGATGCCGATACCATCCGCTTCCGCCATAACAGCCCGGCCGATCTCGACAAGCGTCTGTCGCGCCTGCCCAAGGAGGGCGGGCGTCTGGTGGTGATCGAGGGGCTTTATTCAATGTTCGGCGATGTGGCCCCGGTGGCCGAATTCGTCGAGGTGGCCCACGCCCACGGCGCGATGCTCTTCGTCGACGAGGCCCATTCGGTCGGCTGCTACGGCGAGCGCGGGCGCGGCGTGGCGCAGGCGCAGGGCGTCGCCGACAAGGTCGATTTCATCTCCGGCACCTTCTCCAAGAGCTTCGCCTCGATCGGCGGCTTCTGCGTGTCGCGCCATGTCGAACTGGAACTGATCCGCATGGTCAGCCGCCCCTATCTCTTTACCGCCTCCGGCTCGCCCTCGAACGTGGCGGCAGCGCAGGCGGCCCTCGCCAAGATCGCCGGAGAGCCGCAATTGGGGCAGGCGCTGTGGGACCGGGTGCATCAGCTTTACGACGGGTTGACCGAGGCAGGGTTTGAGCCGATCTCGCCGGCCGCGCCGATCATCGCGATCCCGCGCCCGGACGAACAGGTTGCGGTGGCCGAGTGGAACCGGCTGATGGATGCCGGTGTCTATGTCAATCTCGCAGTGCCGCCCGCGACGCCGCAGTCCAAATCGCTGCTGCGTCTGAGCGTGTCGGCGGCCCATACCGAGGCCGATATCGACGAGGTGCTCGCGGCTTTCCGCAGCCTTCTCGAAGACGGCGCGCCCGCTCCGTCGATGGCTGCCAGCGGCAGCTAGACGCCCCCGGTTTCGGATGCCATGACAGGCACGTCCGCCCCTCGCGGGCCCGTGTTGCACGTCGCACCCCAAGGGGCATCCGTGCCGAGATCACCAGTCGGAGAGACCCATGCCGCTAGCCTTGCCCATCGACTCCGCGCAGATCCTGATTGACGGCACATGGCGTCCCGTGTCCGACACGCTGCCCGTCGAGGACCCCTCCACCGGGCAGGACATCGGCCGTATCGCGCGGGGTGGTGCGGACGATATCGACGCGGCGGTCGTTGCCGCGCAGGCCGCACTTGGCGGTGCATGGGGCCGCTCCACGGCGGCAGAGCGCGGTCGGCTGCTGGCCCGGCTGGGGCAACTGGTCGAGGCGCATGAGGATCTCTTTACCGAGGTCGAGGCGCGCGACGTCGGCAAGCCGCTGACGCAGGCCCGCGCCGATGCCCGGGCGCTCGCGCGCTACTGCGAGTTCTACGGCGGGGCGGCGGACAAGGTGCATGGCACCACCATTCCCTATCTCGACGGCTACACCGTCTACACATTGCGCGAGCCGCATGGCGTGACAGGCCATATCGTGCCCTGGAACTACCCGATGCAGATCATCGGGCGTTCGGTCGGGGCGGCGCTTGCCATGGGCAATGCCTGCGTGCTGAAACCGGCCGAGGATGCGAGCCTGACGGCGCTGCTTTTCGCGCATCTGGCACAGGAGGCGGGGTTTCCGGCGGGCGCGCTCAACGTGGTGCCTGGGCTGGGGCGCGAGGCGGGGGCCGCGCTCTCGGCGCATCCCGCCATCCAGCATCTGAGCTTTACCGGCTCGGTCGCCACCGGCTCGGCGGTGCAGATCGCGGCAGGGGCCAATGTGGTGCCGGTGACGCTGGAACTGGGCGGTAAATCCCCGCAGGTGGTGTTTGCCGATGCCGATCTCGATGCCGCGCTGCCGTTTCTCGTCAATGCCGGGTTGCAGAACGCGGGCCAGACCTGTTCGGCCTCCTCGCGCATCCTGGTGCAGCGCGCGGTGTTCGACGAGGTGGCGGCGCGCATGGCCGAGGCCTACAGCGCCAAGCGGATCGGCCCGGCGATGCAGGATCCGGGGATCGGCCCGTTGATCAACGCCACCCAGAAAGCCCGCGTCGAGGGCTATCTTGACCGGGCGGGCGACCTGGCGGTCATAGGGCAGGCGGTGCCGGGGGACGATCTGCCGGCGGGTGGGCATTACGTGCCCGCGATGCTGTTCGGCCCTGTCACGCCCGATCACCCGCTCGCGCAGGAGGAAATCTTTGGCCCGGTGCAGGTGATGATCCCGTTCGACACCGAAGACGAGGCCATCGCCATCGCCAACGGCACCGATTACGGCCTTGTCGCCAGCGTCTGGACGCGCGACGGGGCGCGGCAGATGCGGCTTGCGCGGGCGCTGCGGGCGGGGCAGGTGTTCGTCAACAATTACGGAGCTGGCGGTGGTGTCGAACTGCCCTTTGGCGGGACCGGCAAATCCGGCCATGGCCGCGAGAAGGGGTTCGAGGCGCTTTACGGCTTCTCGACGCTCAAGACGGTAGCGGCGCATCACGGGTGAGAGGGGCCGCGTCGATTAGGGCCTTTACCAGCCGTTGACGGTTTCAGAGATTAGCCGCGCGGTGCGCGACCGCCGGGTGGGCGCATCAACCTCGGTGGACCGCACTTTATGCCAGCCAAACACGTTTGCGTTTTCAATGGCTTGATACGTTGCAAAAGCGCCCGCCCGAGGGGGCGGTCGGGCGCTGCGCGGCGGTGCCTGCGGCACCTTGATTCCGCGCATTGGTGCTGCACCTGAACGGCAGCAACAGGCCAATCGCCCCCTCTATTCAGCTGCGCGGACACTCACCGTCAGAGCGGCGTTCATGGCCTCTGCACCGCCCGCAGATCGGCGGCGGTGTCGATGTCGCGGAGCCGGTCGGTCAGTGCGATACGTTGGCCGTCAAGGCTGTCGATGGTATCCTGCAGCGCGTGCTCGGTCGACCAACGCACCCCTTGAAACAGTCCGGTCGGCACCCGGCCGGTGCGGCGCAAGCCGATCAGCCAGAACCCGCCATCATGCGCCGGGCCGAGCACCGCGTCGTGCCGCCCGAGCGCGGTGAAGGCGCGGGCGACATGCACGCGGCGAATGCCCAGGATATCCGCCCCGACGATGCAGACCGGCCCCGGCGGTGCGCTGCGCAACAGCCGCCCCATGCGGTCCCCCAGATCGCCCGGCCCTTGCGGGAGGCGCGGCAGATGCGCAGGCCAGACGCGGCTTTGCAGGCCCGCGCGGTCGGGACTGACGGCGAGGCTCAGATGCCAACGGGGGTCGTCCACCTCGCGCAGGAGCCGCGCCACCTGATGGCGAAACCACCACGCCGCCGCCGTCATGCCGATATCGCGCCCGAGCCGGGTCTTGACGCGCCCGGGGCGCGGTTCCTTGACCATGACGATCAGCTGCCGCCGCATCCGGTGCATCAGGCGAAATAGTCGCGCAGGATACGGCTATAGATGGCCTTGAGCTGGTGAATCTGCGCCACCTCCACGCGCTCGTCGACCTGGTGCATGGTCTGGCCGACAAGGCCGAATTCCACCACCGGGCAGTGATCCTTGACGAAGCGCGCGTCCGACGTGCCGCCGGTGGTCGAAAGTACCGGCACCACACCGGTTTCGGCCTCGACCGCGCCCGCCACCAGATCGGAGAGCGGGCCGGGCGGGGTCAGGAACGACTCGCCCGAGACCTGCACCTGCATCGCGCCCGTGACGCCGAATTCCTCAGCCACGCGGTCGATCTCGGCTTGCATCCATTGGCTGAGGCTGGCGCTGTCATGGGCATCGTTGAAGCGGATATTGACCGTGGCGCGGCATGCGGCGGGGATCACGTTGGTGGCCCGGTTGCCGGTGTCGATGGTGACCACGGCCAGCGTCGAGGGATCGAAATGCGCGGTGCCTTCATCGAGGCTGTGCGAGGCGAGCCGGTCCATCAGCCGCGCCATGGCGGGCAGCGGGTTGCAGGCGCGGTGCGGATAGGCGGAATGACCCTGTACCCCGGTGATCGTGATCCACGCCGACAGCGAACCGCGCCGCCCGATCTTGATCATCTCGCCCATGCGCTCGGGGCAGGTGGGCTCACCCACGAGACAGGCGCTCATCCGTTCGCCCTGTGTGTCCATCCAGTCGAGCAAGGCGGTGGTGCCGTCCACCGCGTCGCCTTCCTCGTCCCCGGTGATGGCGAGGATCAGCGCGCCCTCAGGCGGGGTTTCGGCCACGAAATCCACCGCCGCCGCGACAAAGGCAGCGACGCCGGACTTCATGTCTGTGGCCCCGCGCCCGTAGAGCACGCCGCCTTTCTCGACGGCGCCGAAGGGCGGCATCGACCATGCCGCCTCATCGCCTACGGAGACCACATCGGTATGGCCGTTGAAGCCGAAGCTGCGCGCCGCCCCCTTGTCGCCCCACCTTGCAAAGAGATTGCTGACCCCGCCGCGATCCACCCGGGTGCAGGCAAAGTCGGCGCCGCTCAGCACCGTTTCGAGCAACTGCAACGCGCCGCCCTCTTCGGGGGTGACCGAGGGGCATTTGATCAGTTCGGCTGTCAGGTGCGCGGGATCGAGCGGGGAATGCGGCATGGTTGGTGTCCTGTAAGAGCAACGTTCCCGACCGGATAGCGCGGATCGCGCCCGACCGCAAATCCTGCACCCGTGGCCGGTTTGCAAGGGTGATGCCGCATCACACGAATAAACCTTAACTTCGCTGGAAGATTTTGGTATCAAAAGGCAGTCAATAAAAAAACCCGAGGCAGGGCAAGACAGACTTACGGGCCGGAAGATCCGAAAAAGGACGAAGATCCTCAAGGACGAAGGCTCCCATATCCGGGCAGTGTCGCGTGCCGACAGGCAAGGCGCGCGTTCTCGGCCATTCAGGATCGGACGGCCCACTTGGGGGTCGTGAAGTGCTGCGTCTGCGCTGCCTCTCGAAGAGGTGGGGCAGGATATGGTTGCAGGCAGAGAATTACCGATCGACGACAGAGCGTCTGCCGTGGAAATGGCCGAGACGATCTTTGGCGAGGGCGTCACGGTCATCGGGGCCTCATACACGGGCGACCGTGACAGTTCGGGCATCTATTCCAATGGCAACAGCATTTCGCCGGGAGTGACACCGAGCGACACGGGGGTGATCTTCTCGACCGGCGACCTCAACGGGTTCACCAACAACAACTTCTTCCAGTCGAACCAGAGCGCCAGCACCACGACCTCGTCAAGCGGGCCGAACAACGTGGCCGACTTCAATGCCGCAGCCGGCGCGCAGACCTTTGATGCGTCCTTTCTCGACGTCGATTTCATTCCGACCGGCGATGTGATGACGATGCAATTCGTCTTTGCCTCGGAGGAATATCCCGAATTCGCCGTGGGCGCGTTCCAGGATTTCTTTGGCGTCTGGGTCAACGGCAATCTTGTGCCGCTCAGCGTGGGCGATGGCGATATCGACCCCAACAACCTCAATGCCGGGTCGAACGGCAACCTGTTCATCGACAACACGCAGGATCAGTTCAACACCGAGATGGACGGGTTCACCGCGACGCTGACGCTGACCATGCCGGTGAATGCGGGCGAGGTGAACTCGATCCGGATCGGTGTCGCCGACGTGACCGACAGCAATTACGATTCCACGGTGCTGATTGCGGCCAACAGTGTACAGACCACGCTGGTCGCGGGCGATGACACGACCACGCTGTTTCCCGATGGCTCGCGCACGCTCGACCTTCTGGCGAATGACATCAACAACACCGCCGGAACGCTGACGATCACGCATCTGAATGGGAAGGCGGTCTCGGCGGGCGATATCGTCACGCTCAACTCCGGCCAGCAGATCCAGCTCAACGCCGACGGTACGGTTGAAATTGTCGGCGATGGCGATACCGAGCTGTTCAATTTTACCTACAAGGTCGAAAGCAGCACCGGGCAGACGGATGTAGGCTTTGTCACCGTGGATTCGGTGCCGTGTTTCGTGGCGGGCACCCTCATTCGCACGCCGGGCGGTGAAGTGCCGGTCGAGGCGCTGCTGCCGGGCGATCTGGTGCTGACGCAGGATGACGGCGCGCAGCCGCTGCGCTGGATCGGGCGGCGCAAGGTGATGGCAGTGGGAGAGTTCGCGCCCATTCGGATCTCCGCCGACACCTTCGGTGTGCATCGCGAATTGCTTCTCTCGCCGCTGCACCGGGTGCTGATCCGCGACAGTCTGGCGGAGTTGCTTTTCGGCGAGCGCGAGGTGCTGGTGGCGGCGCGCGATCTGGTCAATGACCGCTCCGTGCGGCGGGTCGAGGGTGGCGAGGTGGAATATGTGCATATCCTCTTTGATCGGCATCAGGTGGTGTTTTCCGAAGGGTTGGCGACCGAAAGCTTCCTGCCGGGGCCGCAGACCGCGCAAAGTTTCGAGGCCGAGATCGTCGCGGAAATCTGCGCGCTCTTTCCCGAAATCGACCCGGAGACCGGCGCGGGCTACAGCCCGGCCGCGCGGCGCACGCTCAAGCGATACGAGGCGCGGCTGCTGATGACCTCCGCGCACGCGGCCTGAGATGGGCTGGATCGCCGTCACCGATCAGAGCGGCGGACATTTCATGCCGCAGGGTCTGGGAGTGCGCCCGGACGCGGGGGCGGCCCTGCCGGAGACGGATGCGTTGATGCCTCGCGGCACGCTGATGATCGAGACGCGCCCGGCGATGGAGCCGCGGCCACAGACCCTGCTGTCGTTCAGCCGCAGCCACCCGTGGCGCGGCAGTTTTTCGGTGCAGGCGCTGCCCTCGGGCGGGATCACCGTGATCGAGACACAGGCGGATGACATCCGCCATGCGACGCTGCCGTACCGGCTCGATGATCGCACCGATTGCCTGCGCCTCACCTATAGCTGGGATGCGCCCGCACGCTGGGCGCGGCTCTCGGTCGAGCGGCCGGATGTGTTCGGGGTGACCTCGATGGCCCTGCCGCCGCCGCATCCGATTCCGCTGGCGGATATGCGCACGGTGTTCACCGATCCGCGCCAGCGGGTGATGGACCGCGAGGTGATCTTCGCGGCGCTGTCATCGCGGATTGAACCGGTGGGTCCGATGCCGGGGCTGAGCGCCACCGTGCCGGTGCTCACGCCCGGCGGTTATGTGGCGGCGGGGCGATTGCGACGGGCCGATCAGGTGCTGACCATCGACGGTGCGCCGGTCCCGGTCCTGCAAAGCCTGAACCGCCGGGTTCCCGCGCTTGGCTGTTTTCGGCCGGTGCGGTTGCGGGCGCCCTATTTCGGCCTGCGCCACGATATCATCGTGGCCCCGCACCAGCGCCTAGTGATCCGCGGTTCGGAGGTGGAATACCTGTTCAATTCCGAGGCCGTGCTGGTGCCCGCGCGCCATCTGGTCAACGGATTCTCGGCACTTTTCGCCGAGAGCCCGATGATGGTGAGCTACCACAACCTGCTGCTGCCGGGACACGAGGAGATCGACGCCGCCGGAACCCAGACCGAGAGCCTCTATATCGGGCGGTTGCGGCGCAAGCCGGATCTGGTCGGATGCAGCGTTCTGGCGGCCTGCGACCGGGCCCGCCTGCCGGAACACCCCAAGCCGCTCTGGCCGGTGCTGAAACCCTATGAGGCGATCACGCTGGCGATGAACCGCGCGGCATAAGGCGAGGCTGTGCAGAGGCCACCCGGCATCGTCCGCGCGCCCAGGTCAGCCCTGATGTTCGGCGCCGATCCCCTGGAACATGGTGCGCAGGTCGATGGTGCTGTCGACACCGATCTGGTCGAAGCAGTCGTCGAGCCAGGTTGCCGCCGTCTCGCGCCCGATATCGCGCAGCCGCGTGAGGAAGGCCCATTCGACATTCATCTTGGACGACGCCCCGATCGGTTTGAGCGCGTCTTCGTTCTGGATCAGGTGGACCTTGACGGGACGGTAGTGATCGGTCGAAAGCTTGCCCTGCGCGATCAGCCGGTCGACGAAGTCGATGGCGCGCAGCTCTTTCAGCAAGCTGGCGTTGAAGCTGATCTCGTTCACCCGGTTCTCGATCTCCTGCGCCGAGCGCGGCACGCCCTTGCGCTCGATCGGATTGATCTGGACGACCACGATGTCATCGGTGCCGGTCTTGCCATAGAGCGGAAACAGCGCCGGATTGCCCATGTAACCGCCATCCCAATAGGGCACGCCGTCGATTTCCACCGCGCGGTAGATATGCGGCAGGCAGGCCGAGGCCATGACCATGTCAGCGGTCAGATCCTCGCGCGGGAAGACCTTGACGCGTCCGGTCTCGACATTTGTGGCCGAGACGAACAGTTCGAAGGCGGTGCATTTGCGCACCATCTCGAAATCAATGCTCTCCTCGACCAGATCACGCAGCGGATTGATGTTCATCGGGTTGAGTTGGTAGGGCGAGGCGACGCCGGTCAGCGCGTTCATGAAGTGGTAGAACGGGTTGTTTTCCAGCCCCCAATTTCCGGTCAGCCGGTCCATCGGCGTGCGTTGCAGGGGCGTGTGACGGGCGCTGGAACTCATCGCGCGCCAGAACTGGTCGAGCGCGGCGCGCGCGCCTTCGGGCCCCGCCCGGGTATAGCCATCGGCGAGCGCCACTGCGTTCATCGCGCCCGCCGAGGTGCCCGAGATGCCCGCGATCCGCAGGCTACCATCCTCGAGCAGATAATCGAGCACGCCCCAGGTGAAGGCCCCGTGCGCGCCGCCGCCCTGCAGGGCGAGATTGATCGGTTTGGGGGTCTTCGGCATGGGCATCCCTTTCTGCTGCGTCGCGGCATGTTTCCACGCATAGCCGAAATCCGCGCGCAGCCATAGGGGGAATGCCTCGCAGAGGTGTCACGGGTCTGTGTGGCAGCCGGGTCATGCCCGCTCTGTCGGCACCGCAGGAATTTCGGTCGAGCTGCGACAGGGTGCCGTTCGGCGATTTGGCCATTTCGCGCCGGATTTCGCGCCAGACCGCGTGCGATCAGCCCAAAAAACGCGCACAGGGCCCCGTCCATTCGGGATCGTGCCCCGCAGCGCTTGCCCTGTCACAGGTGGCGACGCTTTGCTCAAGGCGCAGGCCGCTTAGGGTTCCGCCCGCAGATGCGGGGTCTGGTCCGAGAAGCGGCACCCGCGCGGCAAATTCCGCGACGGGCACACGGCGGGGCAAAATCCCGGGAGAGTTTCCTGCGCAGGTTTCGTCCGCGCCCGATGTCCATGTTCCGCCTGCGGTGCGAAAACCTTCAGTCACTTCGGCGGGACGCATCACGGGAGACTTACGCATGAAGACATCCCTACTCACAGCGACCGCGCTTTCGGCAGGGCTTTTGTCGGCGATGGCGGCGCCCGCCGTCGCGCAGGAAAAGACCGAGTTCAAGCTGGCCTGGTCGATCTATGTCGGCTGGATGCCCTGGGGGTATCTCGAGGACAGTGGCATCATGGACAAATGGGCCGAGAAATACGGCATCACCGTCGATATCGTGCAGATCAACGATTACGTGGAATCGATCAACCAATACACCGCCGGTGCCTTCGACGGGGTGTCGGCCACCAACATGGACACATTGTCGATCCCCGCAGGCAGCGGCGTGGACACCACCGCGCTGATCGTGGGGGATTATTCCAACGGCAATGACGCGGTGATCCTCAAGGGCGAGGGCGGTATCGCCGATCTCGCGGGCAAGTCGGTCAACCTGGTGGAATTGTCGGTCTCGCATTACCTGCTCGCACGCGGGCTCGACAGTGTCGGGCTGTCCGAGGCGGATCTGGCCGGGGTCATCAACACCTCGGATGCCGACATGATCGCCGCCTATGCCACCGCCGACGTGCAGGCGGTCGTCACCTGGAACCCGCTGGTGTCGGAAATCCTGGGCTCGAATCCCGAGGCCAATGCGGTCTTCGACAGTTCGATGATCCCGGGCGAAATCCTCGATCTGATGGTGGTGAACACGCAGACGCTTGCGGATAATCCCGATTTCGGCAAGGCCGTGGCGGGGGCCTGGTACGAGGTTATGGGCCTGATGAAAGCGGGCGACGAGGCTGTGCTCACTGCGCTCGCCGAGGCTTCGGGCACCGATCTTGACGGCTACAAGGCGCAGCTTGCGGCGACCCAGATGTTCTATGACCCGGCGGGTGCGGTGGCGCAGGCGAGCGCCGAGAGCCTGCCCGCCACGATGACCGGAGTGGCTGAGTTCCTCTTCGACAAGGGCATACTGGGCGAGGGCGCACCGAGTGCCGATTTCGTCGGCGTGGCCTATCCCGACGGGTCGGTCTCGGGCAACCCGGACAATGTGAAGTTCCGTTTTGACGCCACCTATATGCAGATGGCCGCCGATGGCGCGCTCTGATCCAGGGGGCGGCCCGCGATGGTGGCGGGCCGCCTGAGCCCATGCGCCTGATCAACCAAAGGCCCCCGCGCCCGATGGTGGCGCTGCTCGTTGCGCTGCCCTTCGTGCTGGTGCTGATCGCCTATGGTGTGGCCTCGGACATGCGCCTTGCTGTGAACCCGGCGGACAAGCTCTTGCCCGCGCCCGCCACCATAGCCGAGACCGCACAACGCCTCTTTACCCAAGGCGACCGGCGCACCGGCGAGATCCTGTTGTGGAAGGATACCTGGGCCTCGCTGGCGCGGTTGTTGGGCGGGGTCGGCATCGCGGCCGCGCTGTCGCTGAGCTTGGGCATGGTGATCGGGCTTTTGCCGATTGCGCGCACGATGCTGTCGGGGTTTGTCGCGGTGGTGTCGATGGTGCCGCCGCTGGCGCTGCTGCCGATCCTCTTCATCATGCTGGGCCTGGGAGAGCTGTCCAAGGTCGTGCTGATCGTGATCGGGATCACGCCTTTCATGACGCGCGATCTGGCGCAGCGCGTGCTGGATATTCCGCATGAACAGATGGTCAAGGCGCAGACGTTGGGGGCGTCGTCGCTGGTAATCGCGCTCCGGGTGGCGCTGCCGCAGGTGCTGCCCCGGCTGATTTCCAACATCCGGCTGTCGCTGGGATCGGCCTGGCTGTTTCTGATCGCCGCCGAGGCGGTGGCCTCGGATGTGGGGCTTGGCTACCGGATCTTCCTGGTGCGCCGGTACCTGGCGATGGATGTGATCCTCACTTACGTGATCTGGATCACGCTCCTGGCCTTCGTTCTGGACTGGCTGCTCAAGACCCTGTCGCGCCGCGCCTTTCCGTGGATGGAGGCGGGGTTGTGAGCTTTGTCACTGTCTCGAATGTGTGGCAGGACTATGGCGGGCGGTCGATCCTCGAGCGCGTCAGCGTCAGTGTCGAGAAGGGCGAGTTCGTCTCGATCGTGGGCGCCTCGGGCTGTGGCAAATCCACCTTCCTGCGCCTGCTGCTGGCCGATGAGCGCCCCGCGCGCGGCGAGATCCGCATTGATGGCGGGCATCCTGCGCAAGAGCCCAATCCCGAACGCGGCGTGGTCTTTCAGCGCTATTCGGTGTTTCCGCATCTCACCGTCCGCGAGAACCTGATCGCGGGCGAGGGCTTTGCCACAATGCTGGGCCGCTTGCGCGGGGCGCGCCGTCGGGCCGCTGGCGCGCGCGCGGATGCGATGCTGGAACGGATCGGCCTCGATCAGGTGGCGGATCACTTTCCGGCCGCGCTCTCGGGCGGCATGCAGCAGCGGCTGGCCATCGGTCAGGCGATGACCGCGCGCCCCCGCGTGCTGTTGCTGGACGAGCCGTTCGGCGCGCTCGATCCCGGCACGCGGGTTGCGATGCACGAATTTCTGACCGAATTGCAGCACGAGACCCGGATGACCGTCTTCATGGTCTCGCACGATCTGGAAGAAGCGTTCAAGCTGGGCGACCGGGTTCTGGTCTTCGACAAGCCGCGCCGAGACCCGCAGGACCCGGCGCTTTTTGGGGCCACCATCACCTATGATTTCGACGCCCGCAATGGCGGTATCCCGTTCCAGAACCTGCTGGAGCGATACCCGTCGCTGGCCGCCGGATGATCTTTGCCGATCTGCGCCGCCGGGCCCCGCAGATCGGCCCCGCCGAGGCCCGGAAACCGCCCCGCGCATAGCGGGGCACAAGACGAGGAGAACCCGATGATGGTCTCGCACCCCACCCGCAGCCGGACGCACCATCCGCGCGACATAGCCGAACGCCATGCCCTGCGCGAGCGCTGCGCGCATCACCCCGATCTGACCAAGCTGGCAGGCTGGACGGCGATGCAGAAGGAGCAGGACCTGCCCGAAGGCCGCTGGGACGAGGAGCGCCGCTGGGCCCTGCGCATGGGGCTGACCGGCGCGGATTCGATCGAGGACCGCTCGATCCCCACATTCGCACGCGGTGAGTTGCCGCATTTCGCGGGCATCAACACCTTTCTCAAGGCGCCCTATGTCGAGGACGTGCAGGAGGTCGCCTATTACGATGCGACCGTGCTGGGTATTCCGTTTGACGGTGGCACCACCTACCGGCCCGGCACCCGCTTCGGGCCGCAGGGGGTGCGCAAGATCTCGGCGCTCTACACGCCCTACAACTATGAGATCGGCGTCGATCTGCGCGAGCAGATGACGCTGTGCGATGCGGGCGACGTGTTCACGATCCCCGCCAATATCGAGAAGAGCTTTGACCAGATCAGCCGCGCGGTGAGCCATGTGTTCAGTTCCGGCTCGCTCCCCATCATGATCGGCGGCGATCATTCGATCGGCTTTCCCTGCGTGCGCGGCATCGCGGACTGCACATCGAAGAAGATCGGGATCGTGCATTTCGACCGCCACGCCGACATCCAGGAAAAGGATCTCGATGAGCGGATGCACACCACGCCGTGGTTCCACTCCACCAATCTGCCCAACGTGCCCGCGATGAACCTGGTGCAGATCGGCATCGGCGGATGGCAGGTGCCGCGCGAGGCGGTCAAGGTCGCGCGCGAGCGACACACCAACATTATCACCATGGGCGACATGGAGAAGATGGGCATCGACAAGACCATCGAGATGGCGCTCGAAATGGCCTGGGACGGGGCCGACATGGTCTACATGTCCTTCGATATCGACAGCATCGATTGCGGTTTCGTTCCCGGCACCGGCTGGCCCGAACCGGGCGGCTTTTTGCCGCGTGAGGCGCTGGCGCTCGCCTCGGGCGTCGCCGCCGAGGGGATCTGCGGGCTGGAACTGGTCGAGGTCTCACCGCCCTATGACACCTCGGACATCACCGCGCTGATGGGCACGCGTGTGATTGTCGATGTGCTGGGCGCGCTGGTCTCGCATGGCAAGCTGGGCGCGCACAAGAGGCATATCGACAAGCCGGTGTCGCTGCCCTTCGGCGAATTCGAGGGCAAGCGCTGGTCCAACGACAAACCGCATGAGGTGGGATGAGCCATGCCGCATGATCACCATCCCCACCCGCATCCCCACGACCACCCCGCGCAGGGCGCGGGGCACAATCACGCCGACGGCCATCACCTGCATTCGCATATGGAGGCGGGCGACGAGGCCGCCGATATCCAGATCCTCGCCACCCAGTTCATCGAGGGCTTTGTGCAGGCGCGCGACAAGTTCAGCTTTCTCAAGCTGGCCGGTGTGCCGTTCGAGCGCCCCTCGGCATCAGGCGCGAAGGCGCTCAAGCTGATCGACGTGGAGCTGAAAACCGAATGGCAGGTGGGCACCGCGTCGCCCTCCTTCGGGTCGCGCGAGTTGTCCTATCTGCCCTTTCCAGGCGAGATGGTGCGCGAGCGGACCAACTTGAGCCTTGTCTACGTGTCGATGGAGGAAAAATCCCTGCTCGACATTCGCGACTTCCTGCTCCAGCGCAAACGCGACAACGCGCTGTGAGGCGCGATGCCCGTCACGTGATGCAATACCCGCTCAGCCTGCGACGCGGATGTCGAGATGCGCCAGCGGCGCGCGGAAGGCGTCCGGCGGCTCCAGATCGGTCACAAGGATGTCGCCCTCCTTGAGATCCGGCTGGCGCAGCGCCGGTTTGCGGTCCTGCGGCTGGAACTTGGAGGCATCGACCGCCATGATCGAGCGCCCGGCGCTGGCCATCATCGCACAGGCCATGTCGACCTCGCACTGCTCATGGACCAGAAAGCCGTTCTCGGGATGCGCCATCGAGGCCGAGAGCACGCAGTAATCGACCTGCGCCCGCTCCACCACCTGAAAGGCGGAGCGGTCGAACGACGCGCCGTCATGATCGCGCAGTTGCGTGCCCGCCATCGACACGTTGTTGCCTGGAATCATCGCCAGCGTGCTGGCGACGAAGGCGGAATTTGTGACAATGGTCAGGTCGCGCCGGTTGCGCAGCATCTGCGCGATGAAGGCCGAGGTCGAGCCGGTGTCGATGGCGAGACTGTCGCCGTCTTGCACGATCGTGGCCACGGTGTTGGCGATGGCGACCTTGGCCTCGCGGTTGAGGTTCATCCGCGACAGGAAGGGCGGATCGAGCGCCGATTTCGTGGAGACAAGCGCGCCATGCACCTTGCTGAGCGCGCCGCGTTCGGCCAGCGGGCGGGTGACGCGGCGGATGGTCTGGTCGGACACGCCCATGATCTGTGACAGTTCCTGTACGGTCACGGTGCCCATCATGTCGACCCGGCGCAGGATCTCTTCGCTGTATTTCGAGGTTGGCGAGCTCATGGTTGAACCATCTCCAGCAAGTCCGCGTGCAAGTCGGGCGTCGCGGCGGTGAGGGTGCGGCCGTCGGAGTAGAGCGTCAGGGGCTGCCCCTGCCAGTCCGTCATCACCCCGCCAGCCGCCTCGACCACCGCCGCCACCGGAAGGTAATCATAGGGCTGAAGACCGTAATCGACCACCGCATCGGCATGTCCGCTTGCCACGAGGGCGTGCGGGTAGCAATCCGCGCCGAGCCTGCGCAGCGCCCCCGCCCTCACCAGCCGGGCGAATTGCAAGGGGGCGTCGACGGCCATCCGGTCGGCCTCGTTCAGAAACAGCCGCGCGGAGGAGAGGTCGCGGCAGGCGGAGACGGTGATGGGGGTGCCATTCAGCGTGGCCCCGGACCCGCGCGCCCCGGCGTAAAGCTCGCCCAGGGCGGGCATGTTGATCACACCCAGTTGCGGCGTGCCATCGGACAGATAGCCCAGCAACATGCCAAAGAGCGGCAGGCCGGTGATGAAAGAGCGGGTGCCGTCGATCGGATCGACGATCCACATGTCGTCCTGCGTGCCGGTCTGGCCGAACTCCTCGCCGAAGATGGTTTCGCCGGGAAAGGCGTCCAGAAGCGCGGAGCGGATTGCCTGCTCGGTCTCCTGATCGGCGATGGTGACCGGGCTGTCATCGGGTTTGGACGCCACGTCGAGCGGGTGCCGGAAATGCGCCATCGCTACGGCAGAGGCTGCGGCGGCAATCTGCCGGGCGGTGTCAAGACGGCGGTGCAGGTTTGCCATGATCACGTTCGTATCCCTTACTCACCTGTCTGATGTGCCCCGATCCCGGGCGCTTCGCAATCTAAAACAACAAAATGATAAGATGTTTGTTGATTTTTGTTGATTTTGTTTGGGGTTCTTGTTGAATGAGTGGATCAAGCCGATGCCACGCACCCCAACCAGAGCAGCGGCAGCCATAGGGAGAATACTTATGAAACATTTGTCCGTGCTGACCGCAGCCTGTCTCGCGGTGACGCCCGCGCTGGCCCAGGATTCAAGCGAGCCGATCAAGCTGACCCTGCATGACTGGTCGGGCCAGCTCATCACCACGACGCTGATGGGCGAGGTGCTCGAAGAGGCGGGCAACAACGTGGAATATGTGCAGGCCGATTACATCGCGCAATTTGCCGGGCTGAAAACTGGCGACCTGCATCTGGCGATGGAGATCTGGGAAACCACCGGGCGCGAGGCGCTGGACGAGGCCGTCGGGTCGGGCAATGTCGTGAACATGGGCGAGACGGGCATGATCGCCATCGAGGAATGGTGGTATCCGGCCTATATGGAAGAGCGGTGTCCTGGTCTGCCGGACTGGCAGGCGCTGAACGATTGCGCGCAGGAATTCGCCACCGCAGAAACTGCGCCAATGGGCCGCTACCTCGGCGGGCCGGTCACCTGGGGCGGCTTTGACGAAGAGCGCATCGAGGCGCTTGAGCTGGATTTCGAGGTTGTCCATGCGGGCACCGATGCCGCGCTCTTCGCCGAGTTGGAGTCGGCCTATCAGCGACAGGATCCGATCGTGCTCTGGGTCTATGCGCCGCATTGGGCCCCGGCGAAATACAAGGGCAGCTTCATCGAATTTCCGCCCTATTCATCGGAGTGCTATAACGATGCGTCGGTCGGCCTCAATCCGAACGCCGCCTATGATTGTGGCAAGCCGACCGGGCCGATCTGGAAGGCGGCCTGGGCCGGCTTGCCCGAGCAATGGCCGAATGCCGCCAAGGTCATCGAGAATTTCAGGATTTCGAACGAGGACATGGGCGCGATGGTCGCCGATGTCGATCTGAACGGCAAGTCGGTAGAGGAGGTCGTCGCCGCCTGGATGGCCGACAATGAGGCCACCTGGAGAGGCTGGATCGCGCAGTAACCGCGTTTTCCGACGGGCGCGCCCCGGTGCGACCGTCATTTCCCGATGTCTGTAACAGGTCGGTTTCACGTCGGCAAAGTGTCGGTGATCCGTGAAGGCCGCGCCCGAGATCTGCCCCGAGGCCTGCATGACCACATCCGTCATTCTCGATTGCCGCCATGTCTGGAAGCTCTACGGCGCGGGCGCCGGGGCGCTTCTGGCCGAGGGCCGGGTGCCCGATGCCGATGCGCTGGCGCAGGCCAATGTGATCGGCGCTGTGCGCGACGTGAATGTACAAATCCATCAGGGCGAGATTTTCGTCATCATGGGCCTGTCGGGCTCGGGCAAATCGACGCTGGTGCGCTGCCTGTCGCGGCTGGTGGAGCCGACGGCGGGCGAGATCGAATTCGACGGGCGCGACCTTCTGCGCGCCTCGGAGGCGGAGCTGATCGCAATCCGCCGCAAGAAGATGGGCATGGTGTTTCAGCAATTCGCCCTGATGCCGCATCTGACGGTTCTGGAAAACGTCGCCTTCCCGCTGGAAATTCAGGGCGTCGACCGCGACACGCGGCAGCAGAGCGCGCGCAAGGTCATCGAACTGGTGGGCTTGCAGGGCCGCGAGGACTATTACCCGCGCGAGCTGTCGGGCGGGCAGCAGCAGCGCGTTGGCATCGCCGCAGCCTGGTGGTGGAGCCCGACCTGTGGTTCCTCGACGAGCCGTTCTCGGCGCTCGATCCGCTCATCCGTCGCGAGATGCAGGATGAATTCATCCGCCTGCAGAACATGCTGAAAAAGACCATCGTGTTCATCACCCATGATTTCGACGAGGCCATTCGACTCGCCGACCGGATCGCGGTGATGAAGGACGGCATGATCGAGCAGATCGCCACCCCGGAGGAGCTGGTGCAGAACCCGGCCACCGACTATGTGGCCGACTTTACCCGCCACGTGGCGCGCGCCAAGGTGATCCGGGCGCAAAGCCGGATGGAGCCCGCCACCGCCGAACGCTTTGCCGGGGATGTGGCCCATGATGCGACCATCGAGGCCATCGCCGACAAGGTGGAGCGCGCCGATGCGCCGCTGCGGGTGGTGAAGGATGGCGCGGTGATCGGGCAGATCAGCGCGCGCGCGGTGATCGACGTGCTGGTCGGGCGCGGCTGATGCAGGGCCTGCGTCGCCATATCACGCGCGGTCGGCTGCTCTGGCTGGGGCTGTTCGGGGTCACCTGGGCGCTGTCGCACTATTCCTTCCAGATCTACAAGGCGCTGGATGCACGCTGGATCATCCGGTTTCCGAGCCGGTTTCAACTGAACCTCGATACCGCGATCAGCGGCTTTCTCGACTGGTTGGTCAATACTGCCAATTTCTGGCTGTTCACCTTCCGTGATCTGACCCGCGCCATCGCCTGGGTGATCGAACAGCCCTATCAGTTTCTGCGCAACCTGCTGATCGAGGGGTTTCAGTCCGGTCTTGGACAGGAGGCGGTCCAGATTGCCCCCTCGCTGAGCTGGATCGCGGTGATCGCGATGGCCGTGGCCATCGGCCACTACGCCCGCGACTGGGGGCTGGCGGCGCTGGTGGGCGCGTGTTTCCTCTATCTGGCGGTGTTCGGGCAATGGGACAGCGCGATGATCACGTTGGCCTCGGTTCTGGTGGCGGTGCCCATCGGGGCGGCCGGGGGGCTGGCGCTGGGCATTCTGGCCTATCGGAGCGCTTGGGTCGAACGGCTGCTGCGCCCGGTGCTCGATCTGATGCAGACGGTGCCGGTCTTTGCCTATCTGGTGCCGATCCTGATCCTGTTCGGGTTTGGCCCGGTCGCGGCGCTGGTGGCGACGGTGATCTATGCGATGCCGCCGATGATCCGGGTGACGATCATGGCCCTCAAGGGCGTGCCGGAGGAGTTGCTGGAGGCGGGCCGGATGATGGGGGCAACGCGGCGTCAGATGACGTGGAAAGTGCTGGTGCCCTCGGCCACGCCGATGCTGATGGTGGGTGTCAATCAGGTGATCATGCTGACGCTCAACATGGTGATCATCGCCTCGATGATCGGGGCCGGGGGGCTGGGGTTCGACGTGCTGGCGAGCCTGCGGAAACTCGATATCGGCGGCGGGATCGAGGCGGGGCTGGCCATCGTGGTGATGGCCATCGCCCTCGACCGGGCGAGCCAGGCCTTTGCCGAGCGGCGGATGACGCATCGCCGTCACGGCTCGGTCCTGGAACGCCATCCGCGCAGCGCGATTGTGCTCGGGGTGCTCGTTGCGACCTTCCTGCTGGGTCAGGTGATCCCGGCGGTGCAAAGCTATCCCGACGCGTGGAAGATCAGCACCGGGCCGTTCTGGTCGGACGCGATGGAATGGATCAACGTCAATTTCTTCGATACGCTGGAGGCGATCAAGACGGCGCTGCTCAAGGCGGTGCTGCTGCCGGTAAAGAAGTTCTTTGCGGGCATCCCGTGGCTCTGGGGCATCCTTGCGGCCGGGGTAATCGCCTGGCGGGCTGCGGGCTGGAAGATGGGGGTCGTGGCGGCGCTGATGATGGGGTTCATCGCCGCGTCGGGCCTCTGGGGTGAGGCGATGGTGACGCTTTACCTGTGCGGTGTCTCGGTTGTCATCGCGGTGCTGATCGGCACGCCCCTGGGCATCTGGGCCGCGCAGCGCCCGGGGGCGGGGCGGATCATCCTGGGGCTGATGGACACGCTGCAGACGCTGCCCTCCTTCGTTTACCTGATCCCGGTGGTGATGCTGTTCCGGGTCGGCGATTTCAGTGCGATGATCGCGGTCGTGCTTTATGCGCTGGCCCCGGCGGTGCGCTATGCGGCGCATGGCATCCGCGAGGTGCCGCCGCAACTGCTCGAGGCCGGGCGCATGGCAGGTTGCACCCCACGCCAACTTCTGTGGCGGGTGAAGCTGCCGCTCGCAGTGCCGCAGCTTTTGCTCGGGCTGAACCAGACGATCATGCTGGCGCTGTCGATGTTGGTAATCACCGCGCTCGTGGGCACCCGCGATCTGGGGCAGGAGGTCTACATCGCGCTGACCAAGGCCAATGCGGGGCAGGGGATCGTGGCCGGGCTGTCAGTGGCGTTCATCGCGATCATCGCCGACCGGATCGTGCATGCGCTGTCGGACAATCAGAAACGGAGGCTGGGGTTGTGAGCCAGGATGCCATCGCCCGCGCGCAGGCGCTGCCGTGCTTCGATCAACCGACGCAGATCGAACCGCTGAGCGGCGGCATCACCAATGTCAATCTGCGCGTGACCGATGGCGACCGGCGTTTTGTCGTGAGACTGGGCGAGGATATTCCCGAGCATGGCGTGCTGCGATGGAATGAGCTGGTGCTCAGCCGCGCGGCGCAGGCGGCGGGGATTTCGCCTGCCGTGCATTACCACGAACCCGGCGTTCTGGTGCTGGAGTTCATCGAGGCCCGGACGTTCACCGAGGAAATGGCCCGCGATCCGGCCAATGTGCCGCGCATCGTCGATCTATTGAAGACGACGCACCATGCCTTGGGCGCGCATCTGACCGCGCCGGTGCTGGCATTCTGGCCGTTTCAGGTCAATCGCAGCTATGCCACGCGCCTGCGCGCCGATGGCTCGCCCCATGCCGCGCGGCTGCCGGACCTGATGGCGCAACTCGACAGGCTGGAGCGTGCCACCGGCCCGGTTACGCTGGTCATCGGCCATAACGATCTGCTGGCCGCGAATATCCTAGATGACGGCACGCGGCTGTGGCTGATCGACTGGGAATATGGCGGGTTCAACACGCCGCTCTTCGATCTCGCCGGGCTGGCGGGCAATAACGGGTTTACCGAGGCGCAAGAGCGCTGGATGCTGGAACAGTATTTCGAGGTGCCCGCCGACGCCCATTGGCGCGCCTATCAGGCGATGAAATGCACCTCTCTGATGCGCGAGACGCTGTGGTCGATGACCTCGGAACTCCATTCCGACCTAGATTTCGACTATGCCGCCTACACCGCCGAGAACATGGCGCGGCTCAACGCCGCCCTGCAAGACTTCCAAAACGTTTAGGGACACATCATGACACTGCCTTCTTCTGCCAAGACCCTCATCATCGGTGGCGGTATCATCGGCTGCTCGACCGCCTATCACCTCGCGCAGATGGGGCAGGAGGTTCTGTTGCTGGAAAAGGCGGCGCTGACCTCGGGCTCGACCTGGCACGCGGCGGGGCTGGTGGGGCAGTTACGTTCCAACGCCAATATCACGCAGCTTCTGGGCTATTCGATCGAGCTTTACAACAAGCTGGAGGCCGAGACCGGACTGGCCACCGGATGGAAGATGAATGGCGGTTTGCGGCTGGCCTGCAACGACGAGCGCTGGACCGAGGTGAAGCGGCAGGCCACGACGGCGCGATCCTTCGGTCTCGAGATGCAGTTGCTGCGCCCGCAGGAGGCGCAGGATCTCTGGCCGCTGATGGACATCTCCGATATTGTCGGTGCGGCGTTTTTGCCCACTGACGGGCAGGCCAGCCCCTCGGACATCACCCAGGCCCTGGCCAAGGGGGCGCGGGCCAAGGGCGCGGTCCTGCGCGAAAACACCCCGGTCACGGCGATCCTGACCGAACGCGGCAAGCTCGTCGGCGTGCGGACGGCCCAAGGCGATATCGCCTGCGAAAAGCTGGTGCTGTGCTGCGGGCAATGGACGCGCGATCTGGCGCGCAGCATCGGTGTGACCGTGCCGCTGGTGTCGGTGGAGCATCAATACATGCTGACCGAGCCGTTCGGCGTGCCGTCGGACCTGCCCACCCTGCGCGACCCCGACCGGCTGACCTATTACAAGGAAGAGGTGGGCGGTCTGGTGATGGGCGGGTATGAGCCAAACGGGATTCCCTGGGCACAGGATGGCATCCCCGATCCGTTCGACTTCCAGCTTCTGCCATCGGACTTCGATCATTTCGAACAGCTCATGGAACTGGCGCTGCCGCGCGTGCCGAAGCTGGAAAGCGTGGGCGTCAAGCAGCTGATCAACGGGCCGGAAAGCTTTACCCCGGACGGCAATTTCATCCTTGGAGAGGCACCGGAAATGGCCAATGTATTCATCGGCGCCGGGTTCAACGCCTTCGGCATCGCCGCGGGCGGCGGGGCGGGCATGGCGCTGGCCGAATGGGTGGCGACGGGCGCGCCGCCCTATGATCTGTGGCCGGTCGATATTCGCCGCTTCGGCCGCCCGCATACCGATGCCGACTGGGTGCGCACCCGCACGCTGGAGGCTTACGGCAAGCATTACACCATGGCCTGGCCCTCGGAAGAGCATGAGAGCGGGCGCCCCTGTCGCCGCTCGCCGCTTTATGACCGGCTGAAATCCGCAGGTGCGGTGTTCGGGGAAAAGCTGGGCTGGGAACGGCCCAACTGGTTTGCCGAGGCGGGTGAGGCGGCGCGCGACGTTTATACCTTCGGCAAACCCAACTGGCACGACGCGGTCGGGCGCGAACACCGGGCGGCGCGCGAGGCGGCGGTGCTGTTCGATCAGACCTCGTTTGCCAAGTTCATCCTGCAAGGCCCCGATGCCGAGGCCGCCCTGCAATGGATCGCGGCGAACCGGGTGGACCGGCCGGTTGGGTCGATCATCTACACACAGATGCTCAATGACCGCGGCGGGATCGAATGCGACCTGACTTGCGTGCGCACCGGGCATGACAGCTATTACATCGTCACCGGCACCGGCTTTGCCACCCATGATTTCGACTGGATCCGCCGGAATATTCCGCAAGGCATGAACGCGCAGCTTGTCGATGTGACCTCGGCCAACGCGGTGCTGTCGCTCTTTGGCCCCAAGGCGCGCGAGATCCTGGCGGCGGTGACCCGCGCGGATGTGTCGAACGCGGGCCAGCCCTTTGCCACCGCGCGCCGCATCGGCATTGCCGGTTGTCCGGTTCTGGCGCTGCGGATCACCTATGTGGGCGAGCTGGGCTGGGAACTGCACCTGCCCACGGAATATGCGCTGACGGTCTATGACGCGCTGCACACGGCGGGGGCGGGGCACGGGCTGCGCAATGCCGGATACCGCGCCATCGAGACCTTGCGGCTGGAGAAGGGCTATCGCGCATGGGCCGGTGATATCGGCCCCGATCACACCCCCGACGAGGCGGGTCTGGGCTGGGCGGTCAAGATGAAATCCAACATTCCCTTCAAGGGCCGCGAGGCGGTGGCGGCGCAGCGCGAAACCGGGATAGGCAAGATCCTCGCCACCTTCACCACCGGCGGCGACACCATCCTGTCGGGGCGCGAAACCATCTATCGCAACGGCGAGCGGTGCGGCTGGCTCTCGTCGGGCGGCTATGGCCATACGCTGGGCCGGTCCATCGGCATGGGCTATGTGCGCGCCTCCGAACCGATTGACCGCGATTACGTTCTGCGCGGCACCTATGAGCTGGAGGTCGCGACCGAACGGGTGCAAGCCGAGGTCACGCTCGACCCGCTTTTTGATCCCGGCATGGACCGGGTGAGGGGCTAGGCGCATGGCACAGCATTCCGCCAAACACCTGATCATCGGCGGCGGCATCATCGGATGCTCGATCGCCTATCACCTGACCCGGATGGGCGAGAAAGACGTCGTTCTGCTGGAACGCGCCGGCCTGACCGAGGGCGCGACGTGGCACGCGGCGGGTCTGGTGGGGCAGTTGCGTTCGTCGCGCAACACCACCCGGATGCTTCGCAAGTCGGTCGAGATGTATGACCGATTGCAGACCGAGGAGGGGCTGCAATTCGACTGGAAAAAGACCGGCTCGCTGCGGCTTGCCGCGACGCGCGACCGGATGCTGGAGGCCAAGCGTCTGGCCACCATGGCGCGCAGCTTTGACCTCGAGATGTCGATCATCAGCCCTAAGGAGGCGAAAGAACTGTTTCCGCTGATCGACGAAAAGGGTCTGCACGGGGCCGCCTATATCCCGTCCGACGGCTATGTCGATCCGGCGTCGCTGTGTCAGGCCATCGCCGGGGCGGCGCGCAGGCAGGGGGCGGATATCCGGCAGGGCGTCGAGGTGACGGATTTTACCGTGGCGGGGGGCCGGATCAGCCATGTCGAGACGAGCATCGGCGGTTTCGAGGCGCAGAACGTCATCCTCGCCACCGGCATGTGGAGCCGCGAACTGGGTGCCAGACTGGGTCTGCGCATTCCGGCCTGCGCGGTCGAGCATCAGTATATCATCACCGAGTCCACCGGATCCGAGATCGGCCACTACCCGACCCTGCGCGACCCCGAGCGGCTGGTCTATTACAAGCCCGATGTCGGCGGGCGTCTGGTGATCGGCGGCTACGAGGAGGGCACGCCGCCCTTCGGCGACCCAAAGATTCCGGGGCAATTCGTGCGCCAGCTCTTGCCCGAGAACCTCGACCGGTTTCTGCCGCTGGCGGAACTGGCGGGGCAGGTGACCCCCATCGTCAACGAGGTTGGCATCCGGCAGGTCATCAACGGCCCGATCCCCTATTCGGCGGATGGCGATTTCGTCATGGGCTGGCAGCCGGGGCTCGATAACCTGATGCTGGCCACGGGGTTTCTCTACGGCATCGCGGCGGGCGGCGGGGCGGGCGAGATGATCGCCGAATGGATCGTCGAAGGGGCACCGTCGCTCGATCTTTGGCCGCTCGACGTGCGCCGGTTCGGGCCGCATCATGGCACCCGCGCCTTTATGTATCCGCGCGCCGTGGAGCATTACGCCCATCACTACAAGATGCGCTATCCCGGGCAGGAGCATGAGAGCGCCCGGCAATTGCGCCTGTCGCCGCTCTATCAGCGGCTCAAGGATGCGGGCGCGGTCTATGGCTCCAAGAACGGCTGGGAACGTCCGCTGTGGTTCGCGCCCGAGGGTGTCGCGCCGGTCGATCAGCTCGATTTCCTCGATCCCGGCTGGAAGCTGTTCGCCGCCGAGGAACACAAGGCCGTGCGCGAGCGGGTGGCGCTGATCGACCAGTCGTCATTCTCCAAGTTCGAGATCCTCGGGCGGGGCACGCTGGCGCTGCTGCAAGAGCTTTGCGTGTCGAACATGGACCGGCCCGAGGGCGCGGTGATCTATACCCAGATGTGCAACGACGCGGGCGGCACCGAGGCGGACGTGACCTTCATCCGGCTGGGGGCGGACCGGTTCTACATGGTTACCGGCTCGGGCTTCGGGGTGCATGACAGCGACTGGATCCGCCGTCATCTGCCTGGCGACGGCTCGGTCCAGATGATCGAGGTGACATCGGGCAAGGCGGTCATCAACATCGTCGGGCCGAAATCCCGCGAGGCGCTGGCGGCGGCCTCGGAAAGCGATGTGTCGGATGCGGCGCTCCCCTTTGCCTGCGCGCGCGAGATCATCGTCGGGGCGGCCCCGGTGCTGGCAGCGCGGATCGGCTATGTCGGCGCGCTTGGCTATGAGTTGCATATCCCGACGGAATTCGCCGCCCATGTCTATGACCGGCTCTGGCAGGCGGGGCAGGGGGCGGGCATTGCCAATGTCGGTTACCGCGCCATCGAAAGCCTGCGCATGGAAAAGGGCTATATCTACTGGTCGGGCGACGTGACGCCCGATTATACGCCCATCGAGGCCGGGGTCGGCTTTCGCGTGCATCTGAAATCCAAGGGCGAGTTCAAGGGGCGCAGCGTGCTGGAGGCGCAGAAGAACGGCGCGTTGACCCGCAGGCTCTGCACCTTCGTGACCGATGCCAACCTGCCGCTGACCGGGGGCGAGACGATCCTGATCGGCGACAAGGTGGTGTCGCTCGCCACCTCCGTGGCGTTCGGGCACACGGTGCAAAAGACCGTTCTGCGCGGCTATCTCGACAAGGCGCATTGGGACGAGACCGCGTTCATGCTTGAAGTGTTCGGAGAGCGGCACCCGATCACCCGGGTGGAGGGGCCGGTCCATGATCCCGAAAACATGGCGCTGAGAGGGGAGGAGGGTTCACGATGACCGACCACGCCAAAGAGGTGCTGAGCGCATTGCGCCGGGCGCCGGGGTTTGGGGATGTGACGGCGGCGGATA
The DNA here is from genome assembly GCF_053628595.1 of Roseovarius sp. MBR-154. Taxonomy (NCBI): domain Bacteria; kingdom Pseudomonadati; phylum Pseudomonadota; class Alphaproteobacteria; order Rhodobacterales; family Roseobacteraceae; genus Roseovarius; species Roseovarius sp. MBR-154. The sequence continues at coordinate 214,945 of NZ_JBRJGR010000003.1, forward strand.
GCATCACCCGGCTTGGGGGCATGACCAATCTGGTGCACCGCGTTGATCTGGGCGCGCGCTCGGTGATCGTGCGCATTCCCGGCGAGGGCACCGAGGCCTATATCGACCGCGCGGTCGAGGCGCATAACGCCCGTGCCGCTGCGCGGGCGGGGGTGTCACCGGTGGTGATTCATGCCGAGGCCGCGAGCGGCGTCATGATCACCGAGACCGTGCCGGATATCGAAACCATGACGCCGGACCTCTTTCGCAGTCGCGCCGGGGCCCCCGCGCGGGCCGGGGCGGCGCTGGCGAAACTGCACGGTTCCGGCGAGACCTTCGAGTTCCGGTTCGAGCTTTTCGCGATGATCGACGACTATCTCAAGGTGCTGTCGGGCAAGGACGTGGCCCTGCCCGAGGGGTATCACGATGTCGTCGCGGCCGCCGCCCCGGTCAAGGACGTGCTGGCGCGGGCCGACCTGCCGCTCGCCCCCTGCCATTGCGATCCGCTGTGCGAGAATTTTCTCGACGACGGCAGGATCATGTGGATCGTCGACTGGGAATATTCGGGCATGAACGACCCGCTCTGGGATCTGGGGGATCTGTCGGTCGAGGCGGGGATGGATGACGCGCAGGATGCCGAGATGTTGGCCGCCTATTTCGGTCGCGCGCCCACCGATGCGGAACGCGGGCGGATGGTGATCTACAAGGCGATGTGCGATCTGCTCTGGACGCTCTGGGGCCTGATCCAATTGGCCGATGACAACCCGGCCGAGGATTTCTGGGCCTATGCCACCGGACGTTTTGCCCGCTGCCGGGCGCTGATGCAGGACGCGCGCTTTGGTCGTCACCTGGATGCGGTGCGCAAACCCTGATCCGTCGTGGAATGCCGGTTTGAGGACGAGGCACCCGAAAGCGGGGTACCGGCGGTGATGAGCGGTGCAACGGTGCGACAGGTGGCGCCGCGCTTTTCTAGACAGGTCAGGGCATCCATGATGGAACCATGGGCGCAGTGTGGGGGTTCTTTTCCCGCACCATGAATGCGTCGTTGCGGCGCATCTGACACCACAAGACAGATCAAGGAGGATTTCATGAATGTCGCAAGCCCAGACAAGCAATTCGGCGGGCTGGACGAATACCCGACCCGGCTCCGCGGAGAGGAGCGTGTTTTTGCGCGCCGCGACCCGGCGCTTTGGTCGGAATGGACGGACGCGGCACCGATTTCGCGCGATGAGGCCCGCCACTATGAAGACAAGGGATATCTGATCCGCAAGGACGTGTTCAGCGCTCAGGAGATCGACCGCCTGATCGAAACCTCAGCGGCGCTGCGCCGCAACGGTCAGGACATCCGGCGCGAGGATCTTGTGACCGAACCCGGCTCTGAGGCCGTGCGCACGATCTTTCGGCTCGATGAGCACAGCGCGGTCTTTGCCCGGCTGGCGGCGGATGAGCGGCTGGCGAATGTGGCGCGGTTTCTGCTGGGAGACGAGGTGTATCTGCATCAAAGCCGCCTCAACTACAAACCCGGCTTTACGGGCAAGGAGTTCTACTGGCACTCGGATTTCGAGACCTGGCATGCGGAGGACGGCATGCCGAACATGCGGGCTGTCTCGGCATCGGTTCTGTTGACGGACAATTCGTCGCTGAACGGGCCGCTGATGCTGATCCCCGGATCGCACAGACAATTCATCGCCTGTCAGGGGGAAACGCCCGATGCCAACCACAAGTCGAGCCTGAAGAAGCAGGAGGTCGGCGTGCCGTCGCATGAGGTGCTTGAACAACTCGCCGCAGAAGCGGGCTTGGATGCCGCGACCGGCCCGGCGGGCACGGTGATCTTTTTCGAGTGCAATACGTTGCATGCCTCGAATGGCAACGTGACGCCATTCCCCAGATCGAATGCGTTCTTTGTCTACAACGCGATCTCGAACAAGCCGAAGGCACCCTTTGCCGCGTCCAAGCCGCGCCCCGCCTTTCTGGCAAATCGTGGTGCGGCCGAGCCGATCAAGCCGGTCGCCCCGGACCTGTTGGGCGACTGAGCATTGGCGCGCTCTTCGGTATGTGTTGCGGCACCTGTCGGAAGAGCGCGTCTCGCGTCGTGATGGACGGGCAGGCTGACGCTGCGGTCGATCACGCGGGCGATGTCTGGCCTGTCGGTCTTGATGTACCTGTCGTCGGCACGGTTTCGGACCATGCGGACAGTTGGATCGAGGTCGGGTCGACGCGGATTTCCGATTGCGTTCGGCTCCGACTTGGCCAAGGGTCGGCCAATGACCTATCCGGCTCTGTTCATCCGCTCCGCCCGGCAAGACGATCTTGCGGCGCTTGTTGCGCTTTACGGCGATGACGATATCGGGGTCTCGCGGGAGATGCTGTGCCCGGACGAGTCCTATCAAGGCGCATTTGACGCGATTCAGTCGGACCCGAACCACATGCTTGTCGTGGGCGAACGCGACGGGCAGGTCGTTGCGACGCTTCTGCTGTCGTTCCTTCCCGGCCTGTCGCGCCACGGCGCCTGGCGGGCGCAGATCGAGGCGATGCGCGTCGCCCGGCCCCTGCGCGGGCAAGGGCTGGGGCGCGCCCTGCTGGACTGGTCGATCGACGAGGCCCGGGGGCGGGGATGCACGCTGGTGCAGTTGACCTCGGATCGCCGCCGCGACGACGCGCATCGGTTCTATGAGGGGGCGGGGTTCGAGGCCACGCATCTTGGCTACAAACTGTCATTGGAGACATCATGACCGACTTTCCCGTCTTTGACGGCCACAATGATCTGATCCTGCGCCTGCTGCGCGGCGATGTCACCGCCGAGGGCGTGGCGTCGGGCCTGCCGGACGGTCACATCGACAAGCCGCGCGCGATCAAGGGCGGGTTCGGCGGCGGCATGTTCGCGATTTTCGTGCCGAGCCCGGGCAACAAGGCGGTGCGTCACGACGAGATGCGCAATCCGCCCTATGACATTCCCCTGCCCGAAGAGGTGTCCGAAGCCGACGCGACAGTCTGGACCGAGCGCGGGTTTGCGGCGATGAACGATCTTGCCGCCGCAGGGGCCATCCGCATCTGCCGCAATACGCGCGAGGTTGAGGCGGCCCTGCCCGCCGAAGAGATGGCCGCCGTCATCCATATCGAGGGGGCCGAGGCCATCGACCGGGGGTTCGAAAAGCTGCATGGCTGGCACGCGCGCGGGCTGCGGTCGCTCGGCCCGGTCTGGAGCCGCGATACCGTCTGGGGCCATGGCGTTCCGTTCCGCTACCCTGCTGATCCGGATACCGGGCCGGGTCTGACCGAGGACGGCAAGGCGCTGATCCGGGAATGCAACCGGCTTAACATCATGGTCGACCTGTCCCACCTCAACGCCAAGGGTTTCGAGGACGTGGCCCGGATCACCGATGCGCCGCTGGTTGCCACCCATTCCAACGCCTGGGCGGTCTGCCCGCAATCGCGGAACCTGACCGATCGCCAACTGGCGATGATCCGTGACAGCGACGGCATGGTCGGGATCAACTTTGCCAGCGCCTTTCTGCGGCCCGACGGGCGGATGGATGCGGAGTTTGAGCTTGACATCGTGGTCCGACACTTCAACCATATGTTGAACAGCTTGGGCGAAGACCGGATCGGCCTCGGGTCCGATTTCGACGGGGCGCTTGTTCCCGATGGGATCGGGGATTGCGCGGGCCTGCCCAACCTGCTCGCTGCACTGCGTTCTCACGGCGTGGACGACGGCCTCATGGCCAAGATCACGCATGGGAACTGGCTACGGGTCCTGCGCAAGACGTGGGGCGAATGACAATAACAGCAACAGGGATTCACATCATGAGACGATCATTAGTTGCCGCTGCGGTTGCCTCCATTCTGGCGGCCGGCGTGGCCGCCCCCGGCGCCGCCGAGACGCCGCCGAACATGCTGGTCATCGCCAACCGGATCGACGATATCAAGACCTTTGATCCGGCCGAGAGCTTTGAATTCGCGGGCGCGGATGTCAGCCGCAATGTCTATCAGAAGCTGGTCAATTTCGATCCGCTCGATCTTGATGCCGGGTATCAGCCGCAACTGGCCGAGAGCTGGGAGATTTCCGAGGATGGCAAGACCATCACCTTCACCATGGCCGAGGGGCATGTCTTTGCCTCGGGCAACCCGGTGACGGCCAAGGATGCCGAGTTTTCGCTGCGCCGGGCGGTGCAGTTGAACAAGACCCCCTCGTTCATCCTGACGCAGTTCGGATTCACCCCGGAGAATGTCGAGCAGACCATCGTCGCGCCGGATGACCGGACGCTGGTTCTGACGCTCGACAAGCCCTATGCGCTGTCTTTCGTGCTGAACTGCCTGACCGCCACCATAGGCGGGATCGTGGACATGGAAACCGCGATGGCGAACGCGGTCGATGGCGACATGGGCAACGCCTGGCTGCGCACCAATACCGCCGGGTCCGGACCCTACAAGGTGGTTGATTGGAAGCCGAGCGAGAGCGTGCTGATGGATCTCAACCCCAATTATGGCGGCGAGACGCCGGCGATGGAACGGGTGATCGTCCAGCACATTCAGGAAAGCGCGACGCAGCGCCTGCAGCTGGAGCGCGGCGATATCGACGTGGCGCGCAACCTCTCGCCGGAGGATGTGGCCGGTCTTTCGGATGCCGAGGGCGTCAAGATCGTCGACGAGCTGCGGGGCCGTCTGATGTATTTCTCGGCCAACCAGAAGAAGGAGATGCTGGCCGATCCCAAGGTCATCGAGGCGCTGAAGCTGGCCACCGATTACGAGGGCATGTCAGGCTCGTTCCTCAAGGGGCAATACACCGTGCATCAGGCGTTTCTGCCGCTGACGTTCCTCGGGGCCCTGAAGGAGACACCGTTCGCCTATGACATCGAGGCGGCCAAGGCTGCGCTGGCCGAATCTGCCCATCCGGACTGCGGGCCGATCAAGATCTCGGTGCGCGACGCGCAGGAACGGCTGGATATCGCGCAATCGTTGCAGAACACCTGGGGGCAGCTTGGCTGCGATATCGAGCTGATCGTCGGCACCGGCGCGCAGACCCTCGACCGCTACCGCGCGCGCGAGCATGACATCTATCTGGGGGCCTGGGGGCCGGATTATCCGGACCCGAACACCAATGCGGGCACCTTCGCCTACAACCCCGACAACTCGGACGAGGCGGGCGCCACCGGGCTTCTGGCATGGCGCAACGCCTGGGGCATCCCCGAGATGAGCGAAAGAACCCTGGCCGCGGTGGTCGAGAACGATACAGACGCGCGCCGCGAGATGTATCTTGATTTGCAGCGCGAGCATCAGCAGGTCAGCCCGTTCGGCGTGATGTTCCAGCAGATCGAGCAGAACGGCATGCGCTCGAATGTCGAGAACTTCGTCGCGGGTGGCGCGACAACGGCGGTCTCTTACTGGGTCATCACCAAGTAGATGGCGGATACGACACATGGGGAAGGACGGTTTGGGCCGTCCTTCCCACCCTGGCTGAAGAAGACGCTGACGACGGCTGCGACCGTCGCGGCGACGATCCTCGGCCTGCTGTTCGTGACCTTCATGATCGGCCGGGTGATGCCGATCGACCCGGTTCTCGCGGTGATCGGCGAGCGCGCGACGCAGGAACAATACAACCAGACCTTCCGCGATCTGGGGCTGGATCAGCCGTTGCTGGTGCAGTTCTGGATCTATGTGACGGATGTGCTGCAAGGAGATTTCGGAGAATCGATCCGCACCGGGCAAGAGGTGACGACCGATATTGCCCGGGTGTTTCCGGCGACGCTGGAACTGGCCACTCTGGGCACGCTGTTCGGCGTCGTTCTGGGCGTGCCGCTCGGGGTGATCGCGGCGGTGCGCCGGGGCAGCTGGATCGACCAACTGGCGCGGTTTGTCGGGCTGATCGGGTATTCCATGCCGATCTTCTGGCTCGGTCTCGTGGGGCTTTTGGTATTTTACGGCATTCTCGGCTGGGTCTCCGGACCGGGCCGGTTGGGCATTTTCTATCAGGGCATTGTCGAACCGATCACCGGGATGCTGCTGGTCGACAGCGCCCTGCGCGGCGAATGGGCGGTGTTCCGCAGCGCGTTCTCGCATATCATCCTGCCCGCATCCCTGCTGGGCTATTACAGCCTCGCCTATATCAGCCGCATGACGCGCTCCTTCATGCTCGAACAGCTCGGCTCGGAATACGTGATCACCGCGCGGGTCAAGGGGCTGAGCGAATGGCAGGTGGTCTGGGGCCATGCCTTTCGCAACATCCGCATCCAGCTGGTGACGGTGATCGCGCTGGCCTATGCCAACCTGCTCGAAGGCTCGGTGCTGACCGAGATCATCTTTGCCTGGCCGGGGCTGGGACAATACATCACCACATCGCTGCTGGCCAATGACATGAATGCGGTGCTGGGCGGGACCATCGTGATCGGCACGATCTTCGTGGCGATCAACATCCTGTCCGACCTGCTCTACCGTTTCTTCGATCCGAGGTCCAAATGAGCACGTCGCAAGGCCTGCGCGACTGGCTTCTGAGCGACGAGCCGACGTCGCGCCGACAGGCGCGGTTCGCGTCGTGGTACAAGGGCTGGCTGTCGCTGCGCTCGAACACGCTGGCGATGCTCGGCCTGTTGGTTCTGGGAGTCCTGATCCTCGCCGCGATCTTTGCGCCGCTGCTGGCGACGCATGATCCCTTTGCGCAGGATCTGGGGCAGAGGTTGCTGGCGCCGGGCGAGGGCGGGCACCTATTCGGCACCGACAGCCTGGGGCGCGACATCTATTCCCGGCTGCTCTATGGTGCGCGGATTTCCATCTATATCGTGGTGCTGGTGGTCATGGTGGCCCCGCTTGTGGGGCTGATTGTCGGCACCGTCTCGGGTTATGCGGGCGGATGGATCGACGTGGTGCTGATGCGCATGACCGATATTTTCCTGGCCTTTCCGCGGCTGATCCTTGCGCTGGCCTTCGTGGCGGCCCTCGGGGCGGGGATCGAGAACGCGGTGCTGGCGATCTCGCTGACCGCCTGGCCACCCTATGCGCGGATCGCGCGGGCCGAGACGCTGACCATCCGCAATTCCGATTACATTCACGCGATCCGGTTGCAGGGGGCGGGGCCGTTCCGCATCGTCACGCGGCATATCTGGCCCTTGTGCATCTCGTCGCTGGTGATCCGGGTCACGCTCGACATGGCGGGGATCATCCTGACGGCGGCGGGGCTGGGCTTTCTCGGGCTTGGCGCGCAGCCGCCCAGCCCGGAATGGGGCGCAATGATCTCGGAGGGACGCAAATACATTCTCGATTCCTGGTGGGTCGCGACGATCCCCGGCATCGCGATCTTTGCCATCAGCCTCGCTTTCAACCTGTTGGGCGACGGCATGCGCGACGTGCTCGATCCGAAAGAGGACAATTCATGACCGATGCGCCGCTTCTGGATGTGGAGAACCTCTGGGTGAAATTCCGCACCCGCAGCGGTGTCTTCGACGCGGTGCGGGGCATCTCCTTTACCTTGGGCAAGGAGCGGCTGGGGATCGTCGGCGAGAGCGGCTCGGGCAAGTCGATGACCGGGCGCGCGGTGCTGCGGCTGATCCGCCCGCCGGGCATGATCGAGGCGGACCGGCTGAACGTGCATGGCGAAGACATCCTGTCGGTGCCGGAAAAACGCATGCGGCAACTGCGCGGCGGTCGGGTGTCGATGATCATGCAGGACCCGAAATTCTCGCTCAATCCGGTGATGACGGTCGGTCAGCAACTGGTCGAGGCGCTGCGCGCGCATGAGAGGGTGTCGCGCGGCGCGGCGCGCAAGCGGGCGCTGGAGATGCTGGACGAGGTGGCGATCCGTGAGCCCCGGCGGGTGTTCGATCTCTATCCGCACGAGGTGTCGGGCGGCATGGGTCAACGCGTGATGATCGCGATGATGCTGCTGCCAAACCCGGAAATCCTGATCGCGGACGAGCCGACATCGGCGCTCGATGTGTCGGTGCAGCTTCAGGTGCTCGACATCGTCGACAAGCTGGTGCGCGACCGGGGCATGGGGCTGATGTTCATCAGCCACGATCTGAACCTCGTGGCCAAGTTCTGCGACCGGATCGTGATCATGTATGCGGGCCGCATCGTCGAGACCTGCAAGGCGAGCGAGCTGCGCAACGCGCGCCATCCCTACACGCTCGGCCTGCTCAACGCCGTGCCCGACCTGGAGAATCCGCGCGACCATCTGGAGGTGCTCAGGCGTGATCCGGCATGGCGCGAGGCCGCCTCGGTGAGTGCCCGGCAATGAGTGCGGTCACGGTCAGCGATCTCGATGTCTGGTTCGGCGCGGGGGCGGATCGCGCCCATGCCGTGCGCGCTGTCGATTTCGAGGTGGCGGAGGGCGAAAGCTTTGGTCTGGTGGGCGAGAGCGGTTCGGGCAAGTCGACGATCCTGCGCGCCATCGCCGGGCTGGTGCCCACGTGGTCGGGCGCGATGACTGTCGCCGGGGAACCCCTTGGCCTGACGCGCAGCAAGGCGTTTTACAGCAAGGTGCAGATGGTATTTCAGGATCCGTATGCCTCGCTGCACCCGCGCCAGACCGTGGACCGGGTGCTCTCGGAGGCGATGGGGCTGCACGGGGTTCAGGATATCGACAGCCGCATCGGTCGCCTGCTCGACGATGTGGGGCTCGGCCCGGGATTTCGATTTCGCTATCCGCACCAGCTTTCGGGCGGGCAGCGCCAGCGCGTCGCCATTGCCCGCGCGCTGGCCTGCGATCCGTCGATCCTGTTGCTGGACGAACCGACCTCGGCGCTGGACGTGTCGGTGCAGGCGGAAATCCTGAACCTGCTGGTCGATCTGCGGCGCGCGCATGGGCTGACCTATATCATGGTCTCGCATGATCTGGGCGTCGTCGGTCACCTGTGCGAACGCATCGGCGTGATGAAGGAAGGCCGGTTTGAAGAGGTGCTGAGCGTCGAGGCGATGCGCCGTTCCGAGGCGCGCTCGCCCTATACTCGGCACCTGCTGGAAAGCTCGATCAATTCGATCCGGTAAGCCGGGACCGCATCTGACCAGGTCCGACGGCCCGGATCAATCGGTGATCGCGGCCCCGTCCGAGCGTGGGTCGGATGCCGCCTCGATCAGACCCGAGGGATGGCGCATGATCGCCCCGGCATGGCCCGCGAGGTCCGAATAGGGCGCGATCAGTTCGACATCATGCCCGGCCTCGCGCAACCGCGCGAGCAGCGCCGGATCGAACCGGTCCTCCAGTTTCAATGTCATCGTGTCCTGCCCCCATGTCTTGCCCAAGAGCCAGCGGGGGGCAGTGACGGCGGCCTGCAGATCCATGCCGAACTGCACATGGCGCGTGAAGACCGCCGATTGCGTCTGCGGCTGCCCCTCGCCGCCCATGGTTCCGTAGGACAGCACGCGCCCGTCCGAGAGTTCGGCCATGGCAGGGTTGAGGGTGTGAAAGGGCCGCTTGCCGGGGGCCAGTTGATTCGGCCCCGGCGATAGCGAGAACCCGGCCCCGCGGTTTTGGAAGAAGACGCCGGTCTCTGGGCAGGTCAGACCGGAGCCGAATTCCCAGAACACCGACTGGATGAAGCTGACCACGGTTCCCTCGCGGTCACAGGCCCCCATCCAGATCGTATCGCCCGCCTTGGGCTCATGCGGCCAGGGCAGGGCCTTTGCCATGTCAATGCGGGCGGCGAGGCTGTCGAGGGTCGCATCGCTCAACCAGTCCTGAGCAGGGCTGCTCATATGCGTGTGATCGCCCAATTCGGCATTGCGCTTGATGAAGGCCTGCTTGGTGGCCTCGATCAACCCGTGGAGGTGATCGAAGCCCTCGCCCTGCTTCACGTTCAGACGGTCGAAGAGGCCAAGGATCATCAGCGACGACACGCCCTGTGTCGGCGGGATCATGTTATAGAGGCGGCCCTGCGAGGTCTGCACACTCAAGGGGGTGACACGCTCTGCCGTATATTCGGCGAAATCGCTTTCGCGCAGCGGGCTGCCGTGCGCTTCGAGCCAGGCGGCATGGGACGCGGCGACCGGACCCTTGTAATACGCGCCCAGCCCGTTTTCCGCCAGATGCCGCAGGGTCTTGCCAAGTGCGCCCTGCCGCAACCGCGCACCGGGCGCGGGCACCTCACCGCCCAGCAGGAATGTCTCGGCAAAGCCCGGAACCTCGCGCAGACCGTCGAGCTTTTCGGCGGTGGTGCGCGACTGGTTACCGGTGACGGCGATGCCGTCTTGCGCATATTTGATGGCCGGGGTCAGAAGCCGGGCCAGCGGCAGGCGCGTCGCATGCAGATCGAGCGCGGCCTGCCAGCCACCCACCGTGCCGGGCACGGTCAGTGCCGCCAGCCCGCCGCGCGCGGGGATCGCCTGCGTGTGGCCTTGGCCTGCGTACCAGTCAGGCGTCGCCAGCGCCGCCGCCTGTCCGCCGGCGAAAATGCCGACCGGTGCCTCGCCGGGGCGCTTGATCAGCCAGAACCCGTCACCGCCGATGCCGTTCATATGCGGATAGACCACGGCTATTGTGGCGGCGGCGGCGACCATCGCCTCGACGGCCGTGCCACCCTCGCGCAGCACATCGCGCCCGGCCAGCGCGGCGGCACGGTGTGGCGCGCTCATCGCGCCTTCGAAACCCAGAGCAGAATGCAGCATCGTTCATCATCCGTTTGACTGAGAGGCCCGTGGGGGCGTCGGGGCATGTATTAAACGCGGAGGCCCAGGCATTGGGCGGCGCAAGCGGGCACATGATCGTGCCCGTACCCCCTGCTCTTAGCGCGCTTGCGCCGCGACTGCCAGATCCCGCGCCGTGCCCGGAATCCGCGACTGTCGGGCAGGCGCGCGGCACGATGGCGTTGACGTCGCAAGACCGTGAGGGGGCCGCGCGAACATGAGGTTTATCGACGGCGAGCCACGCCTGCACCGCCCGTCTGCGTCGCGACGACTCGATGATTGCCGTTCCGAAACTGCCCAAGCTAGCGTCAAATGCCTGAAATTATGCCTGTTTAATGGGCAACGCTTTCGGCTCCCCCGGTCAGGGCGACATGTCCGGTCAAAGCAGCGGATCCGATGCCGCTAATTTTGCAACATTCCGCAGGGACGTTCGGTCGCAACAGGCGAAACGAGGCTTCCATTTCGTTTGATTTGATGGTCATGTACCCGGGCTAACAAATCAAAAGAACGCCCGTCACCAAAGATGGGTGCAACAGGAGGAGTGAATTAATGGAACGACGCAAGTTTCTCAAGGTTGCGACGGGGGGTGCCGCCGCATCCGCGGCTCTCGCGGCCCCGGCAATCGCGCAAGAGCGCATTGATCTGGTCATCGTGTCCACATGGGGACGGGATTTTCCGGGTCTGGGAACAAGCGCCCAACGGCTGGCCGCGCGGATCGAAGAACTGACCGAAGGTGCCATCGCCGTTCAATATTTCGCCGCCGGCGAGCGTGTCGGCGCATTCGACAGCTTTGACGAGGTCGCCTCGGGCAATGCCAACGCCTATATCGGTGCCGATTATTACTGGAAAGGCAAGCACCCGGCCTGGGCGCCCTTCACCGCCGTTCCGTTCGGCCTGACCTATACCGAGATCGACGCCTGGATGAAGTTCGGCGGTGGTCAGGAGCTGCTGGAAAAACTCGGGGCCGAGTTCGGCATCCGCGGCATGCCATGCGGCAATACCGGCGTGCAGATGGGCGGCTGGTTCAACAAGGAAATCAACTCGCCCGAAGACCTCAAGGGTCTGAAAATGCGTATTCCGGGTCTCGGCGGCGACGTCATGGCCAAGGTCGGCGCCTCGCCGGTCTCGCTTCCGGGCGGTCAGATTTACGAAAACCTCGTCTCCGGTGCCATCGACGCGACCGAGTGGGTCGGCCCCTGGAACGACTTCTTCCTCAAACTCTACGAGGCGGCGAAGTATTATTACTGGCCGGGCATGCACGAGCCGGGCAGCCAGCTTTGCATGGGCTTCAACGCCGAATGGTGGGGGGCTTTGTCGGACAGCAACAAGCGCATACTGACCGCCGCCTGCGCAGAGGAAAACGCCTTGCAGGCCGCCGAGACCAACTACAACAACGGTGTTTACCTGAACCGTCTGATCAATGAGTACGGCGTCGAACTGCGCGAGTTCAACGATGATGTCTACGAGGCCTTCGGCGATGCGGCCACCGAGGTGATCGAGGAAGCGCGCGATCACAGCCCGCTGGCCAAGGAAATCTTCGACAGTTTCCTTGAGGTCCGCAACAATGTGGGCACCTGGTCGAACCTTTCGGACGCTCCCTATGTCGTGAAGCGGAACCGCTACCTGAAGATCTGAGGCGGACCGCGCCGGTTTGCCGGCGGTTTGCCTGTCAGTCATGGTCGGGCCGGATTTTCATCTGGCCCGACCCACCACGGCTACAGTAAACAAGGGACGGGGGAGTCCGGATGATGGAGTCGCAGGGCGCACCGGCGCCGCTGGTGCGAATATTCGGCTGGACCATGCTGAGTGTCATGGTCGCATTCTTGCTTAACGCAGTTCTGAAATTCTGGTTCGATTTTCCAGGAGCGACATCGGCATTCTCTGGCGGCGGCCTTGGGGCGGTCGTCCAGATCGCGCTTTACTGCGTCGCGATCCTTCTCGGCATGTGGCATGTTCTGAAGACGCCCCACAGGACGCTCCGGTCAGAGGCCGCGGAGATCACCACATTCAACACGTTCCTTGTGCGCGCGGCGTTCTGGGTCGTGCTGCTGGTCGGGCTGGGAGATGCAGTGGTGTCTTTCCTGCGAGTCAATAGCATGCTGGAGGGCATGGTGGGCGCGGATCTGGCTGGAAACCTCGGCCGGGCGGAGTTTCGCGGCCTTTATTTTCACACCCCATTGGTGATCCTCGGCATCCTGATCGCAGCGGTCACGCGGTCCTTGGGGTTCATCTGGCTGGCCCTTCTGGTGGTGATCGCGGAACTTCTGATCGTGTTCAGCCGGTTCGTGTTTTCCTATGAACAGGCCTTCATGGCGGATCTGGTGCGCTTCTGGTATGGCGCGCTTTTCCTGTTTGCCTCCGCCTATACGCTGCTCGAGGACGGGCATGTGCGGGTCGATCTGTTCTACGCCAGCATGCGGCGCGAGAAAAAGGGCCGGGTCAACGCGTGGGGGGCGGTCCTGCTGGGCATGCTGCTGTGCTGGACCATCCTCATCCTGGGTTTCGGCTCGTCGTCGAGCATCATTGTCGGGCCGATCCTGGTCTTCGAGGTCACGCAGGCCGGGTTTGGCATGTATGTCAAATATTTCATGGCCGGTTTTCTCGGGGTCTTCGCCGTCACGATGATGGTCCAGTTCGTCGCGCAATTCTTCGAGGCCGTCGCCGACAAGCGCGGCGAACCCGGTGCGCGCGAGACGCATGCCGAAATAATGTAAGAGATAAGGCCCGACCTGATGGAGCTGTTCTTCCTTCTTCTTCTCATCGTGATCATGGCAACCGCGCTTGGCTCGGGCTATCCGGTGGCCTTTGCGCTTCCCGGGTCTGCGATCCTCACGATCCTGCTGGCCGCCGGTTCGGGCTATCTCTTCGAGGGCAGCGTTGACGCCTATTTCGAATCCGGTGGTCCATCGCAATGGTTGAGCGCGGGGGTGACCAACCTGCGTGGCGTCTATTGGGAGCCTGAACGAGACACGCTGATCGCGATTCCGCTGTTCATCTTCATGGGCATCATGTTGCAGCGCTCGAAGATCGCCGAAGACCTGCTGGTCACCATGGCGCAGCTGTTCGGGCCGGTTCCGGGTGGTCTTGGGATATCGGTCGTCGTGGTGGGCGCGCTCTTGGCCGCCACAACCGGGATCGTGGGGGCGACGGTGGTCGCCATGGGGCTCATCTCGCTGCCCGCGATGATGCGCAACGGCTATTCCAATTCGCTCTCCAGCGGCATCATCGCCTCCTCGGGGACGCTTGGCCAGATCATCCCGCCCTCGATCGTGCTGATCATTCTCGCCGACCAGTTGGCCTCGGCGGTGGATCAGGCCGGACAGATGCGTCAGACGCTCTACAAGGAAGTCACCGGCGAATTGATGATGCCGTCGGAATACGGCGTGGTCTCGACCAGTGCGGGGGACATGTTCCTTGGCGCTCTGGTGCCGGGGCTGGTGCTTGTTGGCCTCTATATCCTGTTCATCCTCACCGTCGCCATCCTGCGCCCGCGCCTTGCGCCCGCCGTGCATCACGAGGGCAATTTCGACCTCCGGTTCCTGGGCCGGGTCCTGCTTGCGATGGTGCCGCCCCTCACGCTCATCATGATGGTGCTGGGGTCGATCATCGGCGGGATCGCCACGGTCAATCAGGCGGGGGCCATCGGGGCCGTCGGCGCGCTGGTCATGGCGGGATACCGTCTTCATCCCGGCGGTCGGCTGCAATTCGTGCCCGCCATAATGGCGCTGTCAGGGCTCGGTCTGATTGCCTTCGTGCTGGCGAATTACGACACCAATGTACAGAATATTACAAACGCGGAGGATGCGTTCGGCGTCAATCTGGCTATCCTTGGCGTGGTGATCATCACAATCTCGATCATCTGGAGCGGATACCGCGCCTTTGTGACCGAGAACGCCCTGACCGGCGTTATGCTCGAGACCGCCAAGACAACCTCGCTGGTGTTCATCATCCTTCTCGGGGCGGCGATGCTGACCTCTGCGTTCCGGGCGTTCGGCGGCGAGGAACTGGTCAAGCATTTCCTCGAAGGACTGCCCGGCGGCTTCTGGACCAAATTCGCCATCGTCATGCTGGTGATCTTCGTGCTCGGCTTCTTTCTTGATTTCATCGAGATCGCCGTGGTCGTGGTGCCGATCGTCGCCCCCATCCTGCTGGCCGATCCCGAGGCGAATGTGACCGCTGTCTGGCTCGGTGTCATGATCGGCCTCAACATCCAGACATCGTTCCTCACCCCGCCCTTCGGATTCGCGCTGTTCTATCTGCGCGGGGTCGCGTCGAAGGCGGTCAAGACGATTCAGATCTATATCGGTGTCCTGCCCTTCATCGCCCTTCAGATCGTGGCGCTGCTGATCGTCGCCGCCTATCCGCCGCTGGTGAATTATCTGCCGATGCGCAGCTCTCTGACGGCGGAAACCGCGCCGCCACCGATCAATCCGGCGCTGCAATATTGCGTCGAGAACTACGTCGCGCAGGAATTCGCGCGCAATGGCGACAGCATCCTGGCCGCCATCGAGCGGGCAGGCAGGCTCGATCTGTCTTACCTGCCCGAAGACCTGCGGGACGATTTCGAGCAGGGTCTGGAGAAGGCCCGCAGCGCGTTCCCGATGATGGCGGAGATCGAGGAGATCAAGCAGCAGCTGGCGGAGAAGGCAGTCGCTTATCGCCCGCAACATACGGTGGTCCGCGCCCTGCAGCGCGATGCGCGCCGGCTCGAGGCCGAACTCGAGGATCTGCGTGTGCAGATCCAGCGCGGCTTTGGCGATACCGACGCGCTGCAGGCGCGGGTCGACAGGATGGAAGCCGAACGCGAAGCGCTGCTCGAGCAGGTTCCTGAAGAGTGGAAGGCGTTGCAGGCGGCCTATTCCCAGATCACCTCTGCGGATCGGCGTGCGCGCGGCCTGTATCGCCGCACGGTGGATCAGGCCTATGAGCCGGTTCAGGAGTTGATTGATGTCATCGCGACGGCGGACACGCTTGCCGCTCTCGATGAGCAAATCGCCGCGCTCGCCGACGATGCGCCGGATATGGACCGTGAAACCGCCGATGCGCGATTCAAGGAGGTCGAGCGCGCGCTCGGCGATGTCGCCGGTGCGAATGACATTCGCGGGTTGCTCTCGGATGCGCGCCGCGAGATTGACGACAGGTCGCCGGATCCCGAACGCGCCGCCGAGTTTATCGCCGAGGCGCGCGCGCTCTTCGAGGCCGAGGTGGCGTGGCGGCTGCGGGCACAGGAGGAGTTGCTGCCCGATCTGAGAGAGTACAAGGCTGCGATCAGCGGAACCATCGGCCTGCGTCAGCAGCCGAAACTGCCGCGCGAACAGGCGCTGTTTGTCGCCTCCTGCAACTCCAAGCACCGTGACATCTCGCTGAACTTCTAGAACCGGTGTCGAGGCGATGGGGACTGCTGGCCATGGCCTGCGTGATCAGTGAATCGCCTTGGCGACAGGGGAGGGCCTGAGTTCGATGGCGAAAATGGTCGGCTGGTGAGGCTTCTTGCGTACGGCCTGAAGGGCCAGATGGCGCAAGGCCGCGCGGCCTTCCGACGCTTGAGGGTTTTCCTCTCGGGGGGCCGCCGTCACGCGGCGCGGGTGCGAGGTTGGTCGGCGGGGCCACCTCTGCAGCATGCAACCGACCCGGCCCCGGCATCTCTGCCACCAGCATGGTTTCGCCTGCCGCCTGGGCCCGTGCAATGGCCGGGTGCCGGGTTTCGGTGGCGACACGCTCACCTTCTCCGGCGTGATCAATACCGACGCTCTTCCGAAAGATGTGTGTATCATCTGATCTTGCCCGGTCGGCCTGATGCAAACGAGAGATCTTGCAAGGCTGAAGCGTACAGCCCCTTGCCGGATAGCCCCTGAATTGACATGCTGAGAGAGTGTATTGGGACGAGTGCCGCTGCCCATTGGGGGGCTGTGAATAGAATCAATTCAAACCAAATTCAGGAGGAGCACCCATGCTGCCCGACTTTCCCGAAATCACCTCGCCCGAAGACTTCACGCTATGGAGCGGCCTGCTGTCCTCGGTCGCGGCCTTCACCGGCGACACGGATTTCCAGGCCGCATTGAGCGCCGACCCGACCACTGTCACCGTGGGCGAATACCTCGATCTGCTGGACGTGGCCGAGGCATCGCTTCTGGCCACCGATTTCAGCCATCTGAACTCGATCATTCCGACGCTAGAGGCGCAGATCGAGGCGAGCCTGCAGGATGCGGACCTGCCCGACGGCACCACAGTGGAGGATATCGTCGATGCCTCTGTGGGCTTTCTTGAGGATCTGGCGGCGGGGGATTTCAGCTTTATCACAAGCACATTCGACACGATACGTTCGCTTCTGGAGGGTGTGCCACGCGACACGCCGCTGTTTGACGGGCTGATCGGGACCGGGCCTGTCGATCCGGGCGATTTCGACTTGCCCCAACTGCCCGACCTGCCCACCCTTGGCTGGGTGTCGGGCGACCCGCACCTGCAGACGTTGGACGGGATCGGCTATGACTTTCAGGCAGCCGGGGAATTCGTGCTGTTGCAATCTGCCGACGCGGGCGATTTCATGCTGCAGGCGCGCATGGTGCCGGTCGGTCCGAATGTCAGCGTGAACGAGTCGATTTCGACCAATCTCGACGGTGTCGCGGTGATGATAGATGCCGCCGACGCCACGCCGTTGCATATCGGCGGTACCGCCACAGCACTGGATGACGGCGCGTCCATCGCGGTAGGCAACGGTCGCGTCTTCCGAAACGGCGATACCTATGCGATCGCCTATCCCGGCTCGGACGGTGTGGTGAACGACGGTGACAGCCAGGTGCTGGTGCGGGTGCAAGATGGGCGAATGGACCTCGATGTGCGTCTGAATGCCGAACTGCTGGGCACGCTCGAGGGGCTTCTGGGGGATGGCGACGGCAACGCGGCCAATGATGTGGCGCTGGCCGATGGTACGGTGCTGGCCCGCCCCTTTACCTTTGCCGATCTCTACGGCACCTATCGCGATGACTGGCGCGTCGACACCGAGGCCGAGAGCCTGTTCACCTACGACGCCGGAGAAAGCCTGGCGGGTTTCTACGACCCTGCGATGCCGGGCGCGCTGGTGACGCTCGAGACGCTCGACCCGGATGTGCGCGAGACGGCCGAGGCAGCGGCGCAGGCGGCCGGCCTGTCTCCGGGCACCTCGGCTTATGACAATGCGGTGCTCGATTTCGCGCTCACGGGCGACACCAGCTTCCTGACCTCGGCGCTAAACACGCCGCTTTCGCTCATCGGCACGGCGCTCGGAGAAGATCTGACCGGAGGGGAGGGCGCAGACGTGATAGACGGGCTGGGCGGAGACGACCAGCTGGAGGCGCGCGGCGGCAATGACGTAGTGTTCGGCGGTGCCGGGAATGACACCATCGACGCGGGCGATGGCGATGACCAGATCAATACCGGCATCGGCTTTGATCTGGTGGAGGCCGGGGGCGGCAATGATCTGGTGCAGGGGCTCAACGGTTTCGACACGCTGAATGGCGGTGCCGGCAATGACACGCTCGAGGGCAATGCCGGCAATGATGAGCTGAATGGCGGCGATGGCGATGATGTGATCAATACCGGCATCGGCTTTGATCTGGTGGAGGCCGGGGGCGGCAATGATCTGGTGCAGGGGCTCAATGGCTTCGACACGCTCAATGGTGGTTCCGGCAATGACACGCTGCAGGGCAATGCCGGCAACGATGTCATGTCGGGTGGCGCGGATGACGACCTGCTGGTCGGCGGCATCGGCTCGGATGTGATGAGCGGGGATGGCGGCAATGACCTCTTGCAGGGTCAGGGCGGGTTCGACACGCTCGACGGTGGCGACGGCAGTGACACGCTGCAGGGCAACAACAGTGACGATCTGCTGAATGGCGGGGTGGGCGACGACCTGCTCGAGGGCGGCTTTGCCAATGACGTGCTCAACGGCGAGGCGGGCAATGACACGTTGAATGGCGGAAACGGCGCCGATGTCCTGAATGGCGGCGAGGGCGATGACCGGCTCGAGGGCAACGCGGGCAGCGACACGCTCGATGGCGGCGCGGGCACTGATGTGCTGCGCGGCGGGCTCGGGGCGGATACCTTCGTGTTCCGGCTCGGTTCGGGCAATGACCGGATCGTGGATTTCGGCAATGTGGATGCGGTCGCGCTCGAGGCGGCGCTCCTGGGCGGCGGCAACCCCGACGCGGAGGATCTGCGCGATATCTCCAGCCTCGACGCCGACGGCTTCCTGCTGCTCGATTTCGGGGGTGGCGACACGCTCACCTTCACCGGCATCACCAATACCGGCGCCATCCTGGATGATGTGAGCTTTATCTGAGGCAGAGTGACCAGCCACTGAAGCTTAATCCAGCACGACCCGGAGATCTCCGGGTCGTGGTCCGGCCCGAACCTTCGTCCGTTCCTGGCGAAAGTGTTCGGCCCTCGATCAGGGTGGCAAGCTGGTCCTGCGTGAAGTCGCGCGACGACCGGGCGTTTGGCCGCGCTTCGACCAGGATCGGAGCTCGGCTGCCTGCGGCCTTACGTCAGGCTCGTCGGCGGCGCAGCAGCGCAAAGATCCGCCGATAGCCAACCCGGCGGCGCTCATTGGCCAGATCCCGCAGCCGCGGACGCGGTTCGGCCTCCGGCGATCCGGTGACGGCCATGGGCGCAGGCGGCATCCGGGTGTTGGCCGGGCGGTGACGTGGGCGTCCGGTGATCCGGGTGGAGGTTTCGGGGGGCGGGTCGCTCGTGTCAGGCGGTTTTCGGCAGAGCGGGCGCGTCGTTCCATCACCTTGAACCCATCGCGCGCCTGCGTGACCATTTCAATGTCAGGCGGTCCGTTGTGGCGTCCGGACCGAAGCAGGGCCTTTCCGAAGATCGGCGTTCTTACGCGCCGCCTTGGGACACAACCTGGGTGTCACGCCGTCTCCAATGTTCCCGTCTCCGCAAGCGTTCCGGCGATAAGGCTGCGGTCGGCCACCATGGTTGAGAAAAACCATGGCCGCAGCATGAGTCTGACCCCGAAATCTGTCTGCGGGTCGAAACCTCAGTGGCCAGGTCGGACTTCGGTCCCCGTCCCACCAGCGGGTTTCGCGCATCTTTCGCGCATCCCGGGGCTTGGCCCCGGCTAGTGCTGCGCCATCAACTTTCGGCGCAGGTAGTTTTCCAGCAGGCGCGAGACATCATTGTCGAACCCATTCCACGGGAGGCTGCCGCAAAAGGTGATCGAGCCGACTGAAAAGACCGATCCGCCTCTTGGCAGGTCGAAATAGATCAGATCTGCGTGTTTGGCGTCTTCCTCCGGCCCGCCGGTCAGGTTCGTGAGGTGCGTCAGCTGCTCTTCGGGGACCAGCATGAAGGCCTGATTGTCGCCCGCGGAGCGTGCCAGCAAAACGTGGTCCTGCGGCGAGCCGATGCGGTGATCGACATGATCAAGCTCGAACCCTGCCGCGCCGTTGCCGCTGAACCCGTAATCGCCGAAGAGATCGTCGGTCACCCCCTCGAAAAGCCAGTCGAAGGCCGGATCGAAGCATATCCGCTGATAGGGTGCGCCGTGAAACTCGCCCTGCGCGGCAAAGCCGATCCCCACCAGCGCCTGCGGCGCCCGCCCGCTGCGCCGCCAGAGGCCGCCATAGGTGCCATCGAAGGCGTTGTAATACTCGCCCGGCTCCGCCGCCCATGCGCGGATACCGTCCTCTGCCCGGCGGATTTCGAGCAGGCTGTCATTCTCTGTATGCCGGGCGATGCGCCAGTAGAATCCGTTTCCCCCGAGATACAGAAGATTGCCACCCGCATCGCGGTAGTCGCGCAGCGCGTCCAGCGTCTCGGCGGTGTGGTATTCGGGGTGGGTGGTGGTGGTGACGGCCTTGTACCCCGACAGAACTTCGGCCCCTTCGGCATGCAGCTCGTGATCGGTAATGATATCATACTCCATGCCCTTGGCATGCAGCCAGCTGATCAGGTGGCTGTCGGCCGGGAAATGCCGCAGGCCCGAGCAGGCGGTTGCCCCGAAGGTCAGAAATCCGGGCCGCAGATTGAACAGCGGCCGCCGGTGCGAGGCGTGGCAGATGCCCGACCCGTCGGAATGGGTATTGTAGGTCGACAGGCCATAGTCCGGATATTCCGAGGGGTTATGCGGATAGGCGCCCCAGTCGCGCATACGTCCCTGCCACGAGGGGTCGTAATCGGGGCGGGCATGGTTGCCATAGACCACATAGGTGAAGGTCGGGATCAACACGCAAAGGTCGGCGCGCCGCATGCCCTTGGGCGGGCAGATATAGAACGGTAAGGCGTCGCTGCCGTGATCGCCCTCGATATGCATGACGTAGACGCCCGACGGCATGTCCTCGGGGACGGTCAGGGTGAAATCGGTCTGCCAGCCGAAATCGTAGATATCGTCCTCGTGGAAATGGATCGCGCCGTAATGCTCGGGCTTGTGCCGCCAGCACATCTCGGAGGCGTCCCACTGCGCGCCGGTCGTTGCGCGGGTGGGAAAGTTGACGAGGCGCAGAGCCGGGCCGGTCAGGGCCGACACGCGGGTTGACGGGATATCCGCGGCCAGATCCCAGGCCGCGATCGGGCCATCCGGGCCTGCGGTGGCCGGGGCCTCGATCTTGCCGTTGAAGAAATCCGCCGCTCTTGTGTTGGTCAGACACGCGGCGATGGTAACGGGGGCTGTGATCGCCGCGCGGGGCAGCGCACCGCTTGTGTCATGCGTCTCGCGGCTGTGATGTCCCAGAACCGTCTGGACAAGTGTGGCGCGCCCCTCCGTCAGCCGCGCCTCGATCTGCGACCAGCGATGCGGCGGCAGCGGCACCGGGGACGTGACCCGCGCCTCGCCAACCGCGACAAAAAGACAGCCCGCCGCGTCGAGTCCCATGGTCAAAGGCCCGCAGGACAGCACCGCCTGATCGCTTCCATTGAAATGCGTGGGCTGGATCGTCGCGCTGAGGATGACGTTTCCTCGCGCGGGAAGCGTGATCGCCGCCTCGCTGTGACCATAGGAGCCGGGAAAGAACGGCTGATGCCGGGCGGGCAGATAGCGCGGTGCGAACCATGCGCTGGCATCCTCTTCGGTGATGCCGACGCCCGCCGGGTTTGGATCGGCGCAGATCGACCGGGCCAGCCGCGCGCGATAGCGGCCGCCGCTGGTCGACGAGACCTTGAATTCGATCGCTTCGCCCGGCCGCGCCGAGAGGCGGTCGGTATAGCCGGTCAGGGGAACTTCTTTCATGGGCTTACCTCAGTTGCGGGCCGTAGACGAGATCGGGCAGCCAGGTCACCCAACCCGAGAAAAAGACGAGAAGCAGGATCATCAGCATGTAGGGGATCAGCAGCGGCAGCACCCCGACAGAGATATCCTCGATGCTGGTCTTGCTGATCCGTGCGGCCACGAAAAGGTTGACGCCGATGGGCGGGGTCAGGAACCCGATCTCGCAGGTCATCACGGTGAAGATGCCGAACACCACCGGGTCCACGCCGAGGCTGGTCACCAGCGGAAAGAACACGGCGGTAAAGATGATGATCTGCGGAATGCTCTCCAGCCACATGCCGACGAGGATATAGAAAATCCCGATGAACAGCATGATCAGCCAAGGATAGGCGACCAGCCCCTGAAAGAGCGCGAGGATGTCGCTGGGAATGTCGAAAATCGTGACCAGTTGCCCGAACGCCTTGGTGGAGCCGAGGATGAACAGCACCGTGCCTATGACGATGGCGGTGAACTTGAACGCGTGCAGCAGTTTGATCCATGTCAGGCCGCGATAGATGAAGAGCCCGACGAAGAGACCGTAAGCCACCGCGACCGCCGCCGCCTCGGACGGGGTGAAGATGCCGGCATAGATGCCGCCCAGGATGAGGACCGGCGCGAAGACCGCCCATTTGCCATCCCATAATGCCCAGAGCAACGGGCTCCAACGAAACCGTTCTTCTGTGCCGCCGTAGCCGTTCTTCCACGAGATGGCGAAGACCACGACCATCAGCATCAGCCCCAGCAGAAGGCCCGGCAGGATCCCCGCCAGAAAAAGCCGCGGAATGGAGACATCCGTGACCAAGGCGAAGATGATCAGCAGATTGGAGGGTGGGATCATGCTGCCAAGCGCGCCCGCCGAGGCGGCGATGGCACCGGCAAAGCGCGAGCGATAGCCCTCTTTCTGCATCGCCGGAATGGTGATCGAGCCGATGGCGGCGGTGGTGGCCGGGCCCGACCCCGAGAGCGCGGCAAAGAACATGCAGGCCACCACCGTCACCAGCCCCATCCCGCCCTTGTAGGCACCCACAAGGCGTTTCGCGATTGTGACCAGTTTTTCCGACATGCCGCCCTGTTCCATCAACTGTCCCGCAAGGATGAAGAGAGGGATAGTCACCAGCGGAAACGGCTCGAACGCGGTCCAGGCCGCCTGCGCCATCAGGGTCAGGGGGATGTCGGCAATCAGCAGGCCCGCGACCGTGGCCAGCCCGGCGGCGAAGGGAATAGGAACGCCAATGGCCATCGCAAAGACGAAGGCGGCAGCCATGACAAGGGGGCCATTCATAGCGGCAGATCCTTCCAGCCGTCACGGCCCCATCGCCAATAGACCTGAAGAATGCGAAACAGCATCAGGCCGAACGCCATCGGGATGATCATCTGCACCCATCGCTGTTCGATTCCCAAACCGGGGGTCATGTAGGTGACGTTGAACAGAAGCTGCGTATAGATCGTGGTCTGCACGATCATGAAGATCACGAACCCGGCCCAGAGCGTATCGGCCAGCACCACGGCCCCCACCTGCACGGCGCGTGGCAGGCGGCTGACCAGCAGGGTGATGCGGATATGCGCGCGTTCGCGCACCGCCATCGTCGCGCCAAGATAAACCGCGAAGATCATTCCATAGACGGCGGTCTCCTCGGCCCAGGCGGCGGCGGTCGAAAAGAAGTAGCGCAAGATCACCTGAAGAAGGACCGAGCCCACCACAACCACGAGGCAGATCGTGCAGATCACCTCTTCGAAATACCTGTCGATCTTGGACAACATTCCCCGGCCTCCGTCCAGAAGGTGTTGATGGCACGGGGGCATTGCCCCCATGCGGTGCTTCGGAGGCGTTACTCGGCTTCGGCGCGGATGGCATCCACGAGGGCGATGAAGGCCTCGCCCTTGTCGGCGGCATAGCGATCCTGCACCCGTAGCCCGGCCTCGATAAAGCCGGAGGGGTCGATTGCCACCGTTTCCATGCCGCCCTCACCGATCAGGAAGGCCCGGATTTCGTCGGTCTGTGCGGCCATCTCGTTGCGGTGATAGACGCCCGCCTCGGCGGCCGCCCGCATCACCGCGTCGCGCTGGGCTTCATCCAGCTTGTTCATCACGCGGTCGCTGGCAAAAAGCGGCGAGAAATAGGTGAAATGCTCCAGCACCGTGAAATAGGGCATGATCTCGTAGAACTTCTGCGACTTGATGAACGAGGTGCCGTTATCCGCGCCTTCGACCGTGCCGGTCTGCAGCGCGGTCGGCGTATCGGCCCAGGGCAGCGGGATGGGGGCCGCGCCGAACTCTGCGTAGGTGTCGATCATGACTTGGTTCTTGGGCACGCGGACCTTGAGACCTGCCATGTCCTCGACCGAGGTGATCGGGTTGCGGGAATTGTAAAAATCGCGGTCGCCCACAAAGCCGTAAGTCAGCAGGTGCACGTTTGTCGCCGCTTGAAGCTGCGCGGCAAAGTCGCGCCCGACCTCGCCTTCGAGCACGCGGTAGGCATGCTCCTTGTTCTGGAAGATATAGGGCAGCACGAACGCGTCCATCAGCGGGAAATGCGGCGAGACGTTGTTGCCGGTGATGACGAACATGTCCACGGTGCCAAGCTGCATGGCCTTGAATGCCTCATCCTCGCCCATCAACTGGCCACAGCAGCGCACCTTCACGTCGATGCTGCCTTCGGAATAGTCCTCGACCAGCACCTCGAACTTGTCGGCAAGCACGGCATAGGTGCTGGTCTCGGAGGCCGCATAGCCGAGATTGATGGTGACATCTTGCGCCGAGGCCGTGCCCGCGACGAGGGTCAGGGCCGCAAGCGGCCCGGCGATGAACTGAAAGAGTGAATGTGACATGATCGCTCCCGGTTGGATGTGGAATTGTTGTTTTTGTTATCCGGTCAGGGTAGCCGGGCCGGATCTGCAAGTATAATATCAATTGATTAGTTTCTGATGCATAAAAGGTATCATGAAGATCGGTCTGCGCCATATCCGCTATTTTCTGATCCTCGCCGAGGATCTGAATTTCCGACGCGCCTCGGAGCATCTGCATATCTCGCAACCGGCGCTCACCCGCACGATCCAGCATCTCGAGGCGGAGTTGCAGGTCACGCTTTTCGACCGGTCGCAGAACTTTGTGCGCCTGACCGATGCGGGGCGCGCCTTTCGCGAGGGCGGTCAACGTGTGCTGAACGGGATGGAGGCCACCATTGATCTCACGCGCCGGGTCAGCATCGGCGAGGCGGGCGCGCTGCGGGTGGGCTATACCGATTTCGCCATCGCCGATGCGCTGCCCGAACTGCTCAAGCAATTTCACCAAAGGCATCCCGGCATCACCGTACGCCCGCATCACGGCGTCACCACGTCACAACTTCAGGAGTTGCGGGACGACAAGCTTGATATCGGATTTGTCACCGGGCCGGTGCGGCAGCCGGGATTTGACAGCCGGGTGGTGCAGACCGACCGTCCGATCTGCATCGTGCCAGAGGGCCACAGGCTGGCATCGCGCGCCTCGGTTACGCTTGCGGATCTGGCGGATGAGGATTTCGTGCACGGCCCTGCCGAGGCCTGGGCACATTTCTACGATTACCTGTTTCCGCTGTGCCGCAAGGCGGGCTTTCAGCCGCGCATCGTGCAGGAGGCGTTCAATTCCGTCGGCATTCTCGGTCTGGTTTCCTGTGGCATGGGCATCACCATCCTGACCGAAAGCATCTACGATTTCGCGACCGGGCGGCTGGTGCCCTTGCCGATCAGCGACATCGCCGAGGTCATGGTGACAGAGGCGGTCTGGGCGTCCGAAAACCTGCGGCTCCCGACACAGCACTTCGTCGAATTCCTGGAGACACATGCGGATCATCAAGGCTTTGAGGAGGCGCAGGATGCTGGTGTCAATTGACGCCGCGCCGTTCTCATGTGTCTAGGCGCTGTCACAGCCCGCCTGTTCCCGACGCAGCGCACCACGAAGGGCCCGCTCGGTCAGCGGCTCACCCAGACGGGGCTTTGCGTCAAATCCCATGCGCGCCATTGCATCCGGCTCGTGCTCGGGGGCGGCACGCAGCAGGCTTGCCGCAACCAGCCCGGCGAGGGAGGTCGGGCTGTGGCGCGCGCGCGCCAAGCGCGCCAAGGCGGGCAGCAACAGGCGCTCCAGTGTGTCGAAATCGGTGCCGAACGGGAAATCCGGAAGGCTCGCCTGATGCGCCTTGCGCCATTTCTCAAGCCGTTCGGGCGTGTTCCGGCGCGCGCCGAGGCGAAAATCCTTGCCGATCTTTCCTGCCTGCTGCGCCGTCTTCAAGAGCGAATCCTGAAACCGCGCGTCGGTGATCGCCAGCATCCGCGCAATGACCTCGTGATCGGGCTGGCCGCGCAGGTCGGCGACGCCGTATTCCGTGACGACAATGTCGCGCATGTGATGCGGCACGGTGGCAAAGGGCAGATCCCAGACAATATTCGACACCGTCTTGCCGCCGCTTTCGCGCGTCGATGGCAGCGTGAGGATCGAGCGCGCGCCCTCGAGCGCGAAGGCCTGCTCGACAAAGTTGAACTGCCCACCGACCCCGCTGACGACCTGACCGTCGTCTTTCACATCCGACGCCACCGCGCCCAGCAGGCTGGCTTTCATCGCGCTGTTGACGAAGCGGGCATCGGTTCGGGCGGCGCGCTTGGCCGCTTCGTCGCCGTAAAGCGCATTGGTGAAACTGACCGGGCGCATCTGGATCTGTGCACGCCGCTCGGGCGTCATGGCGCGCAGTTTGGCATAAAACTCCCGATCCTCGACAAAGAACGCCGCGTGAATCGCGGCCCCCTCCACCTGTCGCTTGAGCAGCCCCTCCTCGAACAAGGCCAGCAGACCGCCCACCAGCATTTCCGCCACGGCATAGAGCCCGGTTTCAAAACCGGTGGTTTCCGCTGCACCGCCGGGTGCAAGATCCTGCATGATCCGCGAGAATTGCCCCGTCTGACGCTGAATGAGCGCATGGGCGATGGCATCACCGGTCTTGCCGATCCCCAGTTGCAGCGTTCCTCCATCCTTGATCAGCCCCGCAACATGCACGCCGATCGCGTGATATCGGGTCGAGACCGGCTGACGCACCGCCGAGAACAGCTCGAATTGCCGGGGCGGATCGAGACAGTACTCCAATGTCTCGGCGTCGATCTCGGCTGCGGGTCCGGGCATGAACGGCAGTTGGTCGTTGATCTCGCCCGCCATCCGAAAATCCATCTGCCCCGCCTCGCGACGGGCCAGAAGATCGGCCGTGATATCGGTATTGCACGACAGCGAGTAACGCGCCCCGTCGCGTGCCAGAAGCTGGATCAGGAGGTTCGGCTTCTGCGCCACCAACACGTCGAGCGCATGGGTGTAATTCGCCGAAATGTAATTCTGCTGCATCTGCTCCACGCCGAGCCAGCGCCCTGCCAGCAGGAAGAACTCGCGGATCTCTATATTCGCGGGCAGGTCACCATCCCGCAGCATCCGCGCATAAAGGATCTCCGGATATGCCCCGAAGAGGCGATCCATTGCCGGGGCAAGAAACCGCTTCTCCATATCGGATCGGGGCGCGGGGCGTTCCAGCGTCAATGCGGTGAAGATCGACAGTTTGACCTCGGGGTCATCGCAAGCCGCGCGCGTCAACGCATTCAGCAGTGTCACCGGCTTGCCCAGGCCCAGTGGCAGCGCCAGCCGGATGTCGCCGCCGGTATCGGCGATGATCCTTGCGGCCAGATCATCCGCGTCCTGCGTTGTCAGGGCGGGCTCAACCAAGGTCGGACCAGCCCGCATCCGGCTCGAACCGCGCGCCGTGGCGGCCCGCCAGTTCGGAAAGCCTCTCGACGACATCCTTGACCCCGCGTGTCCGTGCATAATGCATCGGCCCGCCTCGGAACGGCGCGAAACCGGTGGCAAAGATCATCGCGGCGTCAACCTCATCGCCATCGACCACAACCTCCTTGCGCAGGCATTCGACGCAGGCATCCAGCATCGGCAGGATCAGCCGGTCGGTCAGATCATCGGGCCCCTCACCATCGGGTTTGGGCGTCGGGTCGCCATCGGACCAGTCGTAAAATCCCGTGCCTGCCTTCTTGCCGGTCTCGCCCGCCTCGACTTTTCGGTGCAACGCCGGAGAGATATCGGGCATCGGCTTGTCGAGATGGTCCTTCAGGCTTTCGGCCACATGCAGACAGATATCGAGCCCCACCTGGTCGGCCAGCGCGACCGGTCCCATCGGCATCCCGAAATCGACGGCGGCGCGGTCGATCACCTCTTTCGCGACGCCTTCCTCCATCAAGAGCATCGCTTCCATCAAATAGGGCGTCAGCGCACGGTTCACCAGAAACCCCGGATTGTCCCGCACCCTTACCGGCAGGCGGTCGATGGCACCGCAAAAGGCCGAGAGCCGGTCAAGAACCGGCTTTGCCGTTCTCTCATGCGCGACAACCTCGACCAGTTCCAGCTTGGACACCGGGTTGAAGAAATGCAGCCCGGCGAAGTGTTCCGGTGTCTTGGCCTTATCCGCCAGATCCGAGAGCCGCAGGCTCGACGTGTTGGTCGCCAGGATCGCGTCGGGCTTCATTCTGGCCCCCAGATCGGCAAAGATCCTGCGTTTCAGGTCGGGCTCTTCCGGTGCCGCCTCGATCACCAGATCGGCGCGGGCGACGCCGTATCCCTGCGGATCGGGAACAAGCTGATCGAGCACATCCCGGGTTTCGGCCCGGGTCAGGTGCGTGTCGCCGCAGATGTCGCGCGCCTGTTTCACCGCCTTTGCCAATGGGGCGCTCTCGACATCGCCCAGGGTGACCGACTTGCCCTTCAACGCGGCCCAGGCCGCGATCCCGGCCCCCATGGACCCGGCGCCCACGACATGCACATGCGCGACCTCATCCTCGCCTTTGGCCTTGTCCTTCAGGCTCTGGCGCAGAAAGAAGACGCGGCGCAGATTCTGCGAGGTCTCGCTTTTCAGAAGGCGGGCAAAGGAGTCAATTTCCCCCTTCTGCATCTTGGCGGGGTCATCGCCATGTTCTTCCCAGAGATCAATCAGCGCATAGGGGGCCGGGTAGTGCTCAGCCGCGGCCTTCTCGGCGGTTTTGGCGCGCATCGTCCGGGCCGCCAGCGCGCGCGCCGGGGCGAGTTTAAAGGCATGCGACACAAGGCCCGCCCCGTCATGCTGCACATCGCCCGCGATGATCGCGGCGATGGCGGCTTCGACATGACGCTCTGGGCACACCACATCGGCAATGCCGAGCGATTTCGCCTTTTTCGTATGCGCGGTCTTGCCGGTCAGCATCAGTGTCAGCGCCTCGGTCGCACCGATCAGCGCGGGCAGGCGAAAGCTGCCTCCAAGACCCGGATGCAGACCCAGCTTCACTTCGGGAAAGCCGAATGACGCACCATCGACGGCGATCCGCCAGTCGCAGGCCAGCGCCAGTTCAAAGCCCGCACCCAGTGCCGCGCCATGGGTCACACAGATTGTCGGGCAGTCCAGCGCCGCAAGCCGGTCAAGGATATCGTGGCCCTGTTTCAAGAGGTCCTCCGCGCCCTCGTCGGACAGATCGTCAAAGCCCGTGATATCAGCGCCCGCCGCGAACCCGTCCAGCTTGGCCGAGCGGATCACGACCGCTTTCGGTCTGTCTGTTTCCAACCTCTCCAGATGGTCCGACAGCCCCTGCAGCACGGTTTGCGAAATGGTGTTGACGCTTTGACCCGGACGATCGAGCACCAGCCATGCGATGCCGTTCGCGTCCACGCCGCTCTGCCATTCTGCGCCGCCCGCCGCGTCGGCATTATCGCCGACCGGCCCGAGCGCCAGCTTGGTTTCACCCATGTGTTCCAGAACCGGTTTGGTCATGCCACAGCCTCCAGCAACATCGCGCCACCCAATCCGCCACCGATGCATTCCGTCGCCACGCCGGTCCTTGCCCCCTTGCGGTTCATCGCATTGGCGAGATGCAGCACGATGCGATTGCCACTTGTGCCGACCGGATGACCCAGCGAGATCGCGCCGCCATCGACATTGTGCCGGTCACGGTCGATCACTCCGAAGGGCTGATCCAGCCCCAGCACATCGCTGCAAAATGCGGGGTCGTTCCAGGCGGCGATACAGGACAGGACCTGCGCGGCGAATGCCTCGTTCAACTCCCAAAGGTCGACACCGGCAAGGTCCAGCCCGTTCCGCATCACCAGCGGTGTGGATGCCAGAACCGGCCCAAGCCCCATGACCGACGGATCAAGCCCGGCCCATTCGCTGTCGACGATCCGTGCCAAGGGGTGCAGGCCGTGTTTCTCGACGGCAGCCTCGGACGCGACAATCACCCAGGACGCGCCATCGGTGATCTGACTGGCATTGCCGGGCGTGACCTTGCCATATGGTTTCTCGAAGGCGGGGGAAAGTTTGGCCAGCGATTTCATGTCGTTGTCAGGGCGCACCCCGTCATCATGGTCGTAGACTTGGCCATTCTCGCTGTCAAAGGCGGTCATGACCTCGGTCTCCAGCCAGCCTTCCTTTTGCGCATGGGCAAGGCGGTGATGACTGTCCATCGCATAGGCATCCGCAGTTTCGCGTTCGATGTCGAAGCGATGCGCCAGAACCTCTGCGGTCTGCCCCATGTTCAACGACGTGATCGGGTCCGTCAAACCGCGCTCGAGGCCGATCACCGGCTTGAAGAAGTCCGGCCGCAGTCCCGTCAGCGCATGCGCCTGCTGCTTGGGCCCCTTGGCGCGGTTCATTTCGCCGAACCACTCGACCGCGCTTTGACGCAGAACCAGCGGCGCATGGCTCAGGGCCTCGGCGCCCCCGGCCAGTACCAGATCATGCTTGCCCTCGCGGATGTAGCGGAACGCGGTATCGATCGACTGCATCCCCGAGCCACAGTTGATCTGCGTCGTGAAGGCGACCATCTGCTCGCCCATTCCGAGGCGCAGCGCCGCGACACGCGCCGGGTTCATCTCGTCGGCGATCACGTTCACACAGCCGAGGATCACCAGATCGAAGGCCGTTTTCTCGAAGGGCTGGCGCATCAGCAAAGGTCGACCGCATTGCACCGCCAGATCGACAGGCGTGAACGGACCGGGCCCGCCACGCGCCTTCAGAAAGGGGGTTCTGGCCCCATCGACCAGATAAACCGCACGTTCCGTCATTTCGCAGCCCTCTCGACCGGAGAGCGCTGGCCGGGGAAGAGTTTCGAGAACGCCTCGGGCGTATACTCGTCGACTGCCACCACCTTGGCGACCAGCGCATTCATTTCGTTCAGTTGTTCGATATCGGCATCGCTCACGACACCGGCCTCATGTGCCTCTTCAGGCGTCTTGTCCAAATCGCGCAGCTTTTTCATAAGAGGCGCGGCTTCGTTGACCGCCGCATAGCAGCGATTGAGCAATTCGATCTCGTCCGCATGGCAGCCTTCGAAGATATGACCGACAATGCGGTCTCGGCTCTCGGAGGGGGAGTAGATCAGATCGGAACAGGCTTCGGTCAACCTGTCATCGGGCAGGGCCGGGGGACCACCGGCGAGCGTGATGACCCGCAGGACACCTGCCGCCCAGCGCGCCGGGAAATTGGACAGCACGCCATCCAGCGCGTCATGCATCGCCCTGAAGCCACGGGCGGCGGCATAGCGCACCACCGGCAGATCCTCCGACCGGCGGCCGTCATCCTCCCAGCGTTTCAAGGTGGCCGAAAGGATGTACATTTCCGACAGCACATCACCCATCCTGCCCGAGATCATTTCCTTGCGCTTGAGCGCCCCGCCCATCGTCAGAAACGCGAAATCCGCGGTCAGCGCATAGGCCGCCGACCAGCGCGCAAGCTGGCGGTAGATCGGTGCGACCGCACCGGCATCCTCGGGCGCGGGGGCAAAGCGGCCACCCGTCCAGGCCCGCCCCCAGGCGCGGAAGAACGTGCGTGTGGTGTGGCCGATATGCGCCCAGAGGCTTTCGTCGAAGCGCCGCAGCGAGTCCTCTTCATCCGCGAGCCCCAGTACCTGGATGTTGTCCAGCATATGCGGATGTGCACGGATCGCACCCTGACCGAAGATGATCAGGCTGCGGGTTACGATATTGGCGCCTTCCACGGTGATGCCGATTGGAACCGCGCGATAGAAGGGCAAGAGATAGTTGGATGGCCCGTCGATCACGGCCTTGCCCGAATGGACATCCATCGCGTCGTTCAAGGCCTCTCGCATGCGATAGGTCGCGTGGGTTTTCATGATCGCCGAGATCACCGACAGCGCATGGCCTTCGTCGAGGCCCGCACAGGTCAGTTGCCGCGCGGCATCCATCGCATAGGCATCCGCCGCAAGCCGTCCCAATCGCTCCTGGATGCCGCCGAACTTGCCGATGGGGAGGTTGAATTGCTCGCGGATGCGCGCATAGGCGCCTGAGGTATGCGCCGAAAGCGCAATCGCCGCACAGCCCATGGAGGGCAGCGAAATACCCCGGCCGGCAGCCAGGGCGCTCATCAGCATGGTCCAGCCCTGCCCGGCGTAGTCCTTGCCACCGATGATATGGTCGAGCGGGATGAACACATCCTCGCCCGTGGTCGGACCGTTCATGAACATGGTCGAGGACGGCAAGTGCCGATGTCCGGTCTCGACCCCTTGCAGATCGGTGGGAACCAGCGCGCAGGTGATGCCGATATCCTCGGGCCCGCCCAATAGCCCGTCCGGGTCGCGCATCTTGAAGGCCAGGCCCAGAACGGTGCAGACCGGTGCCAGGGTGATATATCGCTTGGCCCAGTTGAGGCGGATGCCAAGCACCTCCTCGCCATTCCACTCGCCCTTGCAGACCACGCCCTCGTCGGTCATCGACGAGGCGTCGGATCCGGCGTCGGCGCTGGTCAGCCCAAAGGCCGGCAGCTCATCGCCCCGAGCCAGCCGCGGCAACCAGTGGTCTTTCTGAGCCTGCGTGCCGAACTGCATGAGCAGTTCACCCGGCCCCAGCGAGTTGGGCACCATCACGGTGACCGCCACCGCGACAGAGCGCGTGGACAGAAACCGAATTACCATGGAATGGGCAAAGGCCGAAAACCCGAGCCCACCGTAGGATTTTGGGATGATCATCCCGAAAAACCCGTTGTCGCGCAGATAATCCCATATTTCGGGGGGCAGATCCGCCTCTTCCTGATTGATCTTCCAATCGTCGATCATGCCACACAATTCACGACAGGGCCCGTCGATGAAGGCCTGCTCAGCGTCGCTCAGCCGCGGTGCCGCAACGCTTTGGAGTTTCGACCAGTCGGGATTGCCGGAAAAGAGTTCTCCCTCCCACCAGACATCGCCCGCTTCGAGCGCCTCGCGTTCCGTATCCGAAAGCGATGGCAGGGTCTTCGAGGCCCATTTGTGGACCGGTTTGGTAAGTTTTTGACGAAAGCTTTCCATGACCGTTGAACGCGCAACCGTCGCATAGGTTCCTTGATCGATGTCGAGACTGCTACCTGCTCGGACCGCCGCAGCCCGGCATCGCGCGTGGCATTGGCCTCAGGGGTCTCAGGCAGAGAGTTGAACGGGGACACAATCCGGCTGCTCTTCCGGTGTGCCTTTCATCAAATTGAGACGCAGGTTCAGAACCGGTGTCCTGGTCCGCACGGACAGCCGTGCGCCGGTTCCTGCACGACATGCGCTGTTGCGCCATCAGCCAGCCTGGCAGCGTCTCGGCAACCGGACCGGCGACTGGAACCGGGGTTCAACAATCGCCGTCCGCAGATATGCCTGGATGGTGGTGCGAGGCAGCCCGATGCGTAGTGTCGAACAATGCTGCAAAGCCCCATGTCTGTCACTGAAATAGCCCCGACCAAGCCGGGTTTGCACGATGTTTCCATGGTCGGCGCTTGCTGCCGACCGGTCGATGCCGGGCACCGATCCTCTGCGGCGCGACATCACGTTGTCGTGTGAAGCGTGGAACGCACGGAACGAAGCACATGTCTCGGCGTTCACGGCACAGGATATGTCACATAGAGGAAGGGCCATCACCATGACCAATATCGCAAAAGGACTGCTCGCCGGGTTTGCGGCCACTATCGTACTCTCGCTTCTGATGCTCATGAAGGGGGCGATGGGGCTGATGCCGGCACTGGATCCGATCGGTATGATCGCGATGATGATGGGGGTGTCGACGGCGATTGGCTGGGCGATTCACTTCATGATCGGCACCGTTATCTGGGGCGGCGGATTCGCGGTACTCGAGCCGCGCCTGCCCGGCAAGGAGATGTGGCTGAGAGGTGTCGTGTTCGCCATCGGCGCCTGGCTCATCATGATGGTGGCGATGATGCCCATGGCGGGGGCCGGGCTCTTTGGCATGCAGTTGGGCATGATGGCCCCGGTGATGACACTGGTGATGCATATCGTGTTCGGTGCGGTGCTTGGCTGGGTCTACGGCATGTTGCTGGGCCGCGGGACCGCACATCCCTGAGCGGTGCCTGGGCCGCGACCGAAAGGCCGAGTATGAAAGTTCTGCAAATTGAAGGAGATCATCATGACGAAGAAGCTCAAATCCGGTGAACGCCTGCCCGAGATCAGCGTCGCGCGCCTTGGCGGCGGCGACATGACCCTTGGCAAACCGGTGGACGATCACGACTGGCAGATGGTGGTGGTCTATCGCGGCCAGCACTGCCCGATCTGCAAGACCTACCTCGCGGAGCTCGAACGCACCGCGCCCGAGTTCGCCAAGGCAGGGGTGGGGATCGTGGCCGTATCCAGCGATCCCGAGGATCGCGCCCGGAGTTTCACTGACGAGATCGGCGTCACAGTCCCGGTGGGCTACGGCCTGACGGTGGAGCAGATGCAGACGCTCGGCCTCTATGTGTCCGAGCCGCGCTCCGAGAAGGAGACGGACCGTCCCTTTGCCGAACCGGGGATATTCGTGATCAATGGCGACGGGCTGTTGCAGGTCGTCGACATCTCGAACGCGCCGTTCGCCCGCCCGGATCTCGAGGGGCTCGCCAATGGGCTGAAGTTCATCCGCGACAACGACTATCCGATCCGTGGCCAACTGGCAGCTTGAAGAAACATCTGACAGCTGGTCCCGTCGAACACACCCGTCATCCGGCGCGCGGCGCGGATGACGGGCTCATTCTTTTAAGCGTCAAGAAGGACACCATACCCATGAACCTCGAACACAAGATCTGCGTCATCACTGGCGGCGCGAGCGGTATCGGGCTTGAAATCGCCAGGACCTTTGCGGCGGCGGGCGGCAAGGTGGCGATCGCCGATATCGACCTCGATGCGGCGAAAAAGGCCGCGACGTCGCTCGGCGACGGGCATATGGGTGTCGAAATGGATGTGACCGATGAGGGCGCCGTGCAACGCGGCATCGCATCGGTGATCGACACCTATGGGCAGGTGGACATTCTGCTGTCGAATGCCGGTATCCAGATTGTGAAACGCGTCGAGGAATTCTCCTTCGACGAATGGCGCAAGGTCGTGTCCATCCATCTCGATGGTGCCTTCCTGACCTCAAAAGCGGTGCTGCCGCAGATGTACAAGCAGGGCTCGGGTACGATCCTCTACATGGGCTCGGTGCATTCGCAGGAGGCCTCGGCGCTCAAGGCACCCTATGTGTCGGCCAAGCACGCCCTGATGGGCCTGGCGCGGACCATCGCCAAGGAAGGCGGCGAAAAGGGTGTGCGGACCAATGTGATCTGCCCCGGCTTCGTCAAGACGCCGCTGGTGGAAAAGCAGATTCCCGAACAGGCCAAGGATCTCGGCATCTCCGAGGAGGAGGTCGTCAATACCGTCATGCTGGGCGAGACGGTGGACAAGGAATTCACCACCGTCGAGGATGTGGCGCACACCGCGCTGTTTCTCGCCACCTTTCTGAGCAACGCGCTGACCGGTCAGAGCATCGTGGTCAGCCACGGCTGGCGGATGGATTGATCATGCTTGAGGTTGATGTTGCCATCATCGGCGCGGGCACGGCGGGCATGGGGGCTTACCGCGCGGCGCGCAAACATACCGACCGGATCGTCCTGATCGAGGGCGGTCCCTACGGGACCACCTGCGCGCGTGTGGGCTGCATGCCGTCCAAGCTGCTGATCGCGGCGGCGGAGGCGGCCGAGGCCGTGCGCGAGGCTGCCGGGTTCGGCGTTCACGCCGCCGCGCCGCGCATTGACGGGGCGGAGGTGATGGGCCGGGTGCGGCGCGAACGCGACCGCTTTGTCGGTTTCGTGATTGAGGCGGTGGAGGCGATCGACCCCTCGCACCGCCTCAGGGGCTGTGCACGGTTCGAGGGGCCGAACCTGCTGCGGCTCGACACCGGCGAGACCGTGCGCGCCGCGCGCATCGTGATCGCCACCGGCTCGGCTCCGGTCCGCCCGAAGATATTCGACGCTGTCGGCGACCGGCTGATCGTCAATGACGATGTGTTCGGCTGGTCCGATCTGCCGGGTGCGGTCGCGGTCTTCGGCGGCGGGGTTCTTGGGCTGGAGCTGGCGCAGGCGCTGCACCGGCTCGGCGTGCGCGTGCGGCTCTTTGGCAAGGGAGGGGGCGTCGGCCCGCTGAGCGATCCGGCGGTGCGCGACGCTGCTGCCGCCGCCATCGGTGCCGATCTGCCCTTCGATCCGGATGCCGATGTGCAGGAGGTCACCCGCGAGGGGGATGAGGTGGTGGTGCACTTCACGGAGCATGGCCAAGTGCGGCAAGAGCGGTTCGACTGGCTTCTGGCCGCAACGGGCCGGGCACCGGCGCTCGATCGGCTTGACCTTGCCGCCTCGGGGCTGACCCTCGATGAGCGCGGCGCCCCCGAAGTCGATCCGGCGACCATGCAGTCGGAAGGCGGCCACATTTTCTTTGCAGGCGATGTCGCGGCCCGCATCCCGCTGCTGCATGAGGCTGCCGATGACGGCCGTATCGCGGGTGATAATGCCGGGCGCTTTCCGAAGGTGCAGACCCACCGCCGCCGCACGCCGCTGGGCATCGTCTTTACCGATCCCAACATCGCCACGGTCGGCGCGTCCTTTGCCGACCTGTCCGACGCCGCGTGCGACTTCGCCACGGGTGAGGTGGATTTCGCCGATCAGGGCCGCGCCCGCGTTCTGCGCCAAAACTGCGGCCTGCTGCGCATTTACGGTGAGCGCGGCACGGGTCGTCTTCTGGGGGCCGAGATGGTCGCGCCGCGGGGCGAGCATCTGGCGCATCTTCTGGCCTGGGCGGTGCAGACCGGCATGGATGTGGATACGGCACTGGAGATGCCCTTCTATCACCCTGTCATCGAGGAAGGGCTGCGCAGCGCCCTGCGCGACCTGAGCGTGAAGCTGGGTCACCGCTCCGAAAATCCACCGCATTCCATCGACTGCGGTCCTGGCGCGTGACCTCCAACCACAACCGAAAGACGTATCATGAAAAAAGAAGACATCCTGTCGCTCGCCGGCATGCCGGCGGGCAACCCGAGCTATCCGCACGGGCCTTACCGCTTTGTCGACCGGCAATATTTCAATGTCATCTACGAGAGCGACCCCGAGGCGATTCGCGAAATGGTTCCGGAGCCGCTGGAACCCGATGGTTCGAATACGGTGGTTTATGAATGGATCGACATGCCCGACAGTTCCGGCTTCGGCGCCTATCAGGAGTCTGGCATCGTGATCCCCTGCCTGCTAAACGGCGAGCCGGTCAACTACACCGCGATGATGTTTCTCGACATCGAGCCCCCCATTACCGCAGGGCGCGAGATCTGGGGCTTTCCCAAACGCTGGGGTGAGCCGTCGCTGCGGGTGGAAAAGGACACGCTGACCGGGACGCTCAATTATGCCGGGCAGCGGGTGGCGATGGGGACCATGGTCTACAAGCACGAGACCGCCTGCGACGATCCCGAAGAATGCGCCAGGAAACTGGCCAAGACTGCGGTCAATCTCAAGCTCATTCCCTGCGTCACCGGAAAGCCCCGGATCGCCGAGTTGGTCGCCTTCGAGATGACCGAGATCACCGTCAAGGGCTTTTGGCGCGGGCGCGCGCGGCTGCATCTGGTGCCGCATGTCAACGCGCCGGTGGCGGACCTGCCGGTACGCCGCATCGTCGAGGGCCAGCATATCATCGCGGATCTGGCGCTGCCTTATGGGCGCGTCGTGCACGACTATCTGACCTGAGTGTCGCGCGGTCAGCGCATTCCCAACCCAAGAAGGGCCAATCACATGGCACCCAAGACCAAACTTGTCAATCTCGCCCTGCAGGGCGGCGGCGCACATGGTGCCTTCACCTGGGGGGTGCTGGACCGCATCCTCGAGGATGGGCGGCTTCGGATCGCCGGGGTTTCCGGCACCTCGGCGGGGGCGATGAACGCCGTGGCGCTGGCCGAAGGCTTCAACCGCGACGGTTCCGAAGGTGGGCGCGCGGCGCTTGATCGTTTCTGGCGCGCCATGAGTGATGGCGCGAAGAACAGTCCCTTGAAGCGCACATTCTATGACAAGCTGACCGGCAACTGGGGGCTGGAGAACAATCCGATCTATCACGCCATGGACGCCCTCTCGCGGATTGCCTCGCCCTATCAGCTCAACCCGATGAACAGCAATCCTCTGCGCGATCTGGTGGAGGAGAGCATAGATTTTGACAGGGTGCGCAACTGCACCGCCTTCAAGCTCTACATCTCGGCCACCAATGTGGAGAGCGGCAAGGTCAAGGTCTTCCCGCGCGAGGAATTGACCGTGGACATGGTGATGGCCTCGGCCTGCCTGCCGAACCTCTATCAGGCGGTCGAGATCGACGGCGTGCCCTACTGGGACGGCGGCTATATGGGTAACCCGTCGCTGTTTCCGTTTCACGGCGAGACCGGAACCGATGATATCGTGGTGATCCAGGTCAATCCGATCGAGCGCAAGGGCGCGCCGAAGACGCCGATGGATATCCAGAACCGAATGAACGAGATCAGCTTCAACGGCAGCCTGCTCAAGGAACTTCGCGCGATCGACTTCGTCGACCGGCTGATCCGCGAGGGCAAGCTCTCGGCCGAGGATTACCGGCAGGTGC
Source organism: Roseovarius sp. MBR-154 (assembly GCF_053628595.1). NCBI lineage: Bacteria > Pseudomonadati > Pseudomonadota > Alphaproteobacteria > Rhodobacterales > Roseobacteraceae > Roseovarius > Roseovarius sp. MBR-154. Next base: position 253,675 of record NZ_JBRJGR010000003.1, read on the forward strand.
GGGTGCATGTGATCGAGAACCAGGCCGAATTGAAACCCCTTGGCGCCTCGTCCAAGATGAATGTGGAATGGGATTTCCTGACCATGCTGCGCGACATGGGCCGCGAGACGGCGACCCGCTGGCTTGATGACAACTTCTCCGACATAGGCACACGCGCGACCGTCGATCTGCGTGCGATGTTCGAGGGGATCGGCGGCCAGCACCAGGGATGACGGGGACAAACGTCACGGCGGTGAGGTGCCCTGTCCCGCACGGTGCCAGCCCGCCGACCCGATCATGCGGACGGAGCAAGCACGACGGTTCGCTCCTGCAAAGCTTGGTTTCCGGCGCTGTCATGGCTGATCTTTCCAGTCATGTGACCGAAGTGAAAACAGGCCCGCGCTTGCGCGAAAGCCTGTTCGATGGCCGTCAATCCTGCATCTGCGCACGGGTGTGGGCTGTCACGGGAATCTGGTCACCAGGAATTGTAGCCCAGGAACTTGCCCGACATCTCGATCTTCACGCGGTCGCCCTTTGGGTTGGCGACACGCTCGATCTGCATGTCGAAGTCAATCGCCGACATGATCCCGTCGCCGAACTCTTCCTGGATCAACGCCTTGATCGTCGGGCCGTAGACGCCGACGATCTCGTAGAGGCGATAGATGCAAGGGTCGGTCGGCACCGCCTGTTCCCAGATCTTGGTCGGGTACTCTTCCAGCACGTCCTTGGACTCGGCGGGCAGGTCCAGCAGTTTCACCAGTGCTGCGGCCTTGTCGGCGGGCATGGCGTTCATGCCCATGCAGGCGGAATGGGTCCAGACCGGCGACATGCCGATGCCCTGCGCGATCGCCTCCCATGTCAGGCCGGATTTCTTCTTGGCGATGAGGACTTGCGTGGTCACATCCTCCTTGGTCATCAGGCCGGGCATATCGTAATTATCCTTCATCTCTCTCTCCTCTCCTGGGTCACTCAAAGGTTAACGGCAAGTAGCCGGGGTTCGTCGTCATCTGACGGCGCGGTCTTGTCGATGCGGACCGGCGCGGGGCTCTGCGGCTCACCACCGGACGGGGTGCCCGACAATTCGCGCGAGCGCTGCCCGAGGAACTGCACCAGATGATTGCGGATCGCGTAGTAATTCGGGTGCTCCACGATCTCGGTGCGGTTGCGCGGACGCGGAATGGTGATCTCAACCGATTCCGCCACGCGCGCAAAGGGGCCGTTCGACATCAGCAGGATGCGATCCGCGAGCAGAATGGCCTCGTCGATGTCATGGGTGATCATGAACACCGTCTGCTCGGTACCGCCCCAAATCTTCAAAAGCTCATCCTGGATCGTGCCCCGTGTCAGCGCGTCGAGCGCGCCGAACGGCTCGTCCAGCAGCAAGAGCTTGGGGTGATTGGCAAAGGCCCGCGCGATAGAGACCCGTTGCCGCATGCCGCCCGACAACTGGCTGGGCTTGCGGTGGATCACGTCACCCTCCAGCCCCACCATGGCGAGATACTCGCGCGAATGCGCCAGTACCTGGGCGCGGGACCAGTCGGGGTGGCGCGCGGCGACGCCGAAGCTCACGTTCTTGAGCGTGCTCAGCCACGGCAGAAGCGAATAGTTCTGGAACACGACGCCCCGGTCGAGGCTGGGGCCCGACACCTCGAAGCCGTCCATCTTGACCACCCCGCTGGTGGGCTCTGCCAGCCCGGCGAGGATGTTCATGATGGTGGACTTGCCACAGCCGGAATGGCCGAGGATGCAGACGAATTCGCCCTTGTCGATGCCGAATGTCGCATCCTCGAACACGGTGAGTATGCCGCCCTGCCCATCCGGGAAACGCTGGGTCAGATGCTCGATGGAAAGAAATGGTTTGATGGACATCGGTTTGCCTTTCCTATTCCGCGTAGGCCACGGCCCGCTGAAGCGCGCCAAAGGCCGCGTCCAGCATCATGCCGACAACGCCAATCATGAGGATCGAGAAGATGACCGAGGTGAGGTCGAGGTTGTTCCACTCGTTCCAGACGTAATACCCGATGCCGGTGCCGCCCACGAGCATCTCGGCGGCAACGATCACCAGCCAGGCGATGCCGATGGAAATGCGCATGCCGGTCACGATGGTGGGCGCGGCGGCGGGCAAGATCACCATGAAGGCGGTCTTGAGGTGGCCCAGTTCATGCGTGCGCGCCACGTTCACCCAATCCTGACGGACCCCGGCCACGCCAAAGGCGGTATTGATCAGCATCGGCCAGATCGAGCAGATGAATATCACGAAGATCGCGCTTGCCTCGGAATCCTGGATGATGAACAGCGCAAGCGGCATCCACGCCAGCGGCGAAATAGGGCGCAGCACCTGGATGAACGGGTTGAGCGCCTTGTAGGCCACGGGCGACATGCCGATCAGAAAGCCGAGCGGAATGGCGATCACCGCTGCCATCGCATAGCCGGTCAGCACCCGGTAGATCGAATAGCCGATCTGGATACCGATGCCCTTGTCGTTGGGGCCCGCGTCATAAAACGGGTTGCTCAGTTCGGCCCAGGCCTTGGCGATGACCGCGCTTGGCGGGGGCACACCGGCCTTTTGCGCGCCGCCGCCGGTCAGGCGCTCGTATTCGGTTAACTCACCGACGGCCTTTTGCGCCGGGATGGCGGCCTCCCAGATCAGGAGACCGACCACGAGCATCACGACAGACAGCAGCAGCGCGCGTTGATTGAGGGAAAGCGTTGCCATCGTTCAACCCTTCCCGATGGCGAAGCTCTTGACGTAGGCGTCCGGTTCCGCCGGATCGAAGGTCTTGCCCATGATGGTGTGCGATTTATAGGTGATGTCGGGTGCCGTGTAGCCCAGATCTTCCATGACTTTCCTGGCATCGGCCGCAAGGTAGACCTGCTCGGCCACCGCGCGATAGTCCACATCGCCCTCGATATAGCCCCAGCGTTTCATCTGGGTCAGAATCCAGACGCCCATCGAATGCCACGGGAACGGGTCGAAATCTATCCGGTCGGGCACCTGTTTCACCTCGCCCAGACCGTCGGCATAGGTGCCGGTCAGCACCTGTTCGATCACCGGCACCGGCTGGTTGAGATAGTTGGTCGGCGCGATTGCTTCGGAGATTTCCTTGCGGTTCTCGGCCTTGGAGGCGTATTGCGTCGCGTCGATGATGGATTTCAGCAGCGCACCATAGGTGTTGGGCAGGTCGGTCGCAAAGCTGAGCGGCGCGGCGAAGGCGCAGCACGGATGCCCCTCCCAGATCTCCTTGGTCAGCACATGGATGAAGCCGATCCCCTCCCACACGGCGCGTTGATTGAACGGGTCGGGCGAGAGGTAGCCATCAAGGTTGCCCGCGCGCAGGTTCGCCACCATTTCGGGCGGCGGCACCACGCGGATCTGGATGTCCACATCCGGATCAAGCCCATGCTCGGCCACGTAATAGCGCAGCAGGAAGTTGTGCATCGAGTACTCGAATGGCACCCCGAAGGTGAAGCCCTTCCATTGCTTGGGATCACGCTTGTCCAGATGCTCGTTCGACAGCACGATGGCCTGTCCGTTGATGTTCTCGACGGCGGGCATGATGTAGGGAACAGCGGTCGAGCCCGCGCCAAGCGTCATCGCGAGCGGCATCGGCGTCAGCATGTGACTGGCGTCATATTCCCCCGAGAGCGACTTGTCGCGCGCCACCGCCCATCCGGCGGTCTTGATGACGCTGGCATTGAGACCGTAGCGCTCGTAAAAGCCCATCGGCTGCGCCATGATGATCGGCGTGGCGCAGGTGATCGGCACGAACCCGATGTTGAGATCGGTCTTTTCCGGCGCACCAAGATTGTCGAGGATCGCCGCCTTGGCCGCATCGAGCGGGAATACCGACGCCAGCGCCGCGGCGACCGTGCCGCCGCCCATCATCCCCATGAAAGAACGACGACCAATGTCGCTATGACCAAAGACCGAGCGCACCACAGCACTTTCGACCGCTCGTTCCAGCATGTCCTCGGAGGACATGCTGGCGGGCTCGGCGTGGCCAGCATCGTGGCCATGCCCCGTCTCGCACCTGTCGCAGCCGCAGTCAGCCGCGTGGCGCAGATCGGTTTTTTCGGAAAACGGATTTCCAAGGCTCTTGAACGTCATTGGCTTTCCTTTCGGACATGATTGCGCCCATATTTCCAAGGGAAGCGTCACCGGGGAAGCCTGTGTCTAAAATTTGTGCGATCCATGAAAATTCAAGCATAACAGATATTTAACGGGTTGTGGCCGCAGTGCAGAAATTCGAAAAATCGTAAGTCACGAGAATTCGTGATTACCGATTTCCCGTTTCCACTATGCTGCGTGCATGAACACTCCGTCTGATGCCATCGATTCCCTTGTTTCCGCCCTTCCCCAGCCTGCGCTGATCCTTGACACGCGATCTGATACTGTGCGGGGCTGGAACGGGTCGGCTGCCTTGCTGCTGACGGGCGCGACCGAGACGCCCGCAGGCGTGCGCTTTTCCACGTTGCTGGGACCGTCACTGCCCCTGTTTGTGGTTTTTGTCGAAGAGGTGGACCACCGTGGTGAAAGCTGGACCCGCGATGTCGAACTCGTGTCGCTGGACGGGCGGCCGTTGCGATGCGAACTTCGTGCGCGCCTTATGTCGGACCAGCCGGGCCTCATGCTGCTGGTCCTCACGGATCTCGCTGCCTTCGAGCGGCGCACGGCGAGGGTCGAAACCGCAAAGATGCATCGTGCGGGAGTGACCGAGTGGAAGCGCGCGGAGCGGTTCTTTGCGGAGCTCGAGCGTGAAAACCAGTTGATTCTGAACGCCGCGGGTGAGGGGATTTACGGCGTCAATGCCGAAGGCAAGACGACCTTCGTAAATCGCGCCGCGCGCGAAATGCTGGGCTGGACCGCCGAGGATCTTCTCGGCCGGAACATCCATGCGATCATCCACCACCATCACCTGAACGGCGATCTGTATCCGGCGCATGACTGCAAGATCTACCAGTCGTTTCGCTTCGAAAAGGTCAATCGCATCGACAACGAGGTGTTCTGGCGAAAGGATGGCAAGCCGATCCGTGTCGAATATGTGTCGACCCCGATCTACGACCAGCAGGTTCTGGTGGGCGCGGTGGTCATTTTCCGGGACATCACCGCGAGAAAGGAAAACGAAAGAAAATTGCACGAGGCGCTGCAGGAAGTCGCCTCGCTTCGTGACAAGCTCGAGCAGGAGAACGCCTACCTGCAAGAGGCGATCACATCCGAGCGCGCACATCACGACATTGTCGGCACATCCGCAGCCATCCGGCAAATTCGCGCGCGGATCGATCTCGTCGCCCCGACCGATGCAACCGTTCTCATCTCTGGCGAGACCGGGACCGGCAAGGCGCTTGTGGCGAATGCCATTCACAAGGCCAGTGCGCGGTCGCGGCGGGCCATGATCAATTTCAAATGTGGTGCGGTGTCCGCCGACGATGTCGAGGTCGAGCTTTTCGGTCAGGTGCGCGGTGCCTTTGCAGAATCCACCCGCGACAAGCCAGGCAAACTGGAACTGGCGCATGGTGGCACACTCTTTCTCGACGATATCACGGAGTTGCCTCTCGAAACGCAGGGTCGGCTGCTCCAGGCGCTTCAGACCGGCACCGTGACCCGGCTTGGCGATACCCGCGCCAAATCGCTCGATCTGCATGTCATCGCGGCAATGAACGACGACCCCGAACGCGCAGTGAAATCCGGAAAGTTTCGAGAAGACCTCTTGTTTTTCCTTAATGTCTTTTCGATCGCGTGCGTCCCTCTGCGCCAGCGCCCGGAAGACATTCCGCTATTGGCCTCGCATCTGCTCGAGGTCACCTGTCGGCGGCTCAACCTCGCGCGACCGACCATCACCGAGCGCGCGGTGCAGCAGATGATGGATTATCCCTGGCCGGGCAATGTGCGGGAGTTGCGCAACGTCCTCGAACGGGCGGCGATCCTGTCGGTCGGCGGCAAGATCATCCTCGAAATCGGCCGGACCCGTCCGGGCACGAGCGGCGACATGACACCTATCCGAACGGAAACCGAGATGGAGAACATGGTCCGTGACAACGTGATCGCCTGCCTGCGCGAGGCCCGCGGCAAGGTCTCGGGGCCCGGCGGCGCGGCTGAACTGCTGGGCGTCAGACCGACGACCCTCTATTCAAGAATACAGCGTTTCAAGATCGCGGACACCGAATGGAAGAAAGACGAATTGGGACGCCCATAAGCTCCACCTCGCTCCGAGATCCAGTGCGCCGAGCGTGCCCGTGAGGCCGAGATTGCCGTGGAAGCTACGGGCTGCGTGCTGCGCCATAGGTGGCCTGATCTGTCCTCTCTGCGCGTCCTGACGGCGCCTGCGCAGGGCACGGGCTGGACCTCCGTCGCGCGCGTTCTGCTGAGCGGCGACGCGGGAGCGCGCGATGCGTTCTTCGTCGGGGCGGTTTCGGTCGAGGAAGGACAGGCTGAGCCGGGTTGGCCCTATCCGGTGGCGATCGAGGATGCGGAGGCCAAGATCACCGCCGCTGGTTGGTATGCCGTCGCCGAGCCGCACGCGGTCGTCCCCGATCGTGCCGAGCAGCCGTTAAAGGCAAAGAATGGACATGAGAAAGATCCTGGTCGCTCTTGCCACGGCGGTTGTCCTGACCGGTGCTGCGGACTTCGGTGCGCGGACATGGGCCGAAGCGGTTCGCGGACCTGCCCGAGCGGCGTTGGATGCCCGATCATCGCGACCCGCCTGCCGCGTTCGGCGGCGGTGATCGTGGTGGATACCCGGCTGATCCGGCGCCGATCAGGGCGATGTCGCATTCTTCAATCGCGTGGAGCGATGTCATGGCCTAGCCCTCCTGTTCTGCATGCGGCCCGGACCGCCGCACGCGCAGGCGCGCCACCGCATCTATTTGCGCCGCCATGTCGTGCGCCTGCGTTTCATCCTGCGCCGACGTCAAGGCCCGCACCGAGCGCCTTCTGGCTGATATCCGGCCAAGGATTGCGGAACTTCAACGCATCGAGGCGGCATTGGCCGAGACAGCCGCGCAATGCTCCGGCACGACGGTGCCTGGCTGCGCGGTGTGCGACCCGCTCGCGCGCCGGGTGTTGCTTATCTCAGCCGTGCCGCGATCCGTGCGACGACGCGCAGCGCCTCGTCGCTGCCATTCTCCGCGCCTTTCTCGAAGTCGCCTTCGATGGCGCCCAATTGGTTGGTGACATGGGCGAGGCAGATCACGTCGCGCCCGCGCGCCTTTGCAAAGGCATAGAGGGCGGCGGCCTCCATCTCGACCGCGAGGATGCCGCGAGCGCGTGCTGCCGTGATGGCGGCCTCTGTCTCGCGAAACGGAGCATCGGTGGTCCATGTCGGGCCGCTCAGGACGCGCGGGCCATCATCGTCCATACCTCTGATCCGTGCCAGAAGATGGTCGGGCGCGACGCTCCAATCCGAGGCTGGCAGGTAGTGATAGCTCGTGCCCTCGTCCCGCCACGCCCGGTCGATCACGATGAAATAGGGCGGTGCGCCCTGCGGCGTGATCTGCCCCGAGGAGGTGACGCTGATCAGCAACCGGCAGCCTGATGCGAACATCTCTTCGGCCACCAGCACTGCGAAGGACGCCCCCACGGCGCAGCCCACCACGCCAATTTCCTGCCCCTCAAGGTCGAACACCCACATCTCGGTGTGATAGCAGACCCACCCCTTGTGCCGCCGTGCACGACCCTGCGCACAGAGCGCGCGGACGATATCGCCATCGGGATCGAGCAGGCAGATCTGCGGCACCGTCAGCCGCTCTGCGCCCTTCTGCCGCCGCGCCTCGCGCAAGAGACTCTCAGGCGTAAAGGCCGAGGGCGCGCCGTGATCCTTGTCGCGCAGGAGCGGCGGCAGGTCCGCGTCGCTCATGCCCGCCCGCCGTGCCAATCGGCATATGTTCCGAGGCACAGGAGCGCGAAACCGCCCAACTCAGCGGGCAGGGAATAGCTGACATACATCGCAAAACCGATCAGCGCCAATCCGGCAGCGCCCAGCAGAACCGGCACGCCGCGCCCGTGCCGCCGCCACCGCAGCGCCAGTGCGGCCACCGCGAGCGCGGCGAGAAGCACGATGACCCCGGCCCACACCGCCTCGTTCAGCGCGATGCCGATGCCGAGCGCACCCAGAAGCCCCACTGCCGCCAGCGTGCCGTAACAGGCAATGAGCGACAGGGCGGTCGCCAACGGGGCCAATCCGCGTCGCGAGGTGGTGTCGGTCATGGCCTTGTCCTTTCAACCGGTTGCGCCGCCTTGTGGCAGACGGGATGCTGCGGACAATCTGACGCCCTGACAACCCCTGTCGCGATCAACCCGGCGTGAGCCGCGCGCGTGATCGTTGACAAGGGCCGCGTGCCCCGCGCAGGCAGGGGCACGCCATCGCCAGAGGAGCCTTGCCCGATGTCCGCCACCGGCACGCCCGATCTGCCCTATCCCTCGCATTACGCCGAGGTTCTTGGCGCACGGATGCATTGCATGGCCCACGGCGCGGGCGACACGGTGCTGTTTCTGCACGGTCAGCCGACATGGTCCTACCTCTGGCGCAATGTCATGCCCCGGCTGGAGGGTTGCGGTCGGCTGATCGCCGTCGATCTCATCGGCTATGGCCTGTCGGACAAGCCCGATCTGGACTACGGGATCGAGGATCACATCCGCTATCTCGACGCCTTCATCGACACGCTGGGGCCAGACCCGATCACGCTGGTGACGCATGACTGGGGGTCTTTTCTGGGCTTTCACTATGCGCATCGCCACCCTGACCGGATCAAGGGGATCGCCTTCATGGAGGCGCTGCTCGATCCGGTGCCGGGCTATGAGGCGTTCGATCCGGCAACGCGCGACTTTTTCCAGACGCTGCGCGCCTCGCAGGAAAATGCCGAGCGGATGATGGTCGAGGACAACCAGTTCGTCGAGGGGATCCTGCCCGCCATGATCCGGCGCGAGCTGAGCGCGGCGGAGACGGACGCCTACCGGATGCCCTGGGCCGACAAGACCAGCCGCCACATCCTCTGCCGGTTCCCGCAGCTTCTGTGCATCGGCGGCGAGCCTGCGCATGTCCATGTGATGCAGACCGCCTATATGCGCTGGCTCGAGCAGAGCGACCTGCCCAAGCTCCTGTTGCAGGCCGACCCGGGGTTGATGCTGCCACACGCGGCGGCCCAAGGCTATCGCGCGCGGCTGCCCAATCTGGAGATAACCGAGATCGGCGCGGGCCTGCATTACGTGCAGGAGGATCAGCCGCAGGCCATCGGCGACGCCATCGCGGCATGGATGCGACGGCACGCGCTGGTATCGGGCGGCTGAGAGGGCACGCCCCCATCCGAGGCATGTGCAAGAAAATTCGGAATTTTCTTGCATTCAGAACACCAGCACCTTGTCGGCGGCGGTCGTCGCCTCGGTCAGGTCGTCCATGGTCGAGCGCGTGGTGCCCTCCATCATCTCGGCGTCTGCATCATGCTTGGCCAGCGCATGCGCCATCCGCCGCCCATTGCAGCTGCGCTCGGTGCCATAGGGCGGATCGTGGAGCAGGACAGGTATTTCACGGTCGCTCCTTCCTGATGGTATCCACATCCAGCGCACCGCCGCTCGCCGGGCCGCGCAAGGGCTGCTCCAGCATCCGGTGCAGCCGCCACAGCCCCGGCACCGCGTGAAAGAGCACATGCTGCAGGTAGATCGCAAGATCGAGCACCAGCACCGAGACGAGGATCGCCACCCAGCCGGGCGCGGCGATATTGTTGAAGAGGCCCCAGCCCTTTTCGCCCCCGATCACCGCCAGCCCGACCGCGAGGACCGGAAAGGTCAGCCGCAGGATCACGGTGTCCAGCACCACCAGCCCGAGATTGTTGGTCCAGCGGAGCACGCGCGGGATGTCCTGCCGTCGGCGCGGCGCGGAGAGTTCCCAGAGCATCATGCCGATGAGAATGCCCAGAAAGATCGCGAGACGGATCGCGGCCTCTGCATTCAGGAGCATGTCCCACATGAGCGGGCTTTTCGGGGTTGCGACGTGGCACCAAGCAGCAATGATTCAAGCAATCACTTGAACGATTATAGGCGCACCCCCGCCCTGTCAATCAGCCCGAAACAGGCCCTGCTGAAGGAATATGCCCTCGTCGCGCAGGCGCTGGCCGCTCCCGCGCGCCTCATGCTGCTGGAGCAATTGGCGCAGGTGGAGGCGGCGGTCGAGACGCTGGCGCGCAAGACCGGGCTCACGGTCGCCAACGCCTCGCAGCATCTGCAACAGCTGCGCCGCGCCGGGCTCGTCACCGGCCGCCGCGCGGGCAAGGCGGTGATCTACCGCTTGCAGGACGCGCGCAGCATCGCGCTCATGGGGCTGCTGAGCGAGGTGGCCGAGGCCAATCTGGCGCAGGTTACCGATATCCTCGCCGGGCTCTCCGGGGATGCCCCCGCGCCCGAGCCGATCACCCGCGCCGATCTGGCCCGGCGGCTCGCGCAGGGCGCCGTTACCCTGCTCGACATCCGCCCCGAGGACGAGTTCGCCGCAGGCCACATCCCCGGCGCGCGCAACACCACTTTGGCCGATCTAGACCGGCTCCTGCCCGCGCTCGACCCCGAGACCGAAATCGTCGCCTATTGCCGGGGGCCCTATTGCATCTACGCCCATCAGGCCGTGGCCCGCCTGCGCCACCACGGCTTCAACGCGCGCCGCATGAACGGTGGCCTGCCGGAATGGCGCGAGGATGGGCGGGCGGTCCGGACACCGTCATCTGCCTGATGTGGCAACGCCGAAGGGCAGGGGATCAGCCTCCGAAAATGCTGGCGCCGGTGGTGGCTGAACCGGTTGTGTTGCGGAACACGGCAAAAAGCTCGCGGCCCGTGCCGGTGTGGGTGGCGCTCAGATCCGCCGTGGCAGGGGCACGCTCCGCCGCGCCCGGTGTCAGGATGTCGAGCGTGCCCTGCGTCGCGTCCACCCGCAGCAGGTCGCCGTCCTGCAGCCTCGCAATCGGGCCGCCCTCCACCGCCTCGGGGCTGACATGGATTGCCGCCGGCACCTTGCCCGAGGCCCCTGACATGCGCCCGTCGGTGACCAGCGCCACCTTCTGCCCGCGCCCCTGCAGGATCGACAGGAGCGGCGTCAGGCTGTGCAGTTCCGGCATGCCGTTGGCCTTGGGCCCCTGAAAACGCACAACGACGATGACGTCGCCGGTCAGATCCCCCGCCTTGAACGCCGCCTTGACCGCGTCCTGATCGGCAAAGACCCGCGCCGGCGCCTCGATCACCCGATGCTCGGGCGCCACCGCCGACACCTTCATCACTGCCGTGCCCAGCGATCCGGCCAGACGCACGAGACCGCCTGAGGGCTGGAACGGGTCAGAGACCGGCCGCAGAATTCGGTCATTGAGGCTCGTGCCCGTGCCGGTCTGCCATGTCAGCCCCTCCGGGGTGAGCTTCGGTTCTTGCCGGTACTGACCAAGCCCGCCCCCGGCGACGGTTTTAGTGTCGGGATGCAGCAGGCCGTGATCCAGCAACTCGCCGATCATGTAGCCGAGGCCCCCGGCGGCGTGGAAATGGTTCACATCCGCGAGCCCGTTGGGATAGACCCGCGCCATCAGCGGGGTGATCTCGCTCAGGTCCGAGAAATCCTGCCAGTCGAGCAGGATGCCGCCCGCGCGGGCCATGGCAATCAGATGAATGAGCAGGTTGGTGGACCCACCTGTCGCGTTGAGCCCGACGATGCCGTTCACAAAGGCGCGTTCGTCGAGAATGTCGCAGACCGGGGTATAGTCGTTGCCCAAGGCACTGAGGGCGAGGGCGCGTTTCGCCCCTTCGACGGTAAGCGCGTCGCGCAGGTCGGTATTGGGGGTCACGAAGCTCGACCCCGGCAGGTGCAGCCCCATGAACTCCATCAGCATCTGGTTGGTATTGGCGGTGCCGTAGAAGGTGCAGGTCCCCGGCCCGTGATAGGAGGCCATCTCGGCCTCCATCAGCGCGTCGCGGCCGACTTCGCCACTGGCGAATTGCTGGCGTATCTTAGCCTTTTCGTCATTGGGCAGTCCGCTCTGCATCGGCCCTGCGGGCAGGAACACCGCCGGAAGATGGCCGAAGGCCTGCGCCGCGATCACCAGCCCCGGCACGATCTTGTCGCAGACGCCAAGAAACACGGCGGCGTCAAAGGTGTTGTGGCTGAGCGCCACCGCAGCCGCGAGCGCGATCACGTCGCGCGAAAAGAGCGACAGCTCCATCCCCGCCTCGCCCTGGGTGACCCCGTCGCACATCGCGGGCACCCCGCCCGCCACCTGTGCGGTGCCGCCCGCCGCGCGCGCCGCCTGACGGATCAGATCGGGGTAGCGCTCGAATGGTTGATGGGCCGACAGCATGTCGTTATAGGCGGTCACGATGCCGAGATTGCCAGCGCTCGTGCCCGCCAGCCGCGCCTTGTCCGGCCCCGAGGCGGCATAGGCATGCGCCTGCCCGCTGCACGACAGATGCGCCCGCGCCACTCCCTTGGCACGCGCCGCTGCCATGGTCTCAAGATAGGCGCTCCGCGTGGGCGCGCTGCGCGCGATGACCCGGTCGGTCACCCGCCGTACGGTGTCGTTCACTGCGGTCATCTTGAGGCTCCTGTCTGGTGGCAAACGCGTGCGGCGATCATCACCGATATTGGACACTTGAAACAGAAGATCGATTCGAGGGTCATATGTCTATCTCTCGCCTGCGGCGTGCGTCGCGGTGCAGAACACCCGATCCATCCGAAATTGGTGAGTGCGAATGCGTCTGTCATGTCATCTCCTCCGTCGCAGCGGCAGGTCAAGGCTGAAGAACTGGTCTTGGTTAGCGCTAACACATTTGGCGCGGAAAGGTAATGAAAAGCAGCTTTCGCCGGGGCACTCCAGATCACGTCGGTCCGGGGGATTGATCCCGGCGCGCGCCACCATGACAGCGTTGCGTCTTATGTCATGGGCCATCCCGCCCCGGACAATATCGGCGGATGGTGCGCGCCGCACCGAGTTCCGGTTGCCGCTGGTGTCGATCATGTTAATTGGTATTGTGAATTCCTTTACGGCAGAGGGCCCAGCGGTCATGCGTCTCACCTCCTTCACCGATTACGGCCTGCGCATGTTGATGCGGATGGCGGGTGCGCCATCGCGCACGTTCTCCACCGCCGAGCTTTCGGAAGACCTCGGATTGTCGCGCAATCATCTGGCCAAGATCGTGCAGCGCCTCGCCCGCGCCGGGCTGATCACGACACGCCGTGGCGGCGGCGGCGGTGCCGCGCTGGCCCGGTCGGCGGCGGACATCCGGCTTGGTGCCGTGGTGCGCGTGCTCGAAGAAGGGCACCCGCTGGTCGAGTGTCTGGGTGCAGATGGCGGGGCCTGTACGCTTGACGGCCGCTGTCGGCTCAAGACCCGGCTGCGCTCGGCGGAGGCGGCGTTTCTCGCCGATCTTGATCGCTCCACGCTCGCCGACATCGCGCTTGCCCCGTCACCGGCGGCGTGACGACGGGGCAGGGGGCCGTCAGGTGGTCTGAGCGGCCGTCCCGGCCACATTCTGCGCCCAATCCCTCAAGGCACCCGCTTGGGCGGGCAATCGGCGCGCCATCCCGTGCGCAAAATCCTCAAAAGCAGCGTGGGTCAGGGCATTGAGGCCAATGAGAATCGGCACGCCCTGTGACAGCGCCTCGGCGATCACGTCGCGAAAGCCCCTTCCCTCGGCCTCATGCTTGCCGAACTTGTTGATGATGAGCAGGTCCGCGCCCTCTGTGAGCCGTGCCGCGACCAGCCCCACCGCGGCTTCCAGCGCGTCCGGGTCGAGCCGACAGGCGCGCCAGCGGCCCCCGGTCCTGGCTGATGCGCAGAACCGGGCCATCGGGCAGCACCCGCACATCCATGTCGCAGGTCTGGGCATCCGTGCGCGCGGTGTTGATCTGGACGGTGCCGCAGCAGCGCAGGCCACGCGCGGCCAGGTCAGCGGCCAGCCCGGCGAGCAGCAGGTCGATATCCCCGCGCCCAGGGGCCATGGTGTAGGCAAGGGTCATCTGGAGCCTCCTCAGATCTGGCTGAACGGTTGAAAGGCGACGCGTGTCCCCTTGGGCAGATGCGCGGTCTCCGCGGGCAGGATCATCAGCCCGTCCGCCCATGGCAGGCGCGCGACCCGGCCTGAATGGGTGGCGTCAGCGAAGCGGATGAGCTCGCGGCCATCGCCATTGAGGCCGGCAAGGGTGGCGGGCCGGAATTCGCAGCGCCCCGGCTTGCGCGAGATCGCGGCGGAGGTGACGACATGCCGATGGGCCGGGCCGGTGTCGGCCATGCCGCTCCGCGCCCGTATCAGGGCAAGGCCAAAAACCTGCCATGTGACATAGGCCGAGAGCGGATTGCCGGGCAGGCCTAGCCAGACGGTGGGCCCGATCCGCCCGAGGCTGACCGGCTTGCCCGGTTTTGTCGCGACGCCGCTGAACAGGATTTTGCCGCCAAGGGCGTCAAAGGCGGGTTTCACGTGATCCTCCTCGCCCACCGAAATCCCGCCGGTGGTGATGACGAGATCCGCCGTCTCGGCGAGGTCACCCAATTGCCGGGTCAGTCCCGCGCGGCTATCGGCCCCGTGGGTGGTGGCGACCAGGTCGATCTGGACGCAGCACAGCGCCGCGCGCAGCATCGGGCCGTTCACATCCGGGATCTGTGCCGCGCCGCGCGCGCCCTGTCGGTCGCACCTCGTCACCGGTCACCAGCAGCGCCACGCGCAACCGGCGAGTGACATCGACATGATCCGCGCCGGCGGCGGAGCAGGCGGCAATGGCCCGATCCCCGAGCCGTGTTCCCTCGGCCAGTGCTCGCGCGCCCGCAGCCATGTCGCTGCCCGCCGGGCGGATGCTCAGGCCCGGGGCAGGGCGGCGGGCGAGACGGAAGATATCCCCGTCGCGCGTGACCTCTTCCTGCATCACCACGGCATCGGCCCCCTCGGGCACAGGCGCGCCCGTGAAAATACGGGCCACCGTGCCGCGCGCCAAGGCGGGCGCATTCCCACCCGCAGGAACGCGTGCGGCCACCGGCAGGGATCACGGGCCATCCCCCGTCAGATCATGGGTCGCGAGCGCATAGCCATCCATCGCGGCGTTATCAAAACCCGGTGCCATGGCCCGCGACCGGACCAGGCGGGCGAGCACCCGACTCGTGGCGCGGTCGAGCGGCACGGTCTCGATACCGGTGACGGGGGCGATATGGGCCTTGAGGCGGGCCAGTGCCTCATCGACGTCGATCAGGTGCTTGAGCACCTCCTGTCCGTCACAGCCATAGTCCTGTGGTTCGATCGCCTGACACGTGGTCATTCCTAACGCTCCTTTGTGAAATGTCCCGGCCCGATGCTGCAATCGAGATCGCGCGAAAGGCCGTCTGTCTCCCATGGATTTCCTTCTGCAGGTCCTCGAAGGTGTCGTCCTGCGACCGCTTTGAGAATCGGCCGCCGAGGATTCCCGCGCAGTTCGGGACCTTCTCGGTCTTCTCCATCGCCGTGCCGGAGATCTTTGTCGGGGGCCGCGCGGTGGGGCACAGATCCATGTCGGATACGGGTTTCAGATGGTCATGGCCGAAATCGAATGGCTCGTAACGGGCGTCGGCCTCTGGGGTCGAGGGGGCGGCGGAGACAATCGAGAGCATCCGACACTTGGCCCCCTGCCTGGTCTGTGGCGCGTCGGCGGTCGGGGGCATCCACGCGAACAGGTCTGTGCATTGCAGACCGGGGCAAGTCGGGGCGCCCGGCGCGGCCCAACCCGTTGAGTGACGACCCCGCGACATGCAGCCATGGCCACGCGCAGGGCGTGCCACCGCGCGCACCGTCATGCCCACGCGCAGGGCGTGCCACCGCGCGCACCGTCATGCCCGCGCGCAGGGCGTGCCACCGCGCGCACCGTCATGCCCGCGCGGCCATGGCAATCCGGCGATAGCCTGCCGCACCGTGGTAAAAGCCGTTGCTGAGGGTCATGGCCCCGCTAAGCTCTCCAAGGCGATGATCCGCCTCTTCCACAGCCAGACTACCGTCGAGCATATCGCGGAATACGCCGGCCACGGCCACCATGTCCACCGCCTGCGGCATGAGCCGCAGATGGGTCACGCCGTCGGCGACAAGGCCGTGGATTTCGGGCAGCAGGCAGAGATAGCTCTCGGACTGGGTCTGGATGCCGTTCACCCGCAGGATCGGCGCATCGTCGCGGGTGCGCAGGGGCATGCCATCGGCATCCTCTTCGCAGACAAACTGGCAATTGTCCTTGGTCCGGCCATGCGCGCGGGCATGATAGCAGCGTGCCGAAATCGCGAGCGAGGCGCGACCGAAGACCTGCACCTCGACCCCCAACCCCAGATCGCGCGCAGCCTGCGCCGCGACGGCAATCGCGGGACCCGGCAGTTCGGCGGGCAGGCAGACATGGGTCGCGCCCTGCGCCGCCATCCACGCGATGGTGGCCTCATTATAGGCGTTCATGAACGGGCCGATGCGGTGCGGGCGAGGGCTTCGGGCATAGAGGCCCGCGGCATTGTTGACCTCGATTTCGGGCGTCTCCATCGCCGCGAGATCGGCGGTCGCCTTGCGCTCGCGTTTCAGCATCACCTCGGCCAGGGTCGAGACGATCACGCGCTTGCCCGCGCGCTCCAGCCGCTCGATGGTCTCGGGCAGGTCGCCCTCGTGGAAGGGCGCGCGCTTGGAACAGATCACCTCGCCGAGATAGACCTCGTCCACCGGGCTCTCGTCGGCGATGCCCGCGTAGAAGTCGCGCCGCTTCTCGGCGGACCAGTGATAGGCGATGGGGCCAAGGGTCAGTTTCGTCATCTCTCTCACCGCCATTTCTTCGTCTCGAACGCGCCCTGCGTCTGTTTCTGCCCCTCTGTCAGGGCGACCAGATCGGCCATGTTGGCCTGCCGTCCCGCCCGGATATCGTCCACAGCCGCCCGAAATGCGCGCACCACGCCGCGTACGTAGGATTTCGACCGCTGCCGCCCCTCGATCTTGAACGCGTGCACGCCCGCCTCGATCAGGTCCGGCAAGAGCCGCGACAGGTTGAGGCTTACCGGTTCCTCGAAGGCGTAATAGCCCTCGGGCCGGTGCGGCGCGGTGTAGCGGCCTTTGCAGATGGTGGGATAGCCTGCCTTCTCCTCGGGCCCAAACCGGTCGATGGTAATGCCTGCCAGTTGCGAGGACATCGCGCCGTCAGCGTGCCGGGCATATTCGACATCCGAGGCGGGCGAGCACACACCGTCCATGTTGGTGGACTGCCCGGTGAGATAATTCGTGAGGCTGCACCGCCCCTCGACCATCAGCCCGTGATTGCCGAAGATGAAGGTCTCGATCTCACAGGGGATCTCGCGTTTGATCTGGCGGATTTCAGGAATGGTCAGGATGCGCGGCAGCACCACGCGCCGCACGCCGAAATTTGCGCAGTAATAGCGGATCGCCTCGGGGGATGAGGCCGCAGCCTGCACCGACAGATGCAGCCGCGCGTGCGGATGGGTGCGCGCGATATAATCGGCGACGCCCATATCGGCCACGATGAAGGCATCCGCCCCCAGCCGCACGCCCAGGTCCGCCGCCTGCCGCCAGAGATCGACCTTGCCCGCCGGCGGGTAGGTGTTGAGCGCCAGAAGAACCTTGGTGCCGCGCGCATGGGCGTAGGTCACCGCCTCGGCCAACTCGCCGGGGGTGAAGTTCAGCCCCGGAAAATTGCGCGCGTTGGTCGCGTCCTGAAAGCCGCAATAGACCGCGTCGGCGCCCGCGTCCACGGCGGTGCGGAGTGCTGCGGGGGTGCCGGCGGGGCAGATCAGTTCGGCAAGGCTCATGCGACCTCCTGTGCGTTCGTGTCATTGGAATAGGCGCGCCTGAGCCGCGCGAGGATGGCGCGACCGGCGGGGCCGAACATCGCCGCGGTCTCTTCGGCGATAGAGCCCTCGACATCATCGAGCGCGTTGCGCAACCGCACCACCGCCTCGGTATCGCCGCTCACCTCGAGATCGCGCGAGAAGAAGGCGGCGTCTCCGTCTTCCTCGGAATCGACCAGTTCCAGCAGCAGCATGAATCGCCCCCGGATGGTGGCGCCTGACTTCGGCGCGGCATCGCGCGGCACGGCCCGAAATACCAGAGCTTCGGGGTCGGGCCGCAGATGCAGGGCAAAGGGCATATCTGTCGGGTCGATCAGGAAATCGGTGCCCTGATGGGCCCCGAGCCGCGCGAAAAGCGACGGGTGCCGCGCCGCGATGCGGCGCACGACGCGCGACAGAACCGGCTGCACCACGCGACAGGCAAGGCGCGAGACGAGGCCGCTGCCAGTCGCCAGGGGGGATGACATGTTCGTGCCGGACGCGCTCATCGCCCGGCCTCGAGGCGCGGAAAGAGCACATTTTCCTCGAGATATCTGTGCTCGTCGAGATCCTCCGCCAGCTTGCCCAACCCGGCATAGAGCCGTGCCCAGGAGCCGCAGGCATAGGCGGGCAGCCGGAACCCATGGGTGATCGCCGCAATCCGGTTGAGCGCCGCCTCCTGCCCGCCATGCTCCGCGCGCAACCCGGCGGTGGAACCGCCGGCCGACACGCCACCGCGTGCGGCAAAGAAATCCGCCTCCTCCCGGCGCATGTGATCCTCCAGATCCGTGATCATCGTCTCGAGCGCCCGTGTCAGCCCGTGCGGGCTGTTGGGATCATCGGCATGGACCGTCTCGACCTTGCGGGCGAGGGCGAGCAATTCAGGCAGTTCGCGCCGGTGCGTGTCATGGTAACGCGACAGGATATGCGCGATCAGCGCCGCCGTCGGTGTCTCGGCTTCGCCATGCGGGTCGATTTCCATCATCGTAACCTCCTTTTCTGATGTGCCGACGCGCCGCGCCCCTGTGCCGTCACGCTCGCAGGCTGCATTGATCAACCCCCATTGACACGCAAGGCACGCACCACGCGCGTCGTGGGCGTCACAGGGCCGGGGTATTCGGTCTCGCTCTTCATGTGGCAGTAATTCGTATTATATTTACCCATTAAAAGTCGTCGCTCTCTACCGACGGCGGGTCAGATGACACGACGCCGCTGCGGCCATGTGTCGGCCCCGGTTCCGGCTCAGGACGCCCGGGAATAGGTCATCCGGTCGGGGACGTGCTGATCGAATTCGGCGGCGATCATGCGCGTCAGCGCACGCCCTTCCGGCGCAATCTCCAGCCGTTGTGCGTCCAGTCTCACGACCCCGTCATATTTGGCGCCGATTGCCGGAAGGAGGGCCGCCAAGGTTTCGGCGCGCGGCCCGCACTCGGCCCGCAGATCGTCAAGATCAAGCGCGAAGTCACACATCAGGCACTCGATCGCGCGGGCGCGCAGCCGGTCCTCGTCGGTCAGGGCGTAGCCCCGAGATCCGGCAAAGCCGCCCGCCTCGATCCGCTGGATATAGGCCGCCGTCGCCGGAGCGTTCTGCACATAACCCGCCGGAAAGCGCGAGATCGAGGAGGCGCCGAGGCCGATCAGGGTCTGACAGGTATCCGCCGTGTAGCCCTGGAAATTGCGCCGCAGCTGCCCGGTCCTGAGGGCCGTGTCGAGCGCGTCACCCGGACGGGCGAAGTGATCTATACCGATTGCCGTCAGCCCGGCCTCGGCGAATTGCGCCGCGGCGAGGGTCGCAAGCCGGTAGCGGGCCATGTCATCGGGCAGCGCCGCCTCGTCGATCAGCTTTTGCCGCTTGGACACCCAGGGCACATGCGCATAGCCGAAGAGCGCCACGCGATCCGGTGCAAAGCTGCGCACTTTGGCGATGGTATCGGTGATCCGCTCCGGTGTCTGATGCGGCAGCCCGTAGACCAGATCTGTGTTCAGCGAGGTGATCCCCGCCGCGCGCAGATCCTCGACGCAGGCTTGCGTGACCTCGAAAGGCTGTAACCGACCGATCGCGGCCTGAACCTCGGGGTCGAAATCCTGAATGCCGATCGAGGCGCGTGTCATGCCTTCGGCGGCGAGTGCGTCGATCTTGGCACGGTCGACCATCGTCGGGTCGATCTCGACCGAGAACTCGAACGTGTCGTGCGGCGGAAAGACCGCGCGGATCGCGCGGGCAAGGCGATGGATGAGCGGCGGCGGCAGGATCGTCGGCGTGCCGCCCCCCCAATGCAGCCGCCCCATGCGCAACCCGACGGGCAATGTGCGCCGCATTAGGTCAAGCTCTGCCTCAAGCGTGGCGATATAGGCCTCAACCGGGCCGAGCGTGCGGGTCCCCTGGGTATGGCAGGCGCAGAACCAGCACAGGCGTTCGCAAAACGGGATGTGGATATAGACCGATACCGGCAGAGCCGGATCGAGATCCCGGAGCGCCTCCTCCTGAAAGCCTGCCCCGGTCTGCGGAGTGAAGACCGCCGCCGTTGGATAGGATGTGTAGCGCGGCACGCGCGCGTCGAAGAGGCCAAGCGCCCTGAGATGTTCGATATGTTCCATGATCCTATCTTGCGTCCGGATCGACGGTACGACTTTGTTGCAGATCAAATTGCGCGGGGAAAGCTGCGTGCCTCCGGTCGGGAAAACCACGGGGATTCGCCGACGCCGTTCTGCTCAATTTTCAGTCATATCCCGTGATCTGCCCGGTGGATTGGCGACGGCACGCTGGACAGCGCGGCCAAGATCCCGCAAGCTGGCATCACATTGGCAGTAAAAGCCATCGGCAATCGAGCCCCGTTTTTCCTCATTCAGAGGGACGGGGCTTTTTTATGGGAAGGATACCGTCGTGACGCTGCGCCTGGGCCTCGTTTTTTCCACGACCGGCAGCTACGGCGCGCTCGGGCAAAGCGCGCTTGCGGGCGCGCTCGGGGCAATAGAGGGGCTGGCTCGGCGCGGCGCGGCACCGATTACGCCGGTGATCGCCGATCCCGGTGGCGATCTGGCCGCCTATGAACGGATGACCCGCGAGATGCTGGAAAGCGGGGTCCGGCATATCGTCGGCGCGATCACCTCCTGGAGCCGCAAGGAGATGATTCCGCTGCTCGAACGGCATGGCGGGCTGCTGTGGTATCCCTGCCCCTATGAGGGGTTCGAGAGCAACGATCACGTCGTCTATCTCGGGGCCTCGCCGAACCATCATGTGGTTCCGGTGACCGACTGGATCGCGGCTGAGGGGCTGCGCCGCGCGTTCCTGCTCGGATCGAATTACGTCTGGGGCTGGGAGACCCTGCGGTTGGCGCGCGAATGCCTGACGGAGCGCGGGATCGAGGTGGTCGGCGAACGCCACGTGCCGCTCGGGGCGGAGACGCCGTCGCAAATTCTCGACGAGATCCGCGATCAGCGGGCCGAGTGCGTCGTCGACAGCCTGATCGGGCCGTCGAATTCCAGTTTTCTGCGGGGGCTGGCGGCGCGTCATGAGGCAGGCCGACCGCCGGTCCGCGTGGTCAGCTTCAACCAGACCGAGGCCGATCTGGCCGAGATCGGGCGAGCGGCGGACGGATTGCTGTCGGCGGGCAGTTTCTTTGAGACCAATGCCGACGCGGAGTTGCGGGACTCGGCTCGGCGGCACGCGCCGAACGGGCGCGTGTCGTCGTTCTTCGCAACCTCCTTTGCCGCGGTGGAGATAATTTCCGCTGCGGTGGCGCGAGCAGGAAGCGACACGCCCTCGGCGGTGTTCCGCGCGGCAGCGGACGCGCCTGTGCCCACCGCAATGGGATCGATGCCGATCGACCCGGTGCTGCGGCATGCGATGCTGACACCACGGCTGGCGATCGCGCGCGACGGGCAGTTCGATGTCGTGCAATGCGCCGGAGCGCCGGTGGCCGCCGATCCCTACATGACCGCGCGGTCCGCGCAACGGCCCGCCCCCGTCGCGCAGGCTCAACCAAAGCTGAGGGTCGTGAAATGAGCCATGCGCCGGTGCATAACTTTTCTGGCCAGACCGCGCTTGTCCTGCATCGCTCGCCGGAAATCGGCCAGCGGATCGAGGCGCGTTGCGACCGGCTGGGCGTGCGCGCCTGTCTGGAACAGGACGTGCTCGACATCCGGACCGCGTGCGATGCAGACATGGTGATCCTCGATATCGACACGTCCGATGACGCCATGCTGCCCTGGCCGCGCGCCGAAGCGCCGATGCCGCTGATCGGGCTGGTCGGATCGGAAAGCCCCGGTCGTC
The DNA here is from genome assembly GCF_053628595.1 of Roseovarius sp. MBR-154. Lineage (NCBI taxonomy): Bacteria > Pseudomonadati > Pseudomonadota > Alphaproteobacteria > Rhodobacterales > Roseobacteraceae > Roseovarius > Roseovarius sp. MBR-154. Next base: position 275,702 of record NZ_JBRJGR010000003.1, read on the forward strand.
TCGCCTGGGCGCTGGCGCAGGAGGTGGACGCCTTCCTGCCGGTCGGGGGGTTGGGCAATCTGTTCTCGGCGATGGTCATCGCGCATGAGGTTTTCGCGAAAAAGGCCGCGCGGCGCGCCCGCGAGGCGGATCTCGCGCGCCGTAACCATCACCGGCTCGACGTGATCCGCGCCGTGCTTGCGCTGATGGAAGAGGGGCGCGACGAGGCGCTGGCGCTCAAGCAGTTGCGCACCCTGGCAATGGTCGAACGCATCACGCTTGAGGAGGCCGCGATCCGGCTGCTGGCCGAGGGGCGCACCGCGCGGGGGCGGGCGAGATGAGCCACGCGCAGACCCTTCGACCGCGCGCCTCGGGCCGGTTTTGGCGCATCATGGGCGAGCTGATGCGCCGCCCGCGCGCGGCCTTCGGCATGGCGGTGATCGTGGTGATGGTCCTCTGCGCGGTGCTCGCGCCCTGGATCATGCCGCATGATCCGTTCGAGCAAAGCTTCGACGGGCTCGATCTGATGGGAGGCCCGCTGCCGCCGGGCGGCGAGTACCTGCTGGGCACCGATCTGCTGGGCCGCGATCTGGCGTCGCGCCTGATTCTGGGCACGCGCACCTCGCTGATCATCGGGGTCGTGGCAAACGGCATCGCTGTCATTCTTGGCGCGGGCGTGGGCATCGCGGCGGGGTATTTCGGTGGCTGGACGGCGGCGATCCTGATGCGCTTTACCGACCTGATGATGGCGTTTCCGGCGCTTTTATTGGCAATCGTGCTGGCGGCGATCTTTCAGCCCAGCCTGATGATCGTCGCGCTGGTGATTGCCATGGTCAACTGGGTGCAGATGAGCCGGGTGATCTATACCGAGACCCGCAGCCTGGCCGAACGTGAATTCATCCAGGTGCAGCGCGCCATCGGCTCGTCGCCGCTGCGTATCCTCGGCAAGCACCTGCTGCCGCACCTGCTGTCGTCGATCATCGTGTTCGGCACGCTTGGCATCTCGACCACGGTGCTGCTCGAGGCGACGCTGAGCTTTCTCGGCGTGGGGGTGCAGCCGCCGATGCCAAGCTGGGGCAATATCATCTTCGAGAACCAGACCTATTTCTCGACCGCGCCCTGGCTGGTATTCATCCCCGGGCTGCTGATCGTGCTGCTGGCGCTGGCCTTCAACCTTGTGGGCGACGCGCTGCGCGATGTGCTCGACCCGACATTGAAGGGGCGGCACGGATGAGCGGCTATCTGATCCGGCGGCTGCTCGAGAGCGTTCTGATCCTTCTCGGGATCACGCTGGTGACCTTCGTGCTGCTCTACCTGATTCCCGCCGATCCGGCGCGGCAGATCGCGGGCCGCTCGGCCACTGCCGAGACGGTCGCCAATATCCGCGACCAACTGGGACTCAACGATCCGCTTTTCGTGCAGTATTTCCGCTATCTCGGCAATCTCTTGCAGGGCGACATGGGCCGGTCCTACCTGCAACGTGCCGAGGTGGCGGACCTGATCGCCGCGCGCCTGCCCGCTAGCCTGCTGCTGATGGTCTCGGCCATCGTTACCGAATTGATCCTCGGGCTGAGTATCGGCGTCATCGCCGCGCTGCGCCGCAACCGCTTTGCCGATCACTCGCTGATGATCTTCAGTTTCGTGTCGATCTCGGCGCCGCAATTCGTGATCGGCATCCTGCTGCTCTATGTCTTTGCGGTGCAGCTCGGCTGGCTGCCCATCGGCGGGTATGGCACCTTCGCGCATCTGGTGCTGCCCTCGATCACCCTCGGGTTTCTGGGGGCGGGCTGGTACAGCCGGATGATGCGTTCGTCGATGATCGACGTTCTGGAACAGGATTTCGTGCGCACCGCTCGGGCCAAAGGCCTGTCGAAACTGCGCATCGTCGCCCGCCATGTCATGCCCAATGCGATCCTGCCGATCATCGCCATGATCGGCATCGATATCGGTTTGTTCATGTCGGGCATTGTCGTCGTCGAAAGCGTTTTTGGATGGCCCGGGATCGGCCAGCTTGCCTGGCAGGCCATCCAACGCGTCGACATTCCCGTGATCATGGGCGTCACCATGGTTTCGGCCACGGCCATCGTGCTCGGCAATCTGCTCGCCGATCTGGTGGCCCCGCTGATCGATCCCCGCATTAAGACAAAATGAAACCGACAGAGGAGAGAAGACCGATGAAAAACGCATTGATGGCCGGCGTCGCCGGGCTGGCGCTTGTCGCGGGCGGCGCGCGCGCACAGGTGAACGAGGACGCCCCGCAGGGCGGCGAGATGGTCGTGACCTATCAGGACGACGTGGCCACGCTCGACCCTGCGATCGGCTATGACTGGCAGAACTGGTCGATGATCAAGTCGCTGTTCGACGGGCTGATGGGCTATGAGCCCGGCACCACCACGCTGCGCAACGAACTTGCGGCGAGCCACGAGATTTCCGGGGATGGCATGGTGCATACCTTCGTGCTGAAGGACGGGATCAAGTTCCATAACGGGCGTGAGATCACCGCCGAGGACGTGCAATACTCGCTGGAGCGGGTGACCAACCCCGAAACCCGCAGCCCCGGTGCCGGGTTCTTCGGGATGATCAAGGGGTTCGATACCTGGAACGCGGGTGAGGGTGAGGGGCTGAGCGGGGTTGAAGTGCTGGACGACAAGACCGTGCGCATCACCCTGTCGCGGCCCGACGCCACCTTCAGCCATGTCATGGCGCTCAACTTCGCCTCGATCGTCCCGCGCGAGGCGGTGGAGGCCTCGGGCGAGGATTTCGGGCGCGAGCCGGTTGGCTCGGGCGCGTTCCGCCTGGCCGACTGGACTCCGGGGCAGAAACTCGTGTTCGAGCGGTTCGAGGACTATCACCGCGCCGGTGTGCCCAAGCTTGACCGGGTGACCTTTGATATCGGGCTTGATCCGACCGTCGCGCTGTTGCGTCTGCAAAACGGCGAGGCGGATGTGCCGGGCGATGGTATCCCACCGGCGCAGTTCCTGCAGGTGATGAACGATCCGGCGCAGGCCGAGAACGTGGTCGAGGGCGGGCAGTTGCATACCGGCTACATCACGCTCAATACGCGGATGGCCCCGTTTGACAATGTCGATGTGCGCCGCGCCGTCAACATGGCGATCAACAAGGCGCGGATCGTGCAGATGATCAACGGGCGCGCGGTGCCCGCCAACCAGCCCTTGCCGCCGACCATGCCAGGCTATGCCGACGATTACGAGGGCTATGCCTTCGATCCCGAGGCCGCTCGCGCCCTGCTGGCCGAGGCGGGCCATGCCGACGGCTTCACGACCGAGCTTTACGTGATGAATGTCGATCCGAACCCGCGCATCGCCCAGGCGATCCAGCAGGATCTGGCCGAGATCGGTGTCACCGCCGAAATCCGCAGCCTTGCGCAGGCCAACGTGATCGCGGCAGGGGGCGAGGCCGATCAGGCCCCGATGATCTGGTCGGGCGGCATGGCCTGGATCGCCGATTTCCCCGACCCGTCCAATTTCTACGGCCCCATCCTGGGCTGCGCGGGCGCGGTGCCGGGGGGCTGGAACTGGTCATGGTACTGCAACGAGGAGATCGACGCCCGCGCCACCGCCGCCGACGCGATGGCCGACCCGGCCAAGACGGCGGAGCGCGAGGCGGCCTGGCGGTCGATCTATGTCGATATCATGGAAGACGCGCCCTGGGTGCCGGTGTTCAACGAACAGCGCTTCACGCTGGTCTCGGACAATATCGCCGGCGATGACAGCCTCTTCGTGGACCCGGTGCATATCCCGGTGAACTACGATTACATCCATGCCGCGACAGGCGAGTGAGCCCATGTGCAAGACCTGTGACTACACGATCCATGGCCACCATCACCACGGCTGGGATCATGCGTTCCCGCCCGCGCAGACCGTGGTGCCGGGCAGCCGGGTGCATTTCCGCTGCCTCGACAGCTCAGGCGGGCAACTGACCCGCGACAGCACCACGGCTGATGTGCCCGACCTCGATTTCAGCAAGATCAACCCGGTCACTGGCCCCGTCTATGTCGACGGGGCCGAACCGGGGGACGTGCTGAAGATCACGCTGGAGCAGTTTCACCCCTCCGGCTTTGGCTGGACCGCCAATATCCCGGGCTTCGGCCTGCTGGCCGACCAGTTCCCCGATCCGCATCTCAAGGTCTGGTCCTATGATCCCGATACGCTGGCCCCTTCGCTCTTTTCCGACATTGCCAGCGTGCCGCTCAAGCCGTTTACCGGCACCATCGGGCTCGCCCCCGCCGAGCCAGGGTTGCATTCCGTGGTGCCGCCGCGCCGGATGGGCGGCAATCTCGACATTCGCGATCTTTCCACCGGATCGGTGCTCTACCTGCCGGTCGAGGTCGCGGGAGCGCTGTTCTCGGTGGGCGATACCCATGCCGCACAGGGCGACGGGGAGGTTTGCGGCACCGCCATCGAAAGCCCGATGGATGTCGAGATCACGCTCGACCTGATCAAGCAGGAACGGCTCGACTTTCCGCGCTTCTCGACGCCCGGGCCGGTGACCCGGCACCTCGATGCCAAGGGCTACGAGGTCACGACGGGGATCGGGCCGGACATGATGGAAGGCGCGCGCAACGCGGTTTCCGGCATGATCGACCTGCTGGGCAAGCAGCACGGGCTCTCGGCGGAGGATGCCTATCTGCTCTGCTCGGTCGCGGGGGATCTGCGGATCTCGGAAATCGTGGACATGCCGAACTGGGTGGTGTCGTTCTACTTCCCGCGGATCGTCTTCGAATGACGCCTGACGCCCTCAACGGACGGGGCGCGGATCCGCGCCCCGTCCTCTCGGTCCGCGATCTGACCGTGCAGGTGGCGACCGGCGCGGGCGGCAAGACCGTGCTCGACGGGCTGTCGCTCGATCTCTTTCCCGGCGAGACGCTGGCGCTGGCCGGGGAAAGCGGATCGGGCAAGTCGATGACGGCGCTGGCGATCATGGGCCTTCTGCCGCGTCCGATGGCGCGGATCACCGGCGGCTCGATCCGGCTGGGCGATCGTGAGCTTGCCGGTCTGGGCGAGCGGCACTACCGCGCCATCCGGGCAAAGCGGATCTCGATGATCTTTCAGGAGCCGATGACCTCGCTCAATCCGCTGATGACCGTGGAACAACAGCTCTGCGAGGTGCTGCTGGAGCATGACATGTGCCCGCGCGGCGAGGCCCCGACGCGCGCGCTCGGGCTGCTTGAGGATCTGCAACTGACCGATCCGAAACGGCGGCTCGGACAATATCCGCACGAATTGTCCGGCGGCATGCGACAGCGCGTGATGATCGCTATCGCGCTCGCCTGCGAGCCGGAGATCCTGATCGCGGATGAGCCGACGACGGCGCTCGATGTCACGGTACAGGCCGAGATCCTTGACCTGATCCGCCTGCTGCAAAAGGATCACGGTACCGCCGTTCTGATGATCACCCATGACATGGGCGTGGTCGCCGAAATGGCCGACCGGGTCATTGTCATGCGCGAGGGCAGGCCGGAAGAGAGCGCCCCAGTGGGGCGGATCTTCGCGGCACCGCGGTCAGCCTATGCGCGGCAATTGCTGGCTGCGGTGCCGCGGCTTGGTTCGGCACCCGCGCGCGCGCCGAAGGATGGCGCGCAGAGCATCGTCGAGGTCGACGATCTTAGCGTTCGCTTCGACGTGACCGGGGGGATATTCAACCGTGCCGTGGCGCGCCTGCACGCGGTGGAAGGCGTGTCGTTCCGGATCGCGGCGGGCGAGACGCTGGCGCTGGTGGGCGAATCCGGGTCCGGCAAGTCGACCATCGGCAAGGCGCTTTTGGGGCTGGTCCCGTGGGAGGGTTCGGTGCGGATCGACGGCCAGCAGACCAAGGGTCTGTCGCGGTCGGCGATGCGGCCGGTGCTGCGCAAGATCCAGATGGTGTTTCAAGACCCTGGCGCCTCGCTCGACGCGCGCATGACCGTGGGCGAGCAGGTGGTGGAGCCGCTAAGGGTGCATGGTCTGGCACAGGGGACGGAACTGATGGACCGGGCAGAGTTCCTGTTCCGGCGCGTCGGGCTTTCGGCCGACATGCTGGCGCGCTACCCGCATGAGTTTTCCGGCGGCCAGCGGCAGCGGGTCTGCATCGCGCGGGCGCTGAGCCTCTCGCCCCGGGTGATCGTGGCGGATGAGAGCGTCTCGGCGCTGGATGTGTCGGTGCAGGCGCAGGTTCTTGAATTGCTACAGGAATTGCAGGATGCCGACGGCCTGTCCTATCTCTTCATCAGCCATGACATGGCGGTGATCGACCAGGTGGCTGACCGGGTCATGGTGCTGCGCCTCGGTCAGGTGATGGAGGAGGGCCCGCGCGAGGCGGTGCTGCACGATCCGCGCCACCCCTATACGAAACGGCTGTTGGCGGCGGTGCCGGTGCCTGATCCACAGCGCGCCCGCCCGCATCTGCCGCCTGCGCCCGAGGCCCCAAGCCCTGTGCTGCCGCTTGACGCGACGATGCGGCGCGTCACCCTCACGGCGGTAGCCGACGGGCATCGCGTCGCGGCCTGGTCCTGAGATGGACCGTGGCGTGCAAATGCTCTCAGAAGCCGACGGCCTGCCCGTCCTTGCGCGGGTCTGAGCCGGCGCAGTATCCTCCCGAGGGCAGGCGATGGACAAGCTGCGCGCCACCGAAACCGAAGGCGTTGTCAGGGCTTTCCAGCGTGATCGCATGACCAAGCGCACGCAGGCGCTCGATGGTCTGCGGGGACATCGCCGCCTCACAGGCCACCTCCAGCCCCGACACCACCCGCCAGCGCGGGGCGTCTGCTGCAGTCTGGACATCCTGACCCCAGAGCTGCGTGCGCAGCGTCATCTGCACGTGGCCCTGTGCCTGCATCGGGCCGCCCATGACTCCGAAGCTCATCAGTGGCGCGCCGTCCCGCATCAGAAAGCCGGGAATGATCGTTTGAAACGGTCGCTTGCCGGGGGCGACCTGGTTGGGGTGACCGGGTTGAAGCGTGAAACCCGCGCCGCGATTCTGCATGTGAATGCCGGTCCCCGGCACCGCCACGCCAGAGCCGAACCCGGCATAGTTCGACTGGATGAACGACACCATCATGCCGCTTGCATCGGCCGCCGACAGATAGACCGTGCCGCCGTGTTTCGGCGCGCCCGAGCCGAAATCCTGTGCCGCGTCGGCCCTGATCAGGGCGGCGCGGCTGGCCAGATACTCCGCGTCGAGCAGCGCCTCGGGGGTGATATCGGTCATCGCCGGGCGGTCGCCGACATAGGCATCCATGTCGCGGAAGGCGAGCTTGGTGGCCTCGATCTGATAATGCAGCGCCATCGGGTCGTCGGGGCCGAACTCTCGGACCGGCGTATGGCGCAGGATGCCCAGTGTCATCAGCGCCGCGATGCCCTGCCCGTTGGGCGGGATCTCGTGCAGGGTGACATCGTCGAACTCCATCGACAGGGTATCGCACCACTCCGGGCGGTGGCGGGCGAGATCGTCCATTGTCACGCCGCCGCCATGCGCCCGCGCCGCTGCGACGATCTTTTCGGCCAAGGCGCCCTCGTAAAACGCCCGGCCACCGGTCGCGGCAATCTCGCGCAGGCTGTCGGCCAAGGCGGCGTTGACAAAGCGCTCGCCTGCGGCGGGCGGCTTGCCGTCGCGCAGAAAGGTCTCGGCAAAGCCCGGCTGATCGGAGAGGTCGACCGCCCCGAGCCGCCAGAGCCGCGCGATCACCGGCGAGACCGGAAAACCACGCGCCGCATAGCCGATCGCAGGTTCGAACAGGGCCGCGAAATCGAGCTTGCCGAAGCGTCGCGACAGGTCCGCCCAGGCACTCACGGCCCCCGGTACGGTCACGCTGTCCCAGCCACGGAACGGCATTTCCTGTGCGCCCGCGAACCGCTCTGGCGTCCAGGCCATCGGGGCGGCACCCGAGGCGTTGAGTCCGTGCAACTCATTGCCGTCCCACAGGATGCAGAACGCGTCCGAGCCCACGCCGTTGCCCGTGGGCTCGACCACGGTCAGGGTGATCGCCGCCGCGAGCGCCGCATCGACGGCATTGCCACCACGTGCCAGCATCGCAAGTCCGGCCTGTGCCGCCAGCGGCTGCGATGTCGCCACGACATTTTCGGCAAGGACCGGCGAGCGGCGCGAGGCATAGATGGAATCGTGACGCATCTGCATGGGGTGGCTGTCTCCGTCTGGTGTCGTGTCGCGCGGCCCGACGCCATCAGGGGGCGGGGTGCAACCTGCATGATCACAAGCCTTAGTGGAGTCGCGGCGGAGCGTCCAGCACATGCGCCGATCTGCATCGCGAACAGTCACGATCACGTAAAGACGTCTGAAAAACAAAAGGAATTCAATGAATGAAATCCGCGATTCGAACCGCAAGGTTGATATGTGCGCGCGTCTCGCCGACGCTTGGCATGTGGTGGCCCAAATAACGCGAGAGCCAAGATGACACTTCTGGAGTTCGAGAATCTGACCATCAAGCTGCGCAAGCACGGCGTCGAGGCGACGCTGCTCGAGAGCCTGTCCGATGAGGTCGAGGCGGGCGAGACGCTGGCCATCGTTGGCGAGTCGGGATCGGGCAAGTCGCTGTCGTCGCTGGCGTTCACGAGTTCACCATGCAAACCACGCCCAACACCAAGCGCGCGGGGCAGGTTGTCGCCAATATCCTGCGGCAGGTGCTGGACATTACCGTGACTGTCGATCCCAAGGATTTCTCGATCGGTATCGAGGAGTTCAACAAGATGGAGAGCGACCTGCGTCCCGGCGACTCGGGCGGGGATTACGACCCCGATGACGGGCTGGTGGACTGGATGCAGACCACGTCGAAGTTCAACGGGCCGGATCGCGACAAGGCGGAGAAACCCTTTGGCTTCTTCAGGGAGGCCGAGGCCGACCGGCTGATCGACGCGCAATCCGTGGCGGTCGATCCCGACGAGCGGCGCGAGTTGGTACGCCAGGCGAACGCGATCAGTTCCGACAAGCAAGATGGCCTGCGGCGTTCTCTATCACCCGGTGGATGTGCTGGTGCATAACGCCCCGGTCGAGGTGCCGGAACGGGCGCGCATCCCCGGTTTGCACGAACTCGACCGCATTTCGCTCAAGTAAACAAAGAAAGGCGGGCGGGCTCCTCGCGGTCGGCTCGGTATTGCCATGGGCTCCTATATTCTCCGACGGCTGGTCGGTTCCGCGCTGGTGATGCTGGCCGTGGCCGCGCTGGTGTTCTTCATGATCCGGCTGGTGCCTGGCGATCCGGTGGCCGCCATGCTGGCCGATGCCGACAGCGAGCAGGCGCGGTATTGGGCACGCGGGCATGCCCCGTGCGCGGGTCGAAAATGTCGTGCCAGTCCTTCGAGAGATCGACGCCGATGTAGTTCTGTGTCATGCTGAAATCCTGTCCATGTCTTCGTGCTCGTAAGGCACAGGCAACTGTTCAGGCTGGTCAGACCAACCGACGGCGTCCCAATCACCTAGACGGGCTGCAACGGCCCAAGGCGGTCGACGGGATCGCCGTCGGCCCCATCATGCCACGATTCGAACAGACATGGTGGTCGGCTATTGCGGCGGCTGGGCCGACATGATCATCATGCGCGATATCGTCCTGTAATGGGCGTTTCCGAATTTCATCATCGCGATCTATCTGGTCGCGGTCTGCGATACCGGCCTTTTGAGAGTCATCGTTGCCATCGCGCTGGCCTTTGTCGACGATCTCGCGCGGGTTGCGCGCACTACGGTGCTGACGCTCAAGGAAGAACAATTCGTCGATACCGCGTGGGTGCGGGGCCCTTTCGATCTGCGGATCATGTTTCGCCACATCCGGGCGAACGCGCGGGCATGGATTATCGTGCAGGCCACGGTCAGCGTGTCCCATGCCATCCTCGGCGAGGCGTCGCTGTCGTTCCTCGGCCTTGGCGTGCGGCCCGACACGCCGACATGGGGCCTGATCCTTGCCGATGGCCGCAGTTTCATCGGCCAGGCTTGGTGGCTCGGGGTGTTTCCGGGGCTTGCGATCATGCTGGTGGTGCTGGCGATCAACTTCGTCGGCGACGCGCTCGACGTTCGCGAGACGAGGGCGTGACGGGGGGCGTGACACGGCCCTTCGGAACCGTTCTGCAAAGGTGCGCGGTCGATCTCCTGGATCGGGGACAGCACCACGCCTGATAATTGCGCCCTGACCGCTTGACGGCCCTGGCGAAAAACAATAACAGGCACGCATCTTAGGGGTATAGCTCAGCTGGTAGAGCGACGGTCTCCAAAACCGTAGGTCGCGGGTTCGAACCCTGCTGCCCCTGCCACATTTCCTATCAACACGGCGATTGCATGGACAGGCCCTTCGGGGTCTTGCAGCGAATCGGCCGTGCGATCGGCTCAGGGGAATACATTCTGCGGTTGAGTCGTTCGGCGCGATATTCTTAGAATGCGGGTAAAATATAGCTCAAATATGGTGAAAATCGGACGCGCCTTGTTTCAGCCACTGGTTTGCCATGGTTTCGCCACATTTGCGCCCGATCAGGACCATTAATCGGCGTTCGCAACCAAAATTGGGGCCGTCGATCCGCGTGGGGGCGTGGAAACAAGAGTATTGCTGTGATGAAACACGATTTGCCTCGGACCGTGGGACCGGTCCCTTACCCGCCACATCCCGATACCGAATATGAAGGGCACGCACCGCCGGATGCGGCATCGACTGAAATTGCGGTGCGCAATGCCATCACCACGATCAGCGAGATCATGGCCGAGGATCGCCGCCGCCGCGGATCCGATGCGTTGCCAGATCTCGCGCCGCCTGTCGCGATGGAAACCGTCGCACCTCGCAAAGGGCGCAAACGTCGCGCGCAGGCCCGCAACCCCAAGCAGGGCGCCGGTGCGCTCGCACGGATCAGGGCGTTCCGGCCCAAGACGCAGCATCTCGGCTGGGCGCTCGCCTTCGCCGCAGTGCTGCTCTGGCCCAGAGTTGTGCTGATCGCTGCCTTCGCACTCTTCTGCCTCACACTGATCGGCGGCGCGCTCTTCGGTACGGAGCGTTTTACCAGCCTGCGGGAGAGGTTGCAGGGCTTCGGGGATCTCGGCCTGTCATTTGCGGGCGTTGCGCGCCTGCGCGGCATGCTGGCCGGGTGGCGTCGGCACAAAGAGGCCCCGGATCCCTTTGCCGATCACCCTGACCCGTTCGAGCGCATCGCCAAGGAGTCACACTGAAGCCCGCGTCACGCGCGGGCTTCGGCCCTTGAATTCACCGCCAAGCCCGCGTATGTCGCCCGAAGCAGCGAAATCATGGAAGACAGCGCAGATGGCACGCACGAACCCGCTTCAGTTCATTCAGCAGGTCCGATCAGAAGTGGCCAAGGTCGTCTGGCCGACCCGCCGCGAGGTGATGTTGACCACCGTGATGGTGTTCATCATGGCCACGATCACCGCGATTTTCTTTGCGTTGGTCGATCTCGGGATCCGCAGCGGGTTGCAGGGGATTTTGGGGCTGTTTGGCTGAGGCGGTCATTAATTGGTTGCCAAGCCTTGAATTCCCGAACGATCAAAGGTAGTTGACGCAACACTTCTGGACATGGCGCGCGGCGATTCGGGTTGCGCGCCGCTTTTCGTTTCAGAGCGTGCGGGTGCAACCGCTTGGAAGAATACAGAAATCCGGTCCTCAATCCGGTGAAAACAAAGGCGTAGGTCGACGATGGCAAAGCGGTGGTACTCGGTTAGTGTTCTCTCGAACTTCGAGAAGAAGATCGCCGAGCAGATCAGACAATCCGTCACCGACAACGGTCTCGAGGACGAGATCGACGAGGTGCTGGTGCCCACCGAAGAGGTGATCGAGATTCGCCGGGGCAAGAAAGTGACCGCCGAGCGTCGCTTCATGCCGGGCTATGTGCTTGTGCACATGGAGATGTCCGACAAGGGCTATCACCTGATCAACTCGATCAACCGCGTCACCGGCTTTCTCGGCCCGCAGGGGCGTCCGATGCCGATGCGCGACGCCGAGGTGCAGTCGATTCTCGGACGCGTGCAGGAAGGCGAGGAAAGCCCGCGCACCCTGATCCATTTCGAGATCGGCGAGAAGGTCAAGGTCAACGAGGGCCCGTTCGAGGATTTCGACGGCATGGTCGAATATGTCGACGAGGACAACCAGCGCCTCAAGGTGTCGGTGTCGATCTTTGGCCGGGAGACCCCGGTCGAACTGGAATTCACCCAGGTCACCAAACAGGCCTGATGATGTGAGCCGTGGGAGGCGAGGTGGCCGCGGCCATCGGACCGGACCACACAACAAGAGAGCCGAAGGGGCGCGCCCCGACGGTGTTGGAAGCAAAGGAGAGGCCATATGGCCAAGAAACTAATCGGCAAGCTCAAGCTGCAGGTGAAAGCCGGGCAAGCCAATCCCAGCCCGCCCGTCGGCCCTGCATTGGGTCAGCGCGGCATCAACATCATGGAATTCTGCAAGCAGTTCAACGCGAAGACAGCGGATATGGAGCCGGGCGCCCCGTGCCCGACCGTGATTTCCTATTATCAGGATAAATCCTTCGACATGGCGATCAAGACGCCGCCCGCGTCGTATTACCTCAAGAAGGCTGCCAAGCTTCAGTCCGGTTCCAAGACACCGGGCCGCGCCACCGCCGGCACCGTGAGCACCAAGCAGGTGCGCGAGATCGCCGAAGCGAAGTGGAAAGACCTGAACGCCAACGACGTCGAGGCCGCGATGAAGATCGTCCTTGGCTCCGCGCGGTCCATGGGCATTGAGGTGAAGTAAGATGGCAAAGCTTGGAAAACGGACCCGTGCCCTGCGTGAAGCCGTCGCCGGCAAGGACAACATGACCGTCGAGGACGCGGTTGCCCTGATCAAGAACAACGCGGTCGCGAAATTCGATGAAACAATCGAAATCTCGATGAATCTCGGTGTCGACCCGCGCCATGCCGACCAAATGGTGCGCGGCGTTGTCGGCCTGCCGAACGGCACCGGCAAGACCGTGCGCGTCGCCGTCTTCGCCCGTGGCGCCAAGGCCGAAGAGGCCGAGGCCGCAGGCGCGGATATCGTCGGCGCAGAAGATCTTATGGAAACCGTGCAGGGTGGCAAGATCGAGTTCGATCGCTGCATCGCCACGCCCGACATGATGCCCGTCGTGGGCCGTCTGGGCAAGGTGCTGGGCCCGCGCAACCTGATGCCCAACCCCAAGGTCGGAACCGTGACCATGGATGTGGCGCAGGCGGTCAAGGATGCCAAGGGCGGCCAGGTGCAGTTCAAGGCCGAGAAGGCCGGTGTCGTGCATGCCGGTGTCGGCAAGGCGTCGTTCGATGCCGAGAAGCTGGCCGAGAACGTGCGCGCCTTCGTGTCTGCCGTGCAGAAGGCAAAGCCGACGGGCGCGAAAGGCACCTATGTCAAGAAGATCTCGCTGACCTCCACCATGGGGCCCGGCGTGTCCATCGACGTGAACAGCGCCGTTGTAGAATAAGAATTTGCCCCCGTGCTTTGGTGCGGGGCGAATGGCAGGGCCGCAAACCGGCCCTGTCCTGTCCGAGACGGAGGGTTCAGCGCAGTCGCGGTGAATAATTCCTTCCTGAGATGGGGAACGAGATGAGATTTCCAGTCGGGGCTAGCGCCCTCGGGTGATCTTGGCCTCGGGACCCTGACATTGGACCCGAACGCCGCCCCGCAAGGGGGGGCACAACTGAGCCGGGGGGAGACCCCCAAATTTGGAGTGAAACTGTGGATAGAGCCCAGAAAGAGAAAGTGGTCGAGGAACTCGGCCAGATCTTCGAAAGCTCTGGCGTTGTGGTGGTTGCCCACTACACGGGTCTTACAGTTGCCGAAATGCAGGATCTGCGTGCCCGCGCCCGTGCGGCAGAGGCATCGGTTCGTGTTGCAAAGAACAGGCTCGCCAAGATCGCCCTTGAGGGCAAGCCGTGCGCAAGCATCGCAGACTACCTCTCGGGCATGACCGTGCTCACCTTCTCCGAGGACCCCGTGGCAGCAGCCAAGGTGGCCGAGGATTTCGCCAAGGACAACAAGAAGTTTGAAATCCTTGGCGGGGCAATGGGTGAGACGGCTCTGGACCGTGCCGGTGTTGAAGCTACGTCGAAACTGCCGTCGCGCGATGAACTCATCGCGACGATTGCAGGCATGATCGGCGCACCTGCTTCGAACATCGCGGGGGCCATTGGCGCACCTGCTTCGAACATCGCGAGCATCCTTTCGACCATCGAAGAGAAGGCCGAAGCCGCGTAAGGCAAACTGTAACATTCGCGTAGGGTTTACTTCCCGACGTTGGAACACATCTAGAGAACGGAAAGAGCTGAAAAATGGCTGATCTGAAAAAACTGGCTGAAGAGATCGTTGGTCTGACGCTTCTCGAAGCACAAGAGCTGAAAACCATCCTCAAGGACGAGTACGGCATCGAGCCCGCCTCAGGCGGCGCGGTGATGATGGCCGGTCCCGCAGAGGGTGCTGGCGAAGCTGCCGAAGAGCAGACCGAATTCGACGTGATCCTGAAATCCGCAGGCGCATCGAAGATCAACGTGATCAAGGAAGTTCGCGCGATCACCGGTCTGGGTCTGAAGGAAGCCAAGGACCTCGTCGAGGCCGGAGGCAAGGCCGTCAAGGAGCAGGTCTCCAAAGACGAAGCCGAAGAGATCAAGGGCAAGCTCGAAGCAGCTGGCGCCGAAGTCGAACTCAAGTAATTTGCGCCGGGTCGCCCCGGAGTGAATTTAAGGCTGGGTCCGGATTCCGGGCCCGGCCAAACCTGTCTCAGAGAGGCCCTGCACGCATCGGGGCCTTTCTAAGGCGAGGTTTACAGGATCGGGAGGCCGTCATTGGGACGATGGCCGGGAATTGATCAAACCAAGCCGTCTCGGATGGCCGCGGCGCTGAGCCCCGACAGCGCGCGCGACCGGTGAGAAATGAAAGGTGACATCGACCATGGCTCAATCCTACCTTGGCCAGAAACGTTTGCGCAAATATTATGGCAAGATCCGCGAAGTGCTGGAGATGCCGAACCTTATCGAGGTTCAGAAATCCTCGTATGACCTGTTCCTGAAATCCGGCGACGAGCCCCAGCCGCTTGACGGCGAGGGGATCAAGGGCGTGTTCCAGTCGGTTTTCCCGATCAAGGATTTCAATGAGACCAGCGTGCTGGAATTCGTCAGCTACGATCTGGAAAAGCCGAAATATGACGTCGAGGAGTGCATGCAGCGCGACATGACCTATGCCGCGCCGCTCAAGGTCAAGCTGCGGCTGATCGTGTTCGATGTCGATGAGGATACCGGCGCGAAATCCGTGAAGGACATCAAGGAGCAGGACGTGTTCATGGGCGACATGCCGCTCATGACCCATAACGGCACCTTCATCGTCAACGGCACCGAGCGTGTGGTCGTCTCCCAGATGCACCGCTCTCCGGGCGTGTTCTTCGACCACGACAAGGGCAAGACCCATTCCTCGGGCAAGCTGCTGTTCACCTGCCGCATCATCCCCTATCGTGGCTCCTGGCTCGATTTCGAATTCGACGCCAAGGACATCGTGTTCGCCCGCATCGACCGTCGTCGCAAACTGCCGGTGACGACGCTGCTCTATGCGCTCGGACTCGATCAGGAAGGCATCATGAATGCCTATTACGACACCGTCGATTTCAAGCTTAAGAAGAAAAAGGGCTGGGTCACCAAGTTCTTCCCCGAGCGGGTGCGCGGCACGCGACCGACATATGACCTCATTGACGCCAAGACCGGCGAAGTGGTCTTTGAGGCGAGCAAGAAGATCACGCCCCGTGCGGTCAAGCAACTGATCGACGAAGGCAAGGTCACCGAGCTTCTAGTGCCGTTCGAGCATATTGTCGGCAAGTTCGTGGCGCGTGACATCATCGACGAGGAAACCGGCGCGATCCATGTCGAGGCGGGCGATGAGCTGACGCTGGAATATGACAAGGCCGGCGAGATCACCGGCGGCACCTTGCAGGATCTGCTCGATGCCGGGATCACCGACATTCCGGTCCTGGATATCGACGGTATCAATGTGGGCCCCTATATCCGCAACACCATGTCGGCAGACAAGAACATGAACCGCGAGACCGCGCTCATGGATATCTACCGCGTCATGCGTCCGGGCGAGCCGCCCACCGAAGAGGCCTCGGCGGCGCTCTTCGAGACGCTGTTTTTTGACTCCGAACGCTATGACCTCTCGGCCGTGGGCCGGGTCAAGATGAACATGCGCCTCAACCTCGACAAGCCCGACACGCAGCGCACGCTCGACCGCGAGGATATCGTGGCCTGCGTCAAGGCATTGGTGGAGCTGCGTGACGGCAAGGGCGATATCGACGATATCGACCATCTCGGCAATCGCCGGGTGCGCTCTGTCGGCGAGTTGATGGAGAACCAGTATCGCGTCGGCCTTCTGCGGATGGAACGCGCGATCAAGGAACGCATGTCCTCCGTCGAGATCGACACGGTCATGCCGCAGGATCTGATCAACGCCAAACCGGCGGCAGCGGCGGTGCGTGAATTCTTCGGCTCTTCGCAACTTTCGCAGTTCATGGACCAGACAAACCCGCTGTCGGAAGTGACGCACAAGCGCCGCCTTTCGGCGCTCGGGCCGGGCGGTCTGACGCGTGAGCGTGCGGGCTTCGAGGTGCGCGACGTGCATCCCACCCATTACGGCCGGATGTGCCCCATCGAGACGCCCGAAGGTCCGAATATCGGCCTGATCAACTCGCTCGCCACCTTCGCACGGGTGAACAAGTACGGCTTTATCGAAACCCCCTATCGCAAGGTCGTGGACGGGCAGGTGACGGATGACGTGCAGTACATGTCCGCCACCGAGGAAATGCGCCACACCGTGGCACAGGCCAACGCCAATCTCGATGACGCCGGCCGCTTCGTCAACGACCTGGTCTCGACCCGTCAGTCGGGCGAATACATGCTGGCCCCGCGCGAGCATGTGGATCTGATCGACGTCAGCCCGAAACAGCTGGTCTCGGTTGCGGCCTCGCTCATTCCGTTCCTGGAAAACGACGACGCCAACCGCGCCCTGATGGGCTCGAACATGCAGCGGCAGGCGGTGCCGACGCTGCGCGCCGAGGCCCCGCTGGTGGGCACCGGAATCGAGGGCGTCGTGGCCCGCGACTCGGGTGCCGCCATCATGGCCAAACGCGCCGGCGTGATCGACCAGGTCGATGCGCAACGGATCGTGATCCGAGCCACCGAGGATCTGGAGATCGGTGATCCGGGCGTGGACATCTACCGCATGCGCAAGTTCCAGCGCTCGAACCAGAACAGCTGCATCAACCAGCAGCCGCTGGTCAAGGTCGGCGACACTGTCCAGAAGGGCGAGGTCATCGCCGATGGCCCCTGCACCGACATGGGCGAACTGGCGCTTGGCAAGAACGTGATCACCGCCTTCATGCCGTGGAACGGCTACAACTACGAGGACTCGATCCTGATCTCGGAGCGGATCGTGCGCGATGACGTCTTTACCTCGATCCATATCGAGGAATTCGAGGTCGCCGCCCGCGATACCAAGCTGGGGCCGGAAGAGATCACCCGCGACATTCCCAATGTCGGTGAAGAGGCGCTGCGCAACCTCGACGAGGCGGGCATCGTCTATATCGGTGCCGATGTGGAGCCGGGCGATATCCTGGTGGGCAAGATCACCCCGAAGGGCGAAAGTCCGATGACGCCGGAGGAAAAACTTCTCCGCGCGATCTTTGGTGAGAAGGCAAGCGATGTGCGCGACACAAGCTTGCGCGTCAAGCCGGGCGATTTCGGCACGGTGGTCGAGGTGCGCGTGTTCAACCGCCACGGTGTGGAAAAGGATGAGCGCGCGCTGCAGATCGAGCGCGAAGAGGTCGAGCGTCTGGCACGTGACCGCGATGACGAATTGGCGATTCTCGACCGCAACATCTATGCGCGTCTGAAAACGCTCATCCTCGGCAAGGTCGCGGTCAAGGGGCCCAAGGGCGTCAAGGCCAACTCGGACATCACCGAGGAGTTGCTGAGCACCCTGACCAAGGGCCAGTGGTGGCAGCTGGCCCTCAAGGACGAGGCCGACGCCAAGATCGTGGAGGCGCTGCACGAGCAATACGAGGCGCAGAAGCGCACGCTCGATGCCCGCTTTGAGGACAAGGTCGAGAAGGTCCGCCGCGGCGACGACCTGCCGCCGGGTGTGATGAAGATGGTCAAGGTCTTCATCGCGGTGAAGCGCAAGCTTCAGCCGGGCGACAAGATGGCCGGGCGTCACGGCAACAAGGGCGTGATCTCCAAGGTGATCCCGATCGAGGACATGCCCTTCCTCGCGGACGGCACCCCGGTCGATCTGTGCCTCAACCCACTCGGCGTCCCGTCGCGCATGAACGTGGGTCAGATTCTCGAAACCCACATGGGCTGGGCCGCGCGCGGTCTGGGCCTCAAGATCGACGAGGCGCTCAAGGAATATCGCCGCTCCGGCGACCTGACCCCGGTGCGTGAGGCGATGCGTATCGCCTATGGTGACGATGTCTACGAAGAGGGCATCGAAGGCATGGACGAGCAGACGCTGATCGAATCGGCCGGTACCGTCACCAACGGCGTGCCGATCGCCACCCCGGTCTTTGATGGCGCGAAAGAGGGCGATGTGAACGATGCGCTCAAGCGTGCAGGCTTTGACCAGAGCGGCCAGTCGGTGCTGTTTGACGGGCGCACGGGCGAGCAGTTCTCGCGTCCGGTGACCGTGGGGATCAAGTATCTGCTCAAGCTGCACCACCTGGTGGACGACAAGATCCACGCGCGCTCGACCGGGCCGTACAGCCTCGTCACGCAGCAGCCGCTCGGCGGCAAGGCGCAGTTCGGTGGTCAGCGCTTTGGTGAAATGGAGGTTTGGGCGCTCGAAGCCTATGGCGCCGCCTACACCCTGCAGGAGATGCTTACCGTCAAGTCGGATGACGTGGCGGGCCGGACCAAGGTCTATGAGAGCATCGTCAAGGGCGAGGACAATTTCGAGGCCGGCGTACCGGAATCGTTCAACGTGCTCGTCAAGGAAGTGCGCGGCCTCGGCCTTAACATGGAACTCCTGGATGCGGAGGAAGATGAGTAAGGGCAGAATTTTCGCGGAAAATTCTGCACCCCGGATTTTTCGGCGAAAAATCCGGGCCCCTCTCTCCCCCCTCTGCCAGCCTTCAAGGATCAGACAATGAACCAGGAACTCACAAACAATCCGTTCAACCCGGTGGCCCCGGCCAAGGTGTTCGACGAAATCAAGGTCTCTCTAGCCAGCCCCGAGCGGATCCTCTCTTGGTCCTATGGCGAAATCAAGAAGCCCGAGACCATCAACTACCGCACGTTCAAGCCCGAGCGTGACGGCCTTTTTTGTGCGCGTATCTTTGGCCCGATCAAGGATTACGAATGCCTCTGCGGCAAGTACAAGCGGATGAAATATCGCGGCGTCGTCTGCGAGAAATGCGGTGTCGAGGTGACGCTGCAAAAGGTCCGGCGTGAGCGCATGGGCCATATCGAACTGGCGGCACCTTGCGCCCATATCTGGTTCCTGAAATCGCTGCCAAGCCGCATCGGCCTGATGCTCGACATGACGCTGCGTGATCTGGAACGGGTGCTTTATTTCGAGAATTACGTGGTGATCGAGCCCGGTCTCACCGATCTGACCTATGGCCAGATGCTGACCGAAGAAGAGTTCATGGATGCGCAGGACGCATATGGCATGGACGCCTTTACGGCCAATATCGGCGCCGAGGCGATCCGCGAGATGCTGGCCAATATCGACCTCGAAAACGAGGCCGAAACGCTGCGCGCCGATCTCAAGGAAGCCACCGGCGAGTTGAAGCCCAAGAAGATCATCAAGCGCCTCAAGGTCGTTGAATCCTTTCTCGAATCCGGCAACCGCCCGGAATGGATGGTGATGACGGTGCTGCCGGTCATCCCGCCGGAACTGCGCCCGCTGGTGCCGCTCGATGGTGGCCGCTTCGCCACCTCGGATCTCAACGATCTCTATCGCCGGGTGATCAACCGCAACAACCGTCTCAAACGGCTGATCGAGCTGCGCGCGCCCGATATCATCGTGCGCAACGAAAAGCGGATGTTGCAGGAATCGGTCGATGCGCTCTTTGACAACGGTCGTCGCGGCCGGGTCATCACCGGTGCCAACAAGCGCCCGCTCAAGTCGCTCTCGGACATGCTCAAGGGCAAGCAGGGCCGCTTCCGCCAGAACCTTCTGGGCAAGCGGGTCGATTTCTCGGGCCGTTCGGTCATCGTGACTGGCCCGGAACTGAAACTGCATCAGTGCGGGTTGCCCAAGAAGATGGCGCTCGAGCTCTTCAAGCCGTTCATCTACTCGCGGCTCGAGGCCAAGGGCCTGAGCAGCACCGTGAAACAGGCCAAGAAACTGGTCGAGAAAGAGCGCCCGGAGGTGTGGGACATTCTCGACGAGGTGATCCGCGAGCATCCCGTGATGCTGAACCGTGCGCCAACGCTGCACCGTCTGGGCATTCAGGCGTTCGAACCGGTGCTGATCGAAGGCAAGGCGATCCAGCTTCACCCGCTGGTCTGTGCCGCCTTCAATGCCGATTTCGATGGCGACCAGATGGCTGTGCACGTGCCGCTCTCGCTCGAGGCGCAGCTCGAAGCACGGGTGCTGATGATGTCGACCAACAACGTCCTCAGCCCTGCCAATGGCGCGCCGATCATCGTGCCGTCGCAGGACATGATCCTTGGCCTCTACTATGTCACGCTGATGCGCGAAGGCATGAAGGGCGAGGGCATGATCTTCGCCTCGCTCGACGAGGTGCAGCACGCGCTCGACGCGGGCGAGGTACATCTGCACGCGCGGATCACCGTGCGCGTGCCGCAGATCGACGAGCATGGCGACGAGGTCATGGTGCGGGTGGAAACTACGCCCGGCCGTGCCCGGCTTGGCGCGCTCCTGCCGCAGAACGCCAAGGCCCCGTTCCACCTCGTGAACCGCCTGTTGCGCAAGAAAGAGGTGCAGCAGGTGATCGACACCGTCTACCGCTATTGCGGTCAGAAGGAATCGGTCATCTTCTGCGACCAGATCATGACCCTTGGCTTCCGCGAGGCGTTCAAGGCCGGGATTTCCTTCGGCAAGGACGACATGGTGATCCCCGACAGCAAGTGGACCATCGTCGAAGAGACCCGCTCCAACGTCAAAGGTTTCGAGCAGCAATACATGGACGGCCTGATCACCCAGGGTGAGAAATACAACAAGGTCGTCGATGCCTGGTCGAAATGCAACGACGAGGTCACCGAGGCGATGATGGGTTCGATCTCTGCCGAGCGCCGCGACGAGACCGGTGCGGTGATGGAGCCCAACAGCGTCTACATGATGGCCCATTCCGGCGCGCGTGGTTCGGTTACGCAGATGAAACAGCTGGGCGGCATGCGCGGCCTGATGGCCAAGCCGAACGGCGACATCATCGAGACACCGATCATCTCGAACTTCAAGGAAGGTCTGACCGTTCTTGAATACTTCAACTCGACCCACGGGGCGCGCAAGGGCCTCTCGGATACTGCGTTGAAGACGGCGAACTCGGGCTATCTGACCCGCCGCCTGGTGGACGTGGCGCAGGACTGCATCGTGCGCGAGCACGATTGCGGCACCGAGCGCGCGGTCACCGTCGAGGCGGCGGTCAACGACGGCGAGATTGTGGCCTCGCTGGCCGAGCGCTGCCTGGGTCGTGTCGTGGCCGAGGATATCGTTGATCCGC
Source organism: Roseovarius sp. MBR-154 (assembly GCF_053628595.1). NCBI lineage: Bacteria > Pseudomonadati > Pseudomonadota > Alphaproteobacteria > Rhodobacterales > Roseobacteraceae > Roseovarius > Roseovarius sp. MBR-154. Next base: position 297,325 of record NZ_JBRJGR010000003.1, read on the forward strand.
TGAGCGACCGGGTGATCGCCGCCAAGGGCGAACTGATCGACGAGCGCATGGCCGATTCGCTGGAAGAGGCTGCAGTGCAGACCGTGCGCCTGCGCTCGCCGCTGACCTGCGAGGCCGAGGACGGGGTCTGTGCCATGTGCTATGGCCGTGATCTCGCGCGTGGCACCATGGTCAATATCGGCGAGGCTGTCGGGATCATCGCCGCGCAGTCGATCGGCGAGCCGGGCACGCAGCTGACGATGCGGACCTTCCACATCGGCGGCGTGGCGCAGGGGGGGCAGCAATCCTTCCTCGAGGCAAGCCAGGAGGGGGTGATCGAATATGAACAGCCCCAGACCCTGGACAACTCCAGTGGCGAGACCCTGGTGATGGGCCGGAACATGAAGATCCGGATCATCGGTGACAAGGGGGTCGAACTGGCCAGCCACAAGGTGGGCTACGGCACCAAGCTCTTCGTCAAGGAGGGCGACAAGGTCACGCGCGGTCAGAAGCTGTTCGAGTGGGATCCCTACACCCTGCCGATCCTCGCAGAGAAATCCGGCATGGCGAAATTCGTCGATCTCACCTCGGGCGTCTCGGTCCGCGACGTGACCGACGAGGCCACCGGCATGACCCAGAAGATCGTCACCGACTGGCGCGCCGCGCCGCGCGGCAACGAACTCAAGCCCGAGGTCTTCATTGTCGGCGAGGACGGCGAGCCGATGCGCAACGACGTTGGCAACCCGGTGACCTATCCGATGTCCGTCGATGCGATCCTGTCGATCGAGGAGGGTCAGCAGGTGCAGGCCGGCGACGTGGTTGCACGCATCCCGCGCGAGGGCGGCAAGACCAAGGACATCACCGGCGGTTTGCCGCGTGTGGCCGAGCTCTTCGAGGCACGCCGTCCCAAGGATCACGCCATCATCGCCGAGCTCGACGGCTATGTCCGCTTTGGCCGCGACTACAAGAACAAGCGTCGCATCACCATCGAACCCGCCGACGACACGCTGCAGCCGGTGGAGTACATGGTGCCGAAGGGTAAGCACATCCCGGTGCAGGAGGGCGATTATGTCCAGAAGGGCGATTACATCATGGACGGCAATCCCGCGCCGCATGACATTCTCGCCATCATGGGGGTCGAGGCACTGGCCAACTACATGATCGACGAGGTGCAGGAGGTCTACCGTCTGCAAGGCGTGAAGATCAACGACAAGCATATCGAGGTCATCGTAAGGCAGATGCTCCAGAAGTGGGAAATCCAGGACTCGGGCGATACCACGCTGCTCAAGGGCGAGCATGTGGACAAGGTCGAGTTCGACGAGGCCTGCGAGAAGGCGATAGCCAAGGGCGGACGTCCGGCACAGGGCGAGCCGATCCTGCTCGGCATCACCAAGGCGTCGCTGCAGACCCGCAGCTTCATCTCGGCGGCGTCGTTCCAGGAGACCACCCGCGTGCTGACCGAGGCGTCGGTTCAGGGCAAGCGTGACAAGCTGGTCGGTCTCAAGGAGAATGTCATCGTCGGTCGCCTGATCCCGGCGGGCACGGGTCGTGCCACGCAGGAAATGCGCCGCATCGCAACGGCACGCGACAGCATCGTGATCGAGGCCCGCCAGGAAGAGGCCGCAGCGGCGGCAGCACTGGCCGCGCCGGTGATCGATGACGACGTGGTGGGTGGCGACGAGTTCGACAATTTCGTCGAGACGCCGGAGAGCCGCGAGGAGTGATCGCCACGCTACGGTAACACGGAAAAGCCCGGCCAATTGGTCGGGCTTTTTTTACGGGAAGGCTTTCAAGCGGAACGTTTGATTCTGCCGCTGCGCAAGCCGCCGACGTGTGCCGGGATCGAGATCTTCCTGTGCGTTACTGCGCGTTGGGGAAGTGGGTACGAATGGCTTGGAGCGGTCGATGCGCGGCGGGCATTGCGCTTGATTCTGCGCAGGGGCACAACGCCCAGGATCCGTTCCAGACCATTCCCAATCGTGAGCCCAAGCCGTGCATACTACTGGCAGCGCAGCAGGCGGGTGCAACATTGTTCAATCCGCCTGATGTCCGCGCAACTCGTCCAATGGGATGTGGCAGCGGATGACATGTCCGTCATCTGCCTCTCGCGTCGGTGGGGCATCGGTGTCACAGATCGTCCCGTGTTTCACCGGGCAGCGCCGCTGGAACGGGCAGCCACGTGCGGGCGGGGACAGTTCCGCCACATCCTCGGTCATCAGATGTGGCGCATGATCGGGGTCGGGGGTCAGAACAGCGTTGAGCAGCACCGCCGTGTAAGGATGCGACGGCGCGCCGTAAACCGCCGCTGCCGGGCCAAACTCGCAGAGCCGTCCCTGATAGAGCACCGCCACCCGGTCCGAGAGCGCCCGCACCACCGTCAAGTCGTGGCTCACAAACACGAAGGCGGTCTTGTGCGCCGCTTTGAGATCGTTGAGCAGATCGAGCACGGCCGCCTGAACCGAGACATCGAGCGCCGAGGTGATCTCGTCGCACAGCACGATCTCGGGTCCGGCGGCAAAGGCGCGCGCAACCGCCACGCGCTGTTTCTCGCCGCCCGAGAGTTGACCCGGGCGGCGGTCGAGGTAAGGCGCGCCGAGGCGCACTGTGTCGAGTAATTCCACCGCCCGCGCGCGCAGCGCCGTATCCGTCAACCCGAAATACAGCCGAAGCGGTTGCGCCAGGATCTCTGCCACCGACTGGCGCGGGTTGAGGCTGTCATCGGGATTCTGGAAAATCATCTGGATGCGGCGCAGCTGATCGGGGCGGCGAGCCTCGACGGCCGCGGGCAGGGGGGTGCCATCGCCAAGCGTGATCTGGCCCGAGGCGGGCGGCAACAGCCCGGCAATCGCCTTGAGGATGGTCGACTTGCCGCTGCCCGACTCGCCCACAAGACCGATTGTCTCGCCCTGCCGCAGATGCAGGTCGATGGCGTCCACCGTAGCGGGTGGGCGCACCATGCCGCGCAGCCGGTCGAACAGTCCGGGCTGGTCGTAGCGAATCGACACCCCCGCCAGATCGAGCGCGCAGGGGCTGTCCTCGGCGCAACCATGCGGCGAGGTGCCCGCCTGCTCGCCGATGATTTCATCTACCCGCTCGGGGTAAAGACAGCGGCTCATCTGGCCTGCCTCCCCTGCGATCATTGGTGGGGTGGCGGCGCGGCAGTCCTCGGTGGCCAGCGCGCAGCGCGGGGCGAAGGCGCAGCCTTCGCGCGCCTCGCCCGGTCCGGGCGGTCGGCCATCGAGGGCGCGTGGCAGGGTCTGCTCGCCCAAGCGGGGGATGGAGGCTAGCAACCCGCGCGCATAAGGGTGCGATGGCGCGCGCAACACCGCGCGTGTCGGCCCCTCAAGCACCGTTTCGCCGGCATAAAGCACCTGTACCCGGTCGCAGACCCGCGCGATCACGCCCAGATCATGACTGACATAGACCATCGCCATGTTGCGCGCGCGGGCCAGATCGCGCAGCAATTCGAGGATGTGCGCCTGCGTGGTGACATCGAGGCCGGTCGTGTGCTCGTCGAGTAGCAGCGCATCGGGTTCGCCCGCGAGGGCCATGGCAATCGCCACCCGTTGTTGCTGCCCGCCCGACAGCTCATGCGGGTAGCGGCGAAGGATCGCCTCGGGGTCGGGCAGGCGCACCTGCGCCAGCAGGTCGCGCGCGCGGGTAGGATGCTCGCCCTCGGACTGGGCGCAATGCAGGTGCAGGGCCTCGCGGATCTGCGTGCCGATGCGCATCGTCGGGGTCAGCGCCTGCCCGGAATTCTGCGGGATCAGCCCCAACTGGCCACCTCTGATCCGCGCCAGGTCCGCCGGGCTGCGCCCGAACATCTCGGCCCCATCATAGATGACCTTGCCCGATATCTTTTGCAGCCCATGCTTGAGATAGCCCATCGCTGCCAGTGCCAGCGTGCTCTTGCCCGAGCCGCTCTCGCCGACGATGCCGATGCTCTCGCCCCGGCACACCGTCAGATCGACCTCGTGCAGCACCGGCAGCATCGTGCCCGCGCGCCCGCGAAACCCAACGCAGAGCTTGCGGATGTCGATAAGAGGTGTCGCTGCCATCTCAGATCACCGCCTTGCGGCTGTGGTCGAGCCCGAGCGTCTTGGCCAGCGCATCGGCGCTGAGATTGATCCCGATGATCAGGGTCGAGAGGGCGATGACCGGCGCGATCACCCCCAGAGGGGCCAGCGACATGTAGACCCGCGCATCCGAGATCATCAGCCCCCAGTCGGGTTTCGGCGGCGAGACGCCGAAGCCGAGAAAGGACAGCGCAGAGAACCCGAGCAGCATCCACGACCAGCGCATCGCCCCCTCGACCAGCAAGGTATCGGTGACGTTGGGCAACAGTTCGCGCCGCACGATGTCGAGCGGGCGGTGCCCGCGGGCCCGCGCCGCCGAGATGAAATCGCGCGCCACGACCTCATGCGCTGCCGCCCGCGCCACGCGGATCACCGGGATGCCGAAGAAAAACGCCAGCGTCGGCATCAGCACCTCGCCGCCGCTGCCGAAGACGGTGATCAGCACCAAGAGCGGCAGGATGCCCGGCAGGGCCAGAAACGCATCCACCAGACGCATTGCCACCTCGTCGCGCCAGCCACCCTTGAGGCCGAGGTAAACCCCCAGAAGCCCGCCCCAGATCAGCGCGACAGGTGTCGCCGTACCGGTGACCAGCAGCGCCTCGCGCCCGCCCAGCATCACCCGCGTCAGCACGTCGCGCCCCAGATGATCGGTGCCGAGCCAATGCGCAGGCGACGGCCCCGCCAGCGTCATTGTCGCATCCATCGCCTTGTAGTCGTACGGCACGATCCACGGGCTGAGCACCGCCATCAGAAGATGAAACGCCACCAGCGTCAGCCCGATCGCGCCCGAGGGCCGCGCCATCATGGGGCGCAGCACCCCAACGCCGCGCAGGCCGCGCGGGGCAGGGGGAGCAGTGCTCATGCGCGCCGTGCCTGATGGCTGCGCAGGCGCGGGTTGAGCGCGAGGCTCAGGATATCTGCCAGCAAGTTCACGCCGACATAGGTGATCGCCACGATCATCGTGATCGCCTGCACCACCGGCAGATCGCGGTCGGAAATGGCATCGACCAGAAGCCGCCCGAGGCCGGGATAGTTGAACACCACCTCCACAACCACCACCCCGCCCAGAAGCCACGCGACGGTGAGTGCGATCACGTTGATCGCGGGCAGCAGGGCATTGGGCAGCGCGTGCCGAAACACGATGCGCCAATGCGGCACGCCCTTGAGCGTCGCCATCTGAACGTAATCGCCCGCCATGACCTCGATCATCGAGGTGCGCACCATGCGCATGATATGGGCGATCATCAGCATGGTCAGTACGGTCGAGGCGAGGATGAACTCGGGGAAAAACTCGAGCGGCGGCGCATCGGCCGGGGTCAGCACGATGGCGGGCACCCATCCGAGCCAGATGGCGAAGATCAGGATGAGGATCGTGGCCGCGACGAATTCCGGGATCGTCATGGCCAGGATCGCACCGGTCGAAAACAGGATATCCGGCCAGCGGTCACGCCAGAGCCCCGCGACCACACCCAGCAGGATCGAGAGCGGAATACCGACGCCCAGCGCGCCCGCCGCCAGCAGCAGCGAGTTGCGCAGCCGGTAGCCGACCAGTTCGGCGATCCGCTCCTGCCCGTTGGCCGAAACACCGAGATCGCCGGTCAGAAGGCCCGCCGACCACTCCATGTAACGGGTGAAGGCCGGTGTGGTCAGCCCCATGATCTCGCGGCACTTTTCCAGCGCCTCGCCATGGGCATCGCGTTCGAGAATGGCGGTGCAGGCATCCCCCGGCAACGCCTCGACCCCCAGGAAGATGATCACGGACACAAGCCACACGGTGACCAGACCGAGGGCCAGACGCCTGATGATCAAGGTCAGCATGTATCCGTTTCTCCCCAGAACCCCGCCAAGTGACAGTGCGAGACTAGACCAGCCCGCGCGCCTGCGTCGAGAGTTTAGTCAGGTCAGGCCGAACAAGCTTTCACAGGGTCGCGTCACGTTCCCGTGTTGGTATTGATAATGATTTGCAATCTCCTTGACTATTCTGCGAGTCACTCTCATATTCAATTGCAGTTTCAGCAAATGGAGGAGCCGAATGTCGTTGCATCGTCGTCATGTTCTGAGCCTCGCCGCCGGGGCCGCACTCTGGGCCGGGGGTGCGCGGGCGCAGGCGGGCAAGGTGTCGGTCGTGGCGACCACCGGCATGATTGCTGATGCCGCGCGTATCGTGGGCGGTGATCTGGTTGAGGTGCGCGGGCTCATGGGCCCGGGGATCGACCCGCATTCCTACCGGCAGACGCGCAGCGATATCGCGGCGCTCACCCGCGCCGACGTGGTATTGTGGCACGGGCTCTATCTCGAGGCGCAGATGGAGGAGTTCCTGCTCAAGCTGGCAAAGCGGCAACCGGTCGTTGCCGTGGGTGAAGCGGTGCCGGAAGAGGCCCGTATCGGCCACGAGGATTACGAGGGCCGCTTTGATCCGCATGTCTGGATGGTGCCCGATCTGTGGCTGCCGGTGGTGGATCGGGTGGCAAAGGCGCTGAGCGATCTGCGCCCCAAAGACAGCGCCCTCTTCGAGGCCAACGCGCAGGCCTACAAGGATGAAATCACGGCGCTTGGGTCTTACGCCGAGGGCGTTCTGGCCTCGGTGCCCGACCCCGCCCGCGTGCTGGTCACCGCGCATGATGCCTTCGGCTATTTCGGGCGCGCCTATGGGTACGAGGTCGAGGGCATTCAGGGCATCTCCACCGAGAGCGAGGCCGGTCTGGCGCGTATCCGCGATCTTGTCGATCTGCTGGTGGCGCGCGACATCAAGGCCGTGTTCGTCGAAAGCACCGTGTCCGATCGCAATGTGCGCGCGCTGATCGAAGGGGCCGCGGCGCAGGGCCACGAGGTGCGCGTCGGCGGGGAGCTTTTCTCGGACGCGATGGGTGTGCCGGGCAGCTACGAGGGCACTTATCTGGGCATGATCGACCACAACATGACCACCATCGCGCGCGCCCTTGGCGGAAGCGCGCCCGCGCGAGGCCGTCTGGGCCGTCTGGCGGCGGGGAGTTGAGCATGGCACTGGAACTTGTCGGGTCACCCCCGGAACAGAACGATGATCTGCCGCTCTCGATCCGGGGGCTGACGGTTTTCTATGGTGAGAAGCCAGCGGTGTTTTCCGTCGATGTCGGTTTTCAAGCCGGTCAGATGACGGCGATTGTCGGCCCCAACGGGGCGGGCAAATCGACGCTGCTCAAGGCCGCACTTGGTATTATCACGCCGCTGTCGGGACAGGTGCGCTGTCACGGTCGTCCGCTGTCGGAGATGCGCGCGCGGATCGCCTATGTGCCGCAACGCGCCAGCGTCGACTGGGATTTCCCGGCGCGGGTGCTCGACGTGGTGCTGATGGGGCTCTACCGCGATCTGGGCCTCTTGCGCCGCATCCGGGGTCAGCACCGGGCGCGGGCGATGGAGTGTCTGGAGCGCGTCGGGATGGAAGGTTTTGCCGCCCGCCAGATCGGTCAGCTTTCGGGCGGTCAGCAACAGCGGGTGTTCCTTGCCCGCGCGCTGGCGCAGGGAGCCGATCTCTACCTGCTGGATGAGCCCTTTGCCGGGGTCGATGCCGCCACCGAAAAGGCGATCATCACCGTGCTCAAAGATCTCAAGGCCGAGGGCGCGACCGTGGTTGCCGTGCATCACGATCTGGCCACGGTGCCCGACTATTTCGACCGGGTCTTCCTGATCAACACCACGGCGATTGCCGAGGGACCGGTGGCCGAGGTCTTTACGCCCGAGAACCTGCAAACCGCCTATGGCGGGCGCTTGGCGCTTGCCCAGATGGGCGGGGCGGCGGCGGGGTGAGGGCATGCTCTGGCAGGCGCTGACGCTGCAACTTGGCTATAACGCCACGCTAGTCACCCTTGGCGCCGCGATGCTGGGCATGGCGGCGGGGGCTACGGGCACGTTCCTTTACCTCTCGAAACGCGCGCTGGTCAGCGACGCGATCAGCCATGCCACGCTGCCCGGCGTCGTCCTTGGCTTCATGGCGATGGTGGCCATGGGAAGCGACGGGCGTTTTCTGCCGGGGTTGATGCTGGGATCGGCGCTATCGGCGGGTCTCGGGCTGCTGGTGGTGACATGGCTCACCACCCGCACGCGGTTGGCCGAGGATGCGGCCATCGGGGCGGTATTGTCGGTCTTTTTTGGCTTCGGCGTCGTGCTGCTGACGGTGGTGCAGGTGATGGATGCGGGCCGTCAGGCGGGGCTGGAGACCTTTCTGCTGGGGGCCACGGCGGGGATGTTGTGGAACGAGGCGATGCTGATCGCGGGGGGCGGCGTGCTGGTGCTGGTGCTGGTGGTACTGTTGCGCCGACCGATGACGCTGGTGGCGTTCGATCCGGGCTATGCCATGGGGCAGGGGATCAGCCTGCGCGCGGTGGAACTGGCGATGATGGGGCTGGCGCTGGGCATCACGGTGGTGGGGCTCAAGGTGGTGGGACTGGTGCTGATCGTGGCGCTGCTGATCATTCCGCCCGTCGCCGCGCGCTTCTGGTCCGAGCGCGTGGGCGCGGTGGTGGCCATCGCCGGGCTGATCGGCGGGCTGTCGGGCTATGCCGGTGCGGCGATTTCGGCCACCGCGCCCGCGCTGCCCACCGGGCCGATCATCGTGCTCGCCGCCTTCGTGCTTTTCGTGCTGTCGCTGCTGCTGGCACCGGGGCGCGGTGTGCTGGCGGCGGCGCTGCGGCATTTGCGGTTTCAGCGTCGGGTGCATCTGCGGCAGGGGCTCTTGGCGCTGGCCACCGGGCAGCCGGTCTACGAGCCGCTGACCCTGCGCCTGATGCGCCGCGCCGGGCTGCTGCGCGCCGATGGCGTCGCCACCGAGGCAGGCCGGGCGATGGCCGCGCGCGCGCGGCTGGATGAGCGCCGCTGGCAGATCCTGCGCAGTGATCCGGAATTCGAGGCGGCGGCGGCGCGCTACGATGGCCTGACCCCGCTGGAGGAGGTGTTGACCGCGGATCAGATTGCGGCGCTCGATCAGGGGTTGCGGCCGGAGGGTGCGGTGTGATGGGTGCGGATTTCGTCATGCTCTCGCTGACCCCGCTGCTGATCGGGATCGCGGCGGCGGTGGCCTGCGCGCTGCCGGGAAATTTCCTGTTGTTGCGCCGACAGGCCCTGATTGGTGACGCGATCAGCCACGTGGTGCTGCCGGGCATTGTCGTGGCCTTTTTGCTGACCGGTGTCGTGGCGGCGCTGCCGATGATGCTGGGTGCGGGTGCTGCGGCGCTGGTCGCGGTGGTGCTGATCGAACTGATCCGCCGCCTGGGCCGGATCGAGCCGGGGGCGGCGATGGGCGTGGTCTTTACCGCGATGTTCGCGGGCGGCGTGCTGCTGCTGGAGCAAAGCGCCACCTCGGGCGTGCATCTGGACGTGCAGCATGCGCTTTACGGCAATCTCGAAAGCCTGATCTGGCTTGACGGCTATGGCTGGGCGGCGCTTTGGGACCGCGAGGCCCTGCGCGCGCTGCCGCCGGAACTGCCGCGCATGGCGGCGGTGATGCTGGGCGTGGTGGTCTTTACCGCCGTGTTGTGGCGGGCGCTGGTGATTGCCACCTTCGACGAGGGATTCGCACGCAGCATGGGGCTGCCGGTGCAGGCGCTTAGCCTGTCTCTGATCGTGGTGGCGGCGATTGCGGCGGTGGCGGCGTTCGATGCGGTTGGTTCGATCATCGTGATCGCGATGTTCATCTGCCCGCCGGCCGCGGCGCGGATGATGACCAACCGGATGGGCGCACAGGTGGCGTGGAGCGTGGGCTTTGCCGTGCTCTCGGCGGTTCTGGGCTATGTGCTGGCGGGCTATGGCCCGTTGTGGCTGGGTTATGACAACGCGGTGAGCGCCGCGGGCATGATCGCGACGGTCTCCGGCGTGATCCTGGGGCTGGCGGCTCTGGCCGGTCCCTGCCGGGGCGCGGGCGCGTTGCGGGCAGGCTGAGACAGCACCCAGGCTAGCGCGGCAACGGGTTTCGTGCCCGGTTATAGGGCCGCCAGTCGGTTATCTCGGGGTAATACATCTGCCGCCAGCGGCGCACGCGGGGGTTCATCACCCGGCGCCACACGGGCGGCACCATCGCCGCCATGGTCATCAGCGGATAGCCATAGGGCAGTTGCGGGGCGTCGGCGTCAGTATAGGTCTGCAGCAGCGGAAAGCGGCGGTTGGGCTTGTAGTGATGGTCGGAATGGCGTTGCAGGTTGATCAGCAGCCAGTTCGACGCCTTGTGCGCGGCGTTCCAGCTGTGGCGCGGCTGGACGTGTTCATATTTGCCGTCGCCCAGATGTTTGCGGGTCAGGCCGTAATGCTCGATATAGTTGACCAGTTCCAGCTGCCAGATGGCGACGAAGGCCTGCCAGACAAAGAGCGCGAGACCGTTCCAGCCGCCGAGCAGAACGGCCAGTAGAGCCATGAACCCCTGCAAGGCCCAATAGCGAAAGAACGGGTTTTTCGGATCGTGCCAGGGCCGTCCCTTGCGCGCGAGCATGTCGCGCTCGGCGCGGAAGGCGGAGAGGAAACTGCCCCTGAGCACGCGCGGAAAGAAGCGGTGGAACCCCTCGTTATAGCGCGCCGTCACCGGGTCGCGCGGGGTGCCGACATGGCGGTGATGCACCTGCAGATGTTCCGAACGGAAATGCGAATAGAGCACCATCGCCAAAAGCAGATCGCCGAGAAACCGCTCGCCCCGGTCCTTTTGGTGCATCAGTTCGTGGCTGTAATTGATCCCGACAGTGCCGGTGATCACGCCGACGCCGAAAAACAGCACGATGGTTTCCAGCGCCGACAGATACGCGTCGCCGGGCCCGGTGACATACCAGATCATCCAGTAGAGCAGGCCGAATTGCAGCGGCGCCCAGATCAGCGTGATCGCCTTGTACCAGGTGAGCTGATCCTCGGACGTGTCGAGATCGGCGTTCTCGGTGTAGAGGCCGAGGAAGGCATCAAGGATCGAGAAGAAATACCACGTCATCACGGGCAGCAGGATCACCGTCCAGCCGCCGTGAAGTGCCCCGAGAATGGCCACCGGTATGAGCAGCAGCGACATCCAGAACGGCATGGCCCGGCTGAGCCTGGCGACCTGCGGGGCGGGGATCATGACACACTCCTCTCTTCGGCTAGACCGATTGGTTCAGATTGTATCCACAAGCGCGCCCTGTGCAAGATCGAATACCTTGCGCATCACGGTGGGCAGATGCGCGGGGCGAAAGCTGTGCTGCGGGTGGAAGGTGCCGCGTTCGGGCGGGGTGTCGTGCGGGACCTCTGCCACGAGAATTCTCAGTCGCAGGTGAAAATGGGTGAAGGTGTGCCACGCCTCGGCGTCGATCATGTGCCAGTCGGCGTTCATCGGCGGTGCGGGCTCCGGCGCATCGCCCCAGTCACTGCCGGGCCAGCCCAGCATGCCGCCCAGAAGGCCGCTGTCGGGGCGTTCCTCAAGCAGCCAGGCGCCATCGCTGCGGCGGGCGACATAGGCATAGCCCAGCCGGGTCGGCTTGGGCTTTTTCGGGGTCTTGCGGGGCAGGTCCGCCGCCGTGCCCGCGCGGCGCGCGGCGCAGGCCTGCATCCATGGGCAGATGCCGCAGGCCGGCGATTTGGGCGTGCAGATCGTGGCGCCGAGATCCATCACCGCCTGCGCGTAATCGCCGGGGCGCGATTCGGGGGTCAGCGCCGCCGCCGCCTCGGTCAACTCGGGCTTGGCCTTGGGCAGGGGGGTGTGGATGTCGTGCAGTCGGGTCATCACCCGCTCGACATTGCCATCGACCACCACCTCGGAGCGGTCAAAGGCAATCGCGGCGATGGCCGCCGCCGTGTAGGGGCCAATGCCCGGCAAGGCCATCAGCCCGGCGCGCGTGTCGGGGAAGGTGCCGCCATGCTCAGCCGCCACCACGCGCGCGCATTTCAGCAGGTTGCGGGCGCGGGCGTAATATCCGAGCCCGGCCCATTCGCCCATCACCTGCGCATCCGGGGCCGCCGCCAGATCGGTCACGGTGGGCCAGAGCGTGGTGAACCGCTCGAAGTAGGCCTTCACGGCAGCAACCGTGGTCTGTTGCAGCATCACCTCGCTGAGCCAGACGCGATAGGGATCGGGCCGCACCCCTGCCGCGCGGGCAGCGGGCGACACACGCCAGGGCAAGTCGCGCGCATGGGCGTCATACCAGTGCAGCAGGTCATGCGGATCGGCGGCATAACGCATAGTTTATTTCCCATCGCTCAATCAGGTCTGGCATCCCGGCCCACATGGCATAGATTAGCGCCAATGAGGAGGGTGCCAAGCATGGCCAGCCGAAAGCAGACGACATACGGGTTCAAGCGCACCTCGACGCTGGTGCAGCCCAGCATCCGCCGCGCCTCGGAAACGCGCGGCTTTGCGCAGTCGCGCCTGCTGACCCATTGGGCCGAGATCGCAGGCGAGGATATCGCCGATATTGCCCGGCCGGTCGAGGTGTCTTACGGGCGGCAGGGCATGGGCGCGACGCTGACCCTGCTGACCACCGGTGCCCAGGCCCCGATGCTGGACATGCAGAAGGAAACGCTGCGCGAGCGTGTCAACGCCGTCTACGGCTACAATGCCATCTCACGCATCCGCATCACCCAGACAGCCCCTACGGGCTTTGCCGACGGGCAGGTCGATTTCAATCACCGACCCAAGCCCAGGACCCCGGTTGCACCGGCCCCGGAAACCGCCCGCGCTGCCAGTGAGTTGGCAGCCCCGGTCACCGATGACGGTTTGCGTGCCGCGCTGGAATCTCTGGCGCGCAACGTATTAACCAGATCGCAACGCTGAACTTTTCGAACAGACAAAGGTGAAACGATGAAACAACTGATCGCAACCGGGGCGCTTGCCCTAGCCGTGCTCGCAGGCCCCGTACAGGCGCAGGATACGGACGCCTCGCAGATCACCGAAATGACGATGGGCCCCGAAGATGCCAAGGTGACGATCATCGAATATGCGTCGTTTACCTGTCCGCATTGCGCCAATTTCCACAAGGGTCCGCTCAAGGAGTTGAAGGCCGACTATATCGACACCGACAAGGTGCATTTCATCTACCGTGATGTGTATTTCGACCGTTTCGGCCTCTGGGCCTCGATGGTGGCGCGCTGCGGCGGGGAAGAGAAATTCTTTGGCATTTCCGACATGCTCTATGAACAACAGCGCGAGTGGACCGACGGCCAGCCCGCCGAGATCGCCGACAACCTGCGCCGCATCGGCAAGGTCGCGGGGATCGAGCCCGACGCGCTCGACGCCTGCCTGAATGACGAGGCCAAGGCCAAGGCGCTGGTCGCGTGGTATCAGGAGAACGCCGAGGCGCATGACGTGAACTCTACCCCGACGCTGATCATCAACGAACAGAAATATTCCAACATGGCCTATGACGATCTCAAGGCCATCATCGAGGAAAAGCTGGCCGAGTAAGTCGGCCTGTTACAGCCCGACGCGGCCGAGCACCGCGTCGAGCGGGGCCCTGTCGAGGAGCCGCAATCGCACAGGCAGGCTCAGCACCTGGCGCCGGAACTCGGGCGGCAGGCGCACGGCATCCTTTTCGGTGGTGACCAGCTGCGCGCCGCGTAGCTGTGCCTCGCGCGCAAGCCGCGCCATCAGCGAGACGGTCAGCGGTTGGTGATCCTCCAGAGCCTCGCCGCGCACCAGATCGGCCCCGAGGCTTTGCAGAGTGGCGAAGAATTTCTCGGGGTGGCCGATCCCGGCAAAACCCAGAAGCCGTGCACCGCGCCAGTCCATGCCGGTCTGCAAGGGCTCCACGCGTCCGCGTATGTGGGCGGGCTGGATCATATGTCCCCAAGTCGACTGAAACACGTCCTGGGCCGCGCCCGGGCCAATCGAGAGCAGCAGGTCGGCGCGGCGCAGCCCGGTCGCGACGGGTTCGCGCAAAGGCCCCGCAGGCATGCAGCGTCCGTTGCCAAAGCCCTTGACCGCATCGACCACAACTATCGACAGATCTTTGAAAAGGCAGGAGTTCTGGTGTCCGTCATCCATTACAATGCAGTCGACATGTTCGCCGCTTGCCCGTGCCTGTGCCATGATGGCCCGTGCCCCTGCCGTGCGGTCGCGGGCGATCCATGTCGGGGAAAAGGCGGCGGCCAGCAGTGGCTCATCACCAACATCCGTGGCGGTATGTTGTGCCGGGTCCACCGCCACCGGCCCGCGTAGCCGACCACCGTAGCCCCGCGACAGGATCACCGGTCTGTGTCCGCGCTCCTGTAACAGCATGACCAGCGCCTGCACGGTCGGCGTCTTGCCGGTGCCGCCCGCGTTGAGATTGCCGACACAGACCACCGGCACCGGCGCGCGCCAGTCCGGCGGGCGGTCTGCGCGCTGCGTGGTGATCCGGCCATAGGCCCGGCCCAGAGGGGCCAGCAGCCGCGCGCGCGGATCGGGGCGGTCAGGTGGCGTGAACCAGAAGCCGGGTGCCCTCATCGCGCCGCGTCCTGCCGGTCCAGCCGGTCGAGCAGCATGTCGACGATCCGGTCGGTCACCGCCGCCCCCCTGGAGGCCACATCCCAGGCGGCATGCGCCATGGTGGCGGATTGATCGGGCGGCATCAGCCGTTGCACCGCGCCCGAGAGCGTCTCGGTGTCGCGCACGATCCGCGCCGCTCCGGCCTCGGCGTAGCGCGAATAGCGGTGCAGGTAGCGCGCCACGTTGGGCCCGTATAGGATGGCCGAGCCATGCGCCGCAGGCTCGTTCGGGTCGCGGCCGTATTGGCCCGAGACCAGCGAGGAGCCCATGAAGGTGATCGGCGCGAGGCGATACCAGAGCCCCATTTCGCCGCGCGTGTCGGCGAGCACGATCTGCGTCGCCTCGCTGGGCATCTCGCCCTCGGACCAGGTGACATAGCGCCAGCTTTCCGCCGTCAGACGCTCGCACATGGTTGCGCTGTCATCGGGGTCGTCGGGTACGATCACCAGAAGGCAACGATGTGCTGCGCGGCTTGCCTCGCGATGCGCGCCCAGCACAGTGTCGAGCTCATCCATCTGCACCATCGCCGCCAGCCAGACCGGACGCCCGAGCAGCAGCGCGGCCATTTCCTCACGATCCGAGGTATTGACGGGCAGGGTCAGCGCGCCTTCCTGGAACGGGCCGGTGACGCTCACGATCCGCTCGGGCGCGCCAAGGCGGCGGACCTGCCGGGCAGCGGCCTCGCTGCGTGCGAGGATTTCGGTGAAACTGCGCAGCACGGCGCGCGGCAGATCTGGAAACCAGCGCCAGACCGGACGCTCCAGCAGCGTCTCGTCAGCATCCACCAGATAGAGCGGAATGTCCTTGCGCGCCGCACAGACCATCAGCGCGGGTTTCAGATCGCCGCCGGTCCAGAGGCAGATATCGGGCCGCCAGTGATCCAGAAACGCCTCTGCGGCGGGCACGTTGTCCTCAGGCAGGGTTTGCCAGATCACCGTGCCGCCGACACGTCTGCGGCGGGGTTCGGGCACCGTGGCGGTCAGGACCATGTGCAGCCCGGGCCGGGTTTGGGTCAGGCGCTTGGCCAGGTGGACGAGCGTGTCGGCGCGCGCCGCATCGACCGCATGTGCCCAGATCACCGCGCCGTCGGGTCGGTCCGTCTCGGGAGGTGTGGGGGGAGGGCCGGCGCGCCGTGCATAGGCGAGATAGGCCGCAAGGCTGAGCGAGCGGGTCATGCCGTGTGAGGCCGTGTGCGCGGTGTCCCGGGCATGGTGTGGTCCTTTCCGTCTTGCGCGCACCCTATCCCGGGGGGCGTCGGCGTCAAGGTCGCGGCTTGACGGGGCGCGCGCCCCGGGGCAACCAGTGGTAAGCCCGAGGAGACGCCCCGTGACCAAGCCCTTTCTCATCCTGCAACTGCGCCCCGAAACCGAGGCGGCTGATGACGAGTATGCCGCGATCCTGCGCAAGAGCGGGCTGGAGGCGGCGCAGACCCACCGTATCCGGCTGGATCAGCAGGACCTGCCCGACGACCTGCGGCTGGCCGATTACGCCGGGGTGGTTGTCGGCGGCGGCCCCGGCTGCGTCAGCGATGCGCCGGACGACAAGACCCCGCAGGAGGCGCGGATCGAGGCGGCCGTGCTGTCGCTGATGCCGCGCATAACCGGTGAGGATATCCCGTTTCTGGGTTGCTGCTACGGGATCGGCATCCTGGGCAAACATCTGGGTGGCGATGTAGCCAAGCGCGCGTATGGCGAGCCGGTGGGCACCGCCGATTGCACCGTCGCGCCCGGTGCTGCTGACGATCCGCTGCTGGAGGGTATCCCCGGTCGCTTTGCCGCTTTCGTGGGTCACAAGGAGGCGTTGCAGGACCTGCCAGAGGGCTGCGTGCATCTTGTCGCCTCGCAGACCTGCCCCTACCAGATGGTACGGCATGGCGCGAATGTCTACGCGACGCAGTTCCACCCCGAGGCCGATGCCGCTGGGTTCGAGACGCGCATCCGCATCTATCGTCACAAGGGTTATTTCCCGCCTGAGACCGCCGATGAGCTGATCGCCATGTGCCGCGCGGCGGAGGTGCATGCGCCCGAGCGTATCCTGCGCAATTTTATCACCCGCTACGCGTGAAGAGCGCCATCTGGCTTGCGCCGCCAAAGGTGGGATGCACGCCGCCGACATCGCGGCGCGTGACGTCATACCTGTTGCGCGCGGCCACGCCGTCGGCCCATTGGCCGAACCGGTCGCGCGTCCATTCGAAGTGATGGCCGGGATGGCGAAAGCGGTGCGTAGGCACGCCCAGAACCGGGTTATATTCGGCATTGGGGGTGGTCACGATGATGTGGCGGGGGCGCATGTCGCCGAAGAGGGCCCGCTCCAGTCGATTGAGATCCGCGAGCGGCAGATGCTCGATCGTCTCGACCAGACAGGCGCAATCATAGCCGCGCAGGGCGGCATGCCGGGCGGTCATCGAGGCATGGGCGATCTGTACCTTGTGCTGTGCTGCCTCGGGCAGATCGTCCAGCCGTCCCTGCAATATGCGCAGGGCTGGCAGGTCGAGGTCGAGCCCGGTGATCCGGCTGATCGCGGCCAGGGGTGACAGCCGCAGGATCAGATCGCCCGAGCCGCAGCCGAGATCGAGCACCGTGCGCGCGCCCGTCTCTGCGACTGCCGCGACCACCGCCGCCAGCCGTGCGTCGTGCAGCGCGCTGGTCATGGCCCCGGCACCTGCATCAGTGCCACGTCCTTGCGCGGGATCTCGCAGGTCCAGCCGCGGGAGGCGGCGATATGAGCGAGCGTCGCGGCGCGGTAGAAGACCACGTGAGTCGGGTCCATGCGGTAGTGCCAGTTGGCAAAGCGCGCGTCCTCGGTCTGGAAGGTGGTCATGAGCGCAAGCCAGCCGCCGGGGCGCAGCATCGCGCCAAGCTGGTCGAATTCCTCGGCGGGGGTGCGGAAATGCTCGGCCACTTCGGTGCAGGTGATGAAATCATAGTGCGCGTTGAGCACGCCCGTGGTGGGCGCATAAAACGGATCATAAACCGCCATGTCATGCCCGGCCTCGCGCAGCATATGCGCCAATGCCGGGCCGGGGCCGCAGCCGTAATCTAGGCCGCGCGCGCCGGGGGTGAGCCGCGCCCGCAGCGGGGCGGCGAGCCGGTCGAGAAAGCCGCGATAGCCTGGATCGTGCAGGTCGTTTTCGTGCTTGTCATATTCCGCGCGCTCGGTCGCGGCATCAGGGTAATGCGCGGAGTTCAGGCCGCGCGCCTGACAGCGATCGCAGCGCCAGTATCCCAAGCAGTCGAACATGCCGAAGGGCGCGGGATCGGGCGCGCGGCAGACAGGGCAGACGGGGGGCGGGGCAGAGGGCATGCGGCGCTTTCGCTCGGGTTCCATCTGCCATAGCCGGGCGCAGGGTCGGGGATCAAGCGGGGCGTGGCATGGACAGCACCGCGTGGATTGCCTAAGCCTGCACCAGCAAGACGGACGAGAGGATGGCATGGCAAAGCGTAAACCCTTCGAGATCGGCAGTGCCACCGTGGCGCCGGGCACCCGCGCCCGCGTCGATATACCGGTCAGCACGCTGTCCAATCACACGCCGGTTCATCTCTCGGTCGAGGTGGTGCATGGTAAACGCGCGGGGCCGGTGATGTTCGTCTCGGCGGCGATTCACGGCGATGAGGTGATCGGGGTGGAGGTCGTACGCCGTTTGCTGCGTGCCGCGCCGCTCAATTCCATGGCCGGGACGCTGCTGGCGGTGCCGATCGTCAACACGTTCGGGTTTCTCAACCATTCGCGCTATCTGCCGGATCGGCGCGATCTGAACCGGGTTTTTCCTGGGCTGAGCGAGGGGTCGATGGCGTCGCAACTGGCGCATATCTTCATGCATGAGGTGGTGATGCGCGCCGATGTGGGCATCGACCTGCATTCGGCGGCCATTCATCGCACCAATCTGCCGCAGCTTCGCCTCACGCCCGGCAATGACCGGCTGGAGGAATTGGGGCGCGCGTTCGGCGCGCCGGTGATGATGGAGTCGAAGCTGCGCGAGGGCTCGCTGCGGATGGCGGCAGAGGAGGCGGGTGTCGACGTGCTGCTTTACGAGGGCGGCGAGGGTTTGCGGTTTGACGAATTTGCCGCGCGGGCGGGCGTGTCGGGCATTCTGCGCGTGATGCGGCATCTCAAGATGGTCGGTGCCAAGGGCGTGCCGCGCGCCAAGGGTCAACCGATCCGCGCGCGCAGTTCGACCTGGCATCGGGCGCCGCGCGGTGGGCTGTTTCGCGGCTATCTCGCGGTTGGTGATGCGGTGCAGCCGGGCACTGTGCTGGGGGCGGTCGCCAATGCCTTTGGCGATATCGAGAACGAGGTCGTGGCCGAAGCGAGCGGCATCATCATCGGGCGCACCAACATGCCGGTGGTCTATGAGGGCGATGCGCTGTTTCACGTCGCCGAAACGCCCCGTGCCGAGGCTGCCGCCGAAGGCATCAGCGCCCATATCGACGCGGTGCCGCTCTATGACGAGGACGAGATCATCTGATGGGTGCGGGGCGGCGTACCAAGGATCTCAACGACATCGCCCTCGGTGTGATCCGCGCCCGGATGCGGCTGCATTTCATGCTGACGGCCAAGGGCGACCGGCAGGCGGTCAGGTATTTCGTCATCGGCCATCCGCGCTGCGGCACCACCAGCCTGCACCGGCTCTTTCAGGCCAATGGCCTGCGCAGCTTTCACGCTGCGCGCGACTGGCCCACCGGCAGATATGACGCGTTTTCCGATTTCGGACAGGTCCGCCCGGTGGCCGCCTATGATCGCACCTACCCCAATGCCCGGTTCATCCTGAATTTCCGGCCACTGCGCGCGTATCTGGACAGCATCGCCACGCATCACCAGCGGGTGTTCAGCGTGCGCAACTTTGTCAACGAGGCGTATCGGCGGGCCGACTATTTCGCCTGGGTGCTGGAGCATTTCGCGGGGCGCGACGATTTCGTCGCGGTCAATATCGAGGCGCCGGGCGCGGTGCCCTCCGTCGCGGATGTTCTGGGGCTCGACGTCAGGGAACCGCCCGACGGGGTGCACCACAACCGCTCGAACCGGCCCCGGCTGGAGCAGAATGCCATCAATATCGACGCCGCGCTCGCCGCGCTCGGGATTACCCGAGAGGCCGGGCAGGGGGGGCTCGTCTCGGCGCTGCATGGCGACCGGCAGGACCGTTTGCGCGCCGCCCGTGACCGTGTGCGCGTGGTGGGCTGAATTGGCGGCGCTCACTCCACTTGACCGGCGTTCCGCGGATGCAGGACGATCGACACCATCAGCAGACTGTACACAAACTCGTAGCTTTCCCATTTCAGCGGCAATTGCACCTCCGCGATGACCAGCGTCGCCACCAGCGCAAGGATCATGTGCCGCCGGTCTGCCAAGGGAATGGCAAGCCGGGTCGCGAGCTGTTGCACGCGGCTGGATCGTTCATGGATCATAGGTAAGGCAAGGAGGTAGAAGAGGATCACCGCCGTCAGGACAGGGCCGAACACGGTTTTCACGAGCGCGACATCGCCCAGCACGAGGTTATGCAGATTGGTTTCCTGTTGGGCATTTTCTTCAAGAAAAAAATCGCCCGGCTCCCATCCGAAGAGGCGCTGCCCCCATGATATCTCCTCTCCCGCCGCAAAGACGAAGAGAAGCGCGTAGACCCCGTAGGCAAGTGCGGCGCCCGGCCTGTTTTTGCGGCGTAAAAACATAGCGCTCCGCATCAGGACAAGGGCAGTGGCCAGGAGGCACGCGACCGTGCCCCATTCCAGTGGTCCGTCTTCGGCAGCAAAGCCCCTGCGAAATTCCTCATGCATCCCAGTGACTTGGTAGATCACCGTGAAGATCAACACCGTATAGGCAGCCCCGAAGAGCAGACCGTCGGTATGGTGCGGTTTTGACCGGCGCGCGATCATCTTTGCCGTCTCCGGCCCAAATGATTGGCAGGATTGATGAAAATGGCAGCGGCAAGCAGCGCGAACACCAGCTCGTAAACCTCCCAATTGCGCGGTGTGTCGAGCACCGCCACGATCACGCTCGCCATGATCGCGACCGCCGCATGCCGCAACCCGGGCACCGGGACGGCGAGCGTGTCCGCGATGCGGTTGATCCAGCCAGTCCGTGAGTAAAGAATAGGAAAAACAACCAGATAGAGCAAGAGCACTGTGGTCAGGCCAGTGCCGAACAGCGTCCGCGCGAGGCTATGGCCGCCCACCGTCAGGTTATGCAGGTTGGTTTCGCCCTGCGCGTTGTACGTGTCAAAGAAATCATTGCTGTTCCAGCCGAAAATGCGCTGTCCCCAGGATATCTCCTCGCCCGCCGCGAACAGGAACAGGAGCGCGTAGACGCCTGTCAGCGCGGCCCCAAGCCCGGACCTCCCTCGGCTGCGCCGCGCCAGCACCAGCCCCGCCACCAGCAGAAAAAGCGCCGTGGCAGTCTCGACCGGCCCGTCTTCGGCGGCGAAGACCTGTACGAAGAACTCCGGCGCGCCAATGGCTAGGATCACGCTCGCCACGAGCAGCAGCGCGATTGCCCATAGCAGCAGTCGCTCAACCGTGCGCGCCGACATGATCGCGCGCCTCGGTCATGCCTCGGGCCAGTTCGCGATGATTTCCATCGCTTCGTCTGCTGTTTCGACAAAACGAAAAAGCTCGAGATCCTCGGCGCTGATCGTGCCGGCCTCCGAGAGCGCCTCCCAATTGATGATCTTGCGCCAAAACGCCTCGCCGAAGAGCAGGAACGGCACCTTGGTCATCCGGTCGGTCTGGATGAGGGTGAGTGCCTCGAACATCTCGTCGAGCGTGCCGAACCCGCCGGGAAAGACGCAGATGGCGCGGGCGCGCATCAGGAAATGCATCTTGCGGATCGCGAAATAATGGAAGTTGAAGCACAGGCCGGGGGTGACATATTCGTTCGGCGCCTGTTCGTGCGGCAACACGATGTTGAGCCCGATCGAGGCGCCACCGGCATCCGCCGCGCCGCGATTGCCCGCCTCCATCACACCCGGCCCGCCGCCGGTGGCGATCACGAAGTCGCGGCCATAGGTGCTCATGGATTTCTCGGTCATCAATCGGGCGAATTTGCGCGCCTCGTCGTAATAGCGCGAAAGATCGGCGAGCGTCTTGGTGCGCGCGGTGTCCTTCTGCGAGGGTTCGGGAATGCGCGAGCCGCCGAAAAGCACGACGGTGCTTTGAATGCCGCGCTCGTTGAGGATCAACTCGGGTTTCAGGAGTTCGAGTTGCAGGCGGACGGGACGCAGCTCATCCCGGCAGAGGAAATCGTCATCGGCGAAGGCGAGGCGATAGGCGGGGGCGCGGGTCTGGGCGGTATCGGGCACCTGCTCGGCGGTGGACCGGTCCGCATCGGCATCGCGGAACTGGCTGAGGCGGTCGTCTTTCATCACATGCGATCCTTGCTTGGGTCTTTTATATCAGGCGTATAGGCTTTGATCGGGCAAGAAAAGGCAAAGAGGTGTGAGCGATGGCATGGCAGGCACGGATTTCGGAGGCGGGGGCGCGGATTGCGGGACATGTGCGGCGCACGCCGGTCACGGGGCTGGAAGTTGCGGGCCGAGAGGTCGCGCTCAAGCTGGAACAGATGCAGCATACCGGAAGTTTCAAGGCGCGCGGGGCGTTCAATACGCTGTTGCAGGCCGAGGTGCCGGAGGCGGGGATCGTTGCGGCGTCGGGCGGCAATCACGGTGCGGCGGTGGCCTATGCGGCGGCGGCCCTGGGGCACCCGGCGCGCATCTATGTGCCCGAAATCGCGGGTCCGGCCAAGATCGCGCTCATTCGGGCGCAGGGGGCGGATCTGACCGTGGTGCCCGGTGCCTATGCTGAGGCCGCCGAACGTGCCGCCGAATGGCAGGCCGCGACGGGAGCCATGCAGGTGCACCCCTATGACGCCGAGGCGACGGTTGCGGGGCAGGGTACGGTGACGGCGGAATGGGAGGATCAGGGGCTCTCCGCCGATACGGTGCTGATTGCGGTGGGCGGTGGCGGTCTGATTGCCGGGGCGCTGGGCTGGCTGGAGGGGCGGCGCAAGATTGTGGCGGTGGAGCCGGAAACCTCTTGCGCGTTGCATGCCGCGCTGGCGGCGGGTGCGCCGGTCGATGTCGAGGTGTCGGGGGTCGCGGCCAATGCGCTGGGCGCGCGGCGAATCGGGGAGATCTGTTACGGTCTGGCGCAGGGACAGGATATCCCTAGCGTGCTGGTGCCGGATGCCGCGATCACCGACGCGCAGGCGCTGTTGTGGCGCGACATGCGGCAATTGGTGGAGCCTGCGGGGGCCACCGCCCTTGCCGCGCTCTTGTGCGGTGCCTATGTCCCCGAGCCGGGCGAGCGGGTCGCGGTGCTGGTCTGTGGTGGCAACATCGCCCCTGATCCGCTGGCCTGACCGATGGGTCCGCTGGACAGTGGATGCGCGCGGCGATAGGAGGGCCGAATGGCCAAGGCAAAGGAAAATCCGAACTACAAGGTGATCGCCGAGAACCGGCGGGCACGCTATGATTACGCCATCGAGGACGATCTGGAATGCGGGATCATTCTGGAAGGGTCAGAGGTGAAATCGCTGCGCGTCAACAGCGCCAATATCGCCGAGAGCTATGCGATGGTGGAGAATGGCGAGCTGTGGCTGGTGAATTCCTATATCGCGCCCTACGAGCAGGCCAAGACCTTCGGCCATGACGAAAAGCGGCGGCGCAAGTTGCTGGCGTCTAAAAAGGAGCTGTCCAAGCTCTGGAGCGAGACGCAGCGCAAGGGCATGACACTGGTGCCGCTGGTGCTGTATTTCAATCATCGCGGCATCGCCAAGCTGAAGATCGGGATCGCCAAGGGCAAGAAGAACCACGACAAGCGGGCGACTGATGCCAAGCGCGACTGGAACCGGCAGAAGCAGAGATTGCTGAAAGAGGGGCTGTGAGCGGGGACGCGCCCCGGTCGCCGGGTCATCGGAGGAGCCTGACATGGAACTGATCCTGAGCCTCATTGCCGGGGCCGTGGGCGGCAATATCGCGGGCGGTCTGCTCAGGCCCATGAGCCTTGGCACCATTGGCAATTCGCTGACCGGTGTGCTGGGCGGCGGGAGTGCCGCGCAGCTGATGGCGATGGCCGGGGCGGGCGATCTGGCGGGGCTGGCCGGGGGCGGTGATACGGGTGTTCTGACGGTTGTGATCGTCGCGGGGGCCGTGGGCGGGGGCGCGGTGATGCTGGCCCTCGGGATGATCCGCAAAATGCTGTTCAGGTAAGTGTTGCGCCGGGCCGCCTGCGACGGTGGCCGGTCTTGCCCTCTGTGCCGTCAGACTGTAGTCAGACAGGGTCTGAACCCGAGGGGCGCATATGGCCACTGATGATCCGAAGACCCTTGTTTCCACCGATTGGCTGGCGGCCCATATGAAGGACCCCGACCTGCGCATTCTTGACGGCACCATGTTCATGGCCGCCGAGGGGCGTGACGGGCGTGCCGAATACGAGGCGGCTCATATCCCCGGCGCACGGTTTTTCGATATCGACGAGATCAGCGATGCGCGCTCGGAGTTGCCGCATATGGCTCCGCCGGTCGAGAAATTCATGTCGAAGCTGCGCGCCATGGGCGTGGGCGACGGACATCAGGTGGTGGTTTATGACGCCAAAGGGCTGTTTTCCGCCGCGCGGGTCTGGTGGCTGTTCCGGCTGATGGGGCAGGACAATATCGCCGTTCTGGATGGCGGGTTTCCGAAATGGCAGGCCGAGGGGCGCGCCATCGAGGACATGCCGCCGGTGATCCGCGACCGGCACATGACGGTGCGGCGTCAGAACCACATGGTCAAGGACGTCACGCAGGTCTCGGCCGCCGCCAAGCTGGGGGATTATGAAATTCTCGACGCCCGCTCTGCCGCACGCTATCGCGGCGAGGCGCCGGAACCGCGCGAGGGGCTGCGCAGCGGGCATATTCCGGGCTCGAAGAACGTGCCCTATACCTCGCTCTTGAACGAGGACATGACGATGAAGGACCCTGATGAGTTGCGCGCAATCCTTGCCGCTGCCGGGGTCGATATGACCAAGCCGGTCATCACCTCCTGCGGCTCTGGCGTGACCGCGGCGGTGATCAATCTGGCGCTGGAGCGGATCGGCAAGACCGATCACGCGCTCTATGACGGGTCATGGACCGAATGGGGCGCGTTCCCGACGCTGCCCGTCGCCACTGGAGAGGCATGATGTTCGAGCAACTCAAGGAAAAACCGGCAGACAAGATCCTGGCACTGGGTCAAGCCTATCGCGAGGACCCGCGCGAGACCAAGATCGACCTTGGCGTCGGGGTCTATAAGACGCCCGAAGGCGTGACCCCGATCATGCGCGCGGTCAAGGCCGCAGAGAAGCAGCTTTGGGAAATCGAGAGCACGAAAGCCTATACCGCGCTGGCCGGGGACCCGGCGTTTACGGATGCCATGGTGGGGCTGGTTCTGGGCGATGCGGTGGCGCGGGATCAGGTGTCGACCATCGCGACGCCCGGCGGCACGGGGGCGGTGCGGCAGGCGTTCGAGCTGGTCCGGATGGTAAACCCGACGGCGCGCGTCTTCGTCTCTGACCCGACCTGGCCCAACCATCTGAGCATCCTCGCGCATCTCGGTATCGAGGCGGTAAACTATCGGTATTTTGACAGTGCCACCTGCGCCGTCGATTTCGCCGCCATGCTCACGGATCTGGAGGGCGTGCGCGAAGGTGATGTGGTGCTGCTGCATGGCTGCTGCCACAACCCGACGGGCGCCAATCTCAACATGACCGAATGGGCGGCGGTGGTGGAACTCTTGAACGCCAAGGGCGCGCTGCCGATGATCGACATCGCCTATCAGGGCTTTGGCGACGGGCTGGAGGCGGACGCGGCAGCGGTGCGGTTCGTTGCGGCAAACTGTCCCGAGACGCTGATCGCGGCAAGCTGTTCGAAGAATTTCGGCATCTACCGCGAGCGCACCGGTATCCTGATGGCGGTGGCGCAGGACGCGGCGCTTGGCAAGATCACTCAGGGCAACCTCGCCTATCTCAACCGGCAGAACTATTCCTTTCCGCCCGATCATGGCGCACGCCTCGTCAGCATGGTCCTGACCGACCCGGACCTGCGCGCCGACTGGCAGGCGGAGCTTGAGGATGTGCGGCTGGGCATGCTGAAACTGCGCGAGCAGCTGGCAGGCGAGTTGCAGCGGCTGTCGGGGTCTGACCGGTTCGGGTTCATCGCGCAGCATCGCGGCATGTTCTCGCGGCTGGGGGCGACGCCCGAGCAGGTCGAGCGGCTGCGCGAGGATCATGCGATCTACATGATCGGTGACAGCCGGATCAACATTGCCGGGCTCAATTCCGATACCGTGCCGATCCTCGCCCGCGCGATGATCGACGTCGGCGTCTAGGGCACCGGGCAGAGCGGGGCGGGCAGGCATGTGACGCAAGAGGTCGTCTTCATCTGTCGCAGGCGTCTGTGGCGTGCCGGCTCCAAGATCATGCGCTGCGATCAGCTGGCCGATATCGGGCGGCGGCATCTGGGGGACCGGTACACATTTGCGGTGCGGGCGCTGCCCGACCTGGAGACCGAGGCCGGGGCCCATGCCTTTGCCGAGAGCCTGTCGGGACGGATCGTGATCCTGCTCAAGGGCACGGGGGCGATTCTGGGCGAGGCGGGGATGGAAATGCTGCGCGGCCGGACGCGGGGTCTTGCCATCGACTATGTGGATGCGCGGGCGCGGGATTGTTTTTCGCCCCACGCCGATCTGCATATCGCGGCCTCGCGCAAGGGCGAGGCGATATTGAACCGGGTTCTGGTGCGCCGGGATGCAGGGGACGGGCGCGCGGGTGTCGCGCATCTGACGCATCATTATGATCCGCGCCTTGTCGGGCGGCAGATGGTGGACCCGGGTGACCTGCGGGCCGCCTATCTGGGCCATCCGCGCAACGTCTACCTTCCCGATGTCATCGCGGCGCATGTCACGCGGATCGACCCGGGCGGTGAGGGCGGGATCGAGGCCGGGTTCGACCGGCTGTGCGGGTTCAACCTGCATTACGCGATTCGCCCGCCGGATCATGCGCAGACGCTGGCGCGCGATCTTGCGAAACCCTTTACCAAGGGGTTCACCGCCGCCGCCTTCGGGGCCAATGTGATGGTGACGTGCGACACCGATGATGCGGAGTTCTACCTGGGCCGGGATTATCCGTTTCTGGTCGCGGATCATCAGCCTGCCACGATTGCCGAGGCCTTCGCGCGGGCGCAGGGCCTCTATGCGACGGCCGATTGGCATGAGGCGCGCGACCGGATGCGCCACCTGCGAAATCTGTCGGCGCCCGCGCAGGTCGCGCGCGAGTTGGACGTGATCCTGTCGCGGCTGATGGTGCGCGATGCGGTGGATTTGCCGAAACCAAAAGGGGCGGCCCCTGTGAGCCGCCCCCCGGTGTGAGTGCATCGCAGGCTTACTTGGGCATGATCACCCCGTCGATGACGTGAATGACACCGTTGCTGGCCTCGATATCGGCCTGCACCACGTTGGCGCCATCGACCGTGACACCGCCCTCGGTGCCGATGGTGACCTCGCTGCCCTCAACGGTCGCGGCAGTCATCCCGTCGCTGAGGTCGCCCGACATGACCTTGCCCGGCACCACGTGATAGGTGAGGATCGCGGTCAGCTTGTCCTTGTTCTCGGGCTTGAGCAGGTCTTCGACCGTGCCTGCGGGCAAGGCGTCAAAGGCCTCGTTTGTCGGTGCAAAGACGGTGAACGGGCCTTCGCCCTTGAGCGTCTCGACAAGGCCTGCGGCCTGTACAGCCGCGACGAGTGTGGAGAAGCTGTCATTGCCTGCGGCGATGTCGACGATGTCCTTGGAATGGTCGTCGGCGAAGGCGGGGCCTGCCATCAGCGTGGCTGCGGTCAGGGCGAGATAGGTTCTGCGAAACATCAAGTTGGTCTCCTTTTAGAGCATCGGTTTCAGACGATGCCAGTGCGGCATCATGCGAGGGCTTACGGGCCGAATTCGCGATTGGTTCACAGGGGATTCCCGCCGATGCGGTTTGACGAAACCGGGCGGCCCGCTAAGCTGCGACGTGCTGTAACATCCAATCACGATTTTGTGATACAGCGGAATATCGCCTGCGTTTCACGGGCGTTTCAAACGGGTTTTCCCGCCATTCCGCACCGTTCGGGCGAATGGCCCGAAAGGCGTGATAACGCCTTGTCACAGCCTCGTGGCGGATGATTTCACCGCTTGCCTGACCCCTGTGAAAGGCGCAGTTTGCAACACGGCATCCCGCAGGCGGGATATTGGATCATTGGAGATTTCAAGATGGGGTATGTGACGCAGATCCTCGAGGTTCTGGCGCTTTTGTTCGTATTGCTTCTGGGGGCGGTCGTTCTGGTCGCGGTGCTGTTCTACATCCTCGACAAGACGCAGCCCGGCGACGCGATCCGGCGCAACTATCCGGTGATCGGGCGGTTTCGCGGGCTGTTCACCAAGCTGGGCGAATTCTTTCGGCAGTATTTCTTTGCCATGGACCGCGAGGAGATGCCGTTCAACCGCGCGCAGCGGGATTGGGTGAGCCACGCCACCAAGGGCAAGGGCAACACGATTGCGTTCGGCTCGACCCGAAATCTCGGGGTGCCCGGCACGCCGATCTTTGTGCCTGCCGCCTTTCCGCCGCTTGACGATCAGTTCGCGGTGACAGCGCCGATGGAGATCGGGCCGACAGCGGCCATTCCCTACAAGGCCAAGTCGATCTTCAACATTTCCGGCATGAGCTATGGCGCGATTTCGCGCCCGGCGGTCGAGGCGCTGAGCCGGGGCGCGGCCAAGGCGGGCATCTGGCTCAATACCGGCGAGGGCGGGGTGAGCCCGTTCCACTTCAAGGGGAGCTGTGATCTGGTCTATCAGATCGGCACGGCCAAGTATGGCGTGCGCGATGCGCAAGGCCGCCTCAGCGATGACCGGCTGCGCGAGGTGTCGGACAATCCCTGCATCAAGATGTTCGAGTTGAAGCTGGCGCAGGGGGCCAAGCCGGGCAAGGGCGGCATCCTGCCCGGCGAGAAGGTCAGCGCCGAGATTGCCGAGATTCGCGGTATCGAATTAGGCAAGGACAGCATCTCGCCCAACCGGCATGCCGAGATCAACGATTTTGCAGAGTTGCTCGACATGATCGCCCATATTCGCGAGGTGACGGGGCGGCCTGTCGGCTTCAAGACCGTCATCGGATCGTCCGAGGCGTGGGAGGAGATGTTTGAACTGATCGTCACACGCGGCACCGATTGCGCGCCCGATTTCATCGCTATCGACGGAGGCGAGGGCGGCACCGGGGCCGCGCCCATGCCGCTGATGGATCTGGTCGGCATGCCGATCCGCGATGCGCTGCCGCGGATGGTGGATTTGCGTGACCGCTACGGGCTCAAGGAGCGAATCCGCATGATCGCGAGCGGCAAGCTGATCAACCCCGGTGACGTGGCATGGGCGCTCTGTGCGGGGGCGGATTTCGTGACGTCCGCGCGCGGCTTCATGTTCTCGTTGGGCTGTATCCAGGCGCTGAAATGCAATCGCAACACCTGCCCCACCGGCATCACCACCCATGACCCGTATCTGCAACGCGGCCTTGTGGTCGAGGACAAGTACCTCAAGGTCGCGAATTACGCGCAATCGGTGATCAAGGAGGTCGAGATGATCGCCCATTCCGTGGGCGTGGCCGAACCGCGCCAGATGCGGCGGCGACATGTGCGGCTGGTGCAGGCCGATGGCACCTCGATCCCGTTCAACAAGATCCGGCCGAGTTACAATCCGGGCGCGGGTTTGTGATCGGCTGATCTGAAACCTGCGGCTGGCAGGATGCCTGTCCGTCTCTATATGGTGCAGGACAGATCAGGAGGACGACATGGCCAACCGCTGGACAAATACGCTCAATGAGCGTGACGTGACACCCGAGAGCGTCTATCTCAACCGCCGCCAGATGATCGCAGGCGCGGCGGGGCTTGGCCTCATCGGCGGGGCCGGGGGCGCGCAGGCGCAAGGCGATGCGCTGGAGCCCAATAGCTGGGAGGATATCACCAGCTACAACAACTATTACGAGTTCGGCACCGACAAGGGCGACCCGGCGCGCTATGCCGATGCGCTGACCATCGAGCCGTGGAGCGTGCGCATCGACGGGCTGGTCGACAAGCCCGGCGATTACGCCTTTGACGAGATCATGGCGAAGATGACGGTCGAGGAGCGGCTCTACCGGTTCCGCTGTGTCGAGGCGTGGTCGATGGTGGTGCCGTGGAACGGGTTCGAGTTGGCGGATCTGTTGAACCTCGCCGGTGTGAAACCGGGCGCGAAATACGTGGGTTTCGAGACCGTGCTGCGCCCCGAGGAGATGCGTGGCGTGGCCTACCCCGTTCTGGACTGGCCCTATGTCGAGGGGCTGCGGCTGGATGAGGCGATGCACCCGCTGACGATCATGGCCACGGGCATCTACGGCCGCGACATTCCCAACCAGAATGGCGCGCCGCTGCGGCTGATCGTGCCATGGAAATACGGGTTCAAGTCGATCAAGTCGGTGGTGCGGATCACGCTGACAGACGCGGAGCCGCCGACCAGCTGGAACAAGTCCAACCCGCGCGAATACGGGTTCTATTCCAACGTGAACCCCGAGGTCGATCACCCGCGCTGGTCACAGGCCACCGAGCGGCGCATCGGCGGGGGGCTCTTCTCGCCGCGCATCCCGACGCAGATGTTCAATGGCTACGGCGAAGAGGTGGCCGCGCTTTACGACGGGATGGACCTGAAGGCGAATTTCTGATGTCGGCACGGACCACGGCATGGGGTGGCGGCAATTCCACGGCCATGACCGCGCTGTGCCGGTGCGGTCTTTCATCACTACCGGAGCGGACCTATGGCTGAAAAAGACATCACGCTGACATCGACGCTGACCTGCCCCGAATGTGGGCATGCCGAGTCCCTGACCATGCCGACCGATGCCTGCCAGTTCTTTCTGGAATGCGCGGCCTGTCACAGGGTCTTGCGGCCCCGTGCCGGGGATTGCTGCGTCTATTGTTCCTATGGTGACACGCCATGCCCCCCGATTCAGGCGGGCGATGCCTGTTGCGGATGAGTGCGGCGGTCGATCAGGTCAATGTGGTGGCGCGGCGGGTGCCGGTCTGGTCGGTCTGGCTGGCGGCGCTGATACCGGCGGTCTGGACGTTATGGCTTGGCCTGACCGGCGGCCTTGGGGCCGAACCGATCAAGGCGCTGGAGCGAGAACTGGGCGAGGTCGCGTTGCAGCTGGTGATTCTCGGCCTCTGCATCAGCCCGCTGCGCCGGTTCCTCGGGCTAAACCTGATCCGGTTTCGTCGGGCGTTTGGCCTGCTGGCATTTACCTATGTGGGGCTGCATCTGCTGGTCTGGCTGGTGCTGGACGTGCAGATCCCGGCGCAGATCTGGGCCGATATCGTCAAGCGGCCCTATGTGACGGTGGGATTCACCGCGTTCCTGCTGATGATTCCGCTGGCGGTGACCTCCAACGACCTGTCGCTGCGCCGCCTCGGGCCACGGTGGCGGCGCTTGCACAGGCTGACTTACGCGGTGGCGGTGCTGGGCGCGGTGCATTTCATCTGGCTCAGCAAAGGCTTTCAGATCGAGCCATTGATCTACCTTGCGGTGATTCTGGGGCTGCTGGGGCTGAGATGGCGCCCGACCGGGCAGCGGAGCCGCGTTTGAAGTGGCGTCTGACGGTCGGTTTTGCCGGGTCTTGGGGGTAAGTCTGTGGATAACCCCAGATGTAGGAAATCGGCATAATGGGGCGTGGCAATATTCTTGCGCCCGCGCGTCGAAATCTTGTCGAACTTTCCCGTAACCCTTTAATATTCCGTAAAAATCAGGGTTCATGTAAAAAAGATGACAAAAGCCAAAAAAAGGGGTTGCGGGTCTGAGCCTCTAACCGTAAAAGCCCCTTCACCGGCGGCGCTGAGGCGCGGTTGGGGCGCGGAACGGACTGGGGCGGATGTCTTGGGAGGGGAAGCGGAAGAAAA